>JBKPOO010000086.1:0-39388 GCA_046733175.1 Pseudomonadota bacterium
CCACCATCCTGACCCAAGCGTGGACGTGTCAGTCCTTCCGCTGCATCTCGACTTCGATGCGATGAAAATGGACACCGTGGGTATTCTGTCTGGAGCAGCAGTGCCTCGAAAATTTCCGCGCACGGATGTCGGTTGCGGAGACATTTGCTACGCAATCGGCCTCTACAGCCGTCATCACGGGGCAAACCGCCTCATGCCCGCATGTCACACCGGTAACGTTGCAATGATGGCGGACACAGCGGAGCCCATCCCGGTCAAAGAAGACGAAGACTCGCCAAACACCATCAACGTCGTCGGCTACCTAGCGGAGCTTTCAAACCTGCCAGGGTTAAGCGGCGGGCCGGTATTCGTCCGGCAAGGGCTAGAGCTGAACGTACCGATGGAGGGCAAGGAAACTCGCCTTATCACCACCGCAACTCCAGACTTGAAGCTACTCGGAGTTTGGCAGGGCTCGTGGAGCGATCCCGACAATTGGGAAGAGGATGTCATCAAGCGCGGGCGCAAATACACACAACTCCGCATGGGCATCGTTGTCCCCGCAGAGTTTGTGATGGAGATTTTGGACTTACCCGAACTGCAACAGCACGTCTCAAGGTGGATTACGGACTCGAACGCCGCTCATTTGGATGTTGCTTCCTAACGAGCGCGTCTAGTGCAGCGTCCGCCGCGTCTGGGTCGAAGTCGCCAGCGTCCTTTCGCTTTTTGACCTCTTCCTCGAACCGCTTTCGCTGTTCCTCTGGGGTTGGTGTGTGCTTTGCCTTTGGCATCATACCCTCACACGCAAGCCCGGTAGGTCAGGCGCTTGCCGACGATACCACGAAGCATCTTCGCGGCGCGATCTTTATCGTTGCAGCCGGTCGCTTCGCGGTGGCTGTAGCGAAATTCAAACTCGGCAAGGTAACGGTGCAAGTGCTTCTCGGCGCAGTGCTGATAGACGCCCCGCATACCGCGCTTGAAGATCGAGAACGCGCCTTCAATGGTGTTCGTGGTAACGTCGCCGCGCACATATTCTTTGTTGTAGTGGTGGACAGCCGAATGATCCGCAAATTCGCGTCCAATCCTCTTATACATGGTGTGTTCGTCGGTCATGAGCCGCGCTTCGCGTGAGAGGTTGCCAAGCACAATCGACTGAATTTGCTCACCGCCCTTATCGACGTGGAATAAGCGGCTACGACCAGTGTTGCGATCGATCAGGCCAAGCACGGTCATCTTGTGGCCCCAACCGCCTTTCGGGCTGCCAGCGCCCGTCTTGCGACCGATGTAGGTCTCATCGACCTCAACAGCGCCGCCGCCGTGACCGAACGGAGCAAGGTCGCCTTCCCGCATTGCTTCACGGATGCGGTGCGACAGGAACCAAGCGGTTTTCAGGGTGACGCCAAGGGTCCGATGAAGCTGGTTCGAGCTAATGCCCTTTTTGCTTCCGGCGATCAGATACATAGCCTGAAGCCACAGATGCAGCGGAACCTTGCTGCTCTCGAAAATTGTTCCCATCCGCACGGTGAAGGGCTTGCGGCACTGGTAGCACTTCCACAGGCCGGGACGGGTGGTTTTGCCCTTCAGCTTGCCCAGCTTCTCGACGCCGCCACAGTGCGGGCAAACGGGGCCGTTCGGCCAAACGCGAGCCTCGACATAGGCAAAAGCCTTTTCCTCGTTGTGAAAGTGCGGGGATGAAAGAACGGAAGCCACTTTATTTTCTCCTGTTCCCCCTTCGTAGAGGGCAGGAGTGGGTATGTCAAGTATAATAGCGCCACTTGTCTAGGCACATTCCTATCCTTAAAGGCTTCTTAATGGTGGACCCCCGTCGTGCCCTCGAACAACTCTGCACGGAACGTGGCGAGGACTTTGCCGGTCTTTCACGAATGCTTGGGCGCAATCCGGCGTACATTCAGCAGTTTATCAGGCGCGGCGTACCCAAGCGCCTAAAGGAAGAGGAGCGGCGCAAGCTCGCTCGCTATTTCGCCGTTTCGGAGGAGTTGTTGGGCGGTCCGCCCGATGAATCCGCCAGGCCCGACGGCTTGATCAGCGTCAAACGCCATGCCGTTACCGTCTCCGCGGGCCACGGAGCGATCGTCGCCGCCGAGCTTGGGCGCGCCTATTTCGGGTTCGACGAGCGCTGGCTGAAGGGGCTTACGCCGACCCCGGCGACGCAGCTTTCGATCGTGCGCGTGGAGGGGGATTCGATGGCTCCCACCTTGAACGCTGGCGACGATATCCTGGTGGACCTGGGCGATTCCGTCGAGCGCCTTCGCGACGGGATTTACGTGCTTCGGGTGGAGGATTCGGTGGTCGTGAAGCGGATCGCCCTGCATCCGCTCGGCCGAAGCGTGACCGTTCAGTCGGACAACCCGGCCTATCCCGATTGGCCGGACTGCGGAATTGACGAAATCAACTGTATCGGGCGCGTGATCTGGGCCGGCCGTAAAGTTATCTGACCGATCCGCCGCGCCAACGGTCGATCAGCCAAACCAGCACCGCGATTGCGGCTCCCGCGGCCGTTCCCCCGAGCACCCCTTTCATTGGGTTCCGGATCTCCAGCCCCACGACGAAACCGGCGAGAATACAGATTGTGAGAAAACATCCCCCGGCGCGCGTCGTGTTCGGAGCCATCGAAGTCCCACAGCCAATCCCGAAGACATAGTCAACGCCGCGTTGACGACACTCATCGGTAGTCCTGCAAGACCATCGCGGTAAATGACCGCCATGGACGGAGTCTTCATCCACGGGCGGCTTTCCCTAAGCGATGCTGCTGAGCTCATCGAGCATTACGGCGACCGTGCCGCGCTCGAAGCGGCGGCAAGGGCCCGGCGATTCCGCAGTGATGGAAATGTCGTGGGATTCTGTCACTGGCGCCAGATCGAGCGCGTGGTCGAGGCTCTGTCCAGCGACCAAGTTACCGGCACCATTCACTAATCCGGGCTTTTCAAAGCGATAGTCGACGCTCGAAGCACGCCATAACTGCGCGTCGAGACTGGCGCGGTTCAGGAGCGCTGGTTAGGGTCGGTCTCGATGAGCGGGCGGGGATCAGCGGCATGGGCCGCGCAGCTGCGGTGCGCGGCGGCGTTCAGCATGATTTGCGCCGCCCGTGCCGTGGCGCAGACTGCACCTCCGACTGTGCCGCCCGCCAGTCCGCCGCCCGAGGCTTCGCAGCTCGATCCCTCGGCGCCGCTGGATCCGATGCCGGGGCTCGGCTTGGATTGGCCGACGCTAGAAGCCACCGAACAGCCGGCGCCCGATCAAGCGATCCAGCCGCAGGCGCTGCCGTCCCCCCAAGACGAGAGCGGCAACCGAAAATATGTCGTTCAGATCGACGGCCTGGGGGCCGTGGGGGATGCTGAAGAATTGATCAAAGCGTTCCGGCTGCAGTCGGCGCTGGAGGCGGACCGCAAGGATCCCGCCAATGCCGCGCAGATCGCGCGCCGGTCGCGCGCCGATGCCGATTTGCTCGAGGAATTGCTTCGAAGCCAAGGCTATTACGATGCTGACGTCGAACCCCGGACGGAATCCGCCGGCAATATGGTCAGGGTTGTTCTCGAAGCTTCGCCCGGCGAGCAATATCGATTCGCGTCGGTCGAGCTGCCCGGCCTCGAGGGAGCCGGATCCGAGTCGGTCAAACTTCGCGACGCCTTTGCAGTAAGAGCCGGCGATCCCGTCATCGCCCAGGACGTGATCGCCGGCGGACTCGCGCTGCAGACCCGGCTGGGCGAACTCGGCTTTGCCGGCGCGAAGGTAGGCGAGCAGCAGGTCGACGTGGATCATGCCACGCACCTTGCGACCCTGGTGCTGCCGGTAACTCCCGGACCTGTCGCCAGATTCGGCGCGATCCGGGTTACCGGGCGGCCTCCGTTCAGCCCGCGTCATATTTGGACCATTGCCAGGTTCAGGCCGGGCGAGCGGTTCGAGCGGTCGAAGGTCGACGATTTGCGTCGCGCGCTCATCGCCACCAGCCTCGTTTCGACTGCGGACGTTCGCGTCACTCCGGCGAACGAAGGCCGATCTGTCGACCTCGACGTCCGCCTTGAGCCGGCCCCGTCACACACGATCGCGGGCGAGCTCGGTTACGGAACGGGCGAAGGCGCCCGGCTCGAAGCGAGCTGGACCGACCGCAACTTCTTCAATCCCGAAGGCGCGCTGACGCTACGCGGCATCGCCGGCACCAGCGAGCAGTTGCTCGGCGTCCAGTTCCGGCGAAGCAATTTTCTCCAGCGCGACCAGGTCCTGAACCTGCAGGCGTCTGCCGCACACCGCAAGTTCGATGCCTACGAAGCGCGGACCATCCAGCTCGCGGGCAACGTCGAGCGCCAAAGCAACTTCATCTGGCAGAAGACATGGACCTGGACCTACGGCGGTGAGGTGCTCGCGACCGACGAACGCGGGGTTTTCGACATTTCGGGAGTCAAGGACACTCGAACCTTCCTGATCGCCGCCCTTCCATTGACGTTGGGATATGATGGAAGCGACAGCCTGCTCGATCCGACGCGCGGCTTTCGCCTGAGCGGCAGGGTCAGCCCGGAAATTTCATTCCACGGCGGACGGCGCACCTACTCACGAATCCAATTCGACGCGAGCGCGTACAGGCCTTTGTCCGACCGCGTGGTCGCGGCGGGAAGGGTGCGGATCGGAACGATCCTCGGTGCGGGGGTCTTCGACATGGCGCCCTCGCGCCGCTTCTATTCCGGCGGAGGCGGCTCCGTGCGCGGCTATGGCTACCAGCGGCTTGGGCCACTGGACATCGACGGGGATCCCATCGGCGGACGCGGACTTGCCGAATTCGCGCTGGAAACACGGATCCGGCTGAAACAGTTCGGCGGGAATTTTGGGGTCGTGCCGTTCTTCGACGGCGGCTCGCTGACGACCGAGGCGCTCCCGGATTTGAGGGATTGGCGTTTCGCGGTCGGCCTCGGGGCCCGTTATTATTCCAGTTTCGGACCGATCCGGATCGACCTCGGCGTTCCATTGAACCGGCAGAAGGGTGACGGACCCGTAGCCGTGACCGTCTCCTTGGGACAGGCCTTCTAGGCGTGGCCAACGACCTTGCCTCGACCGCCGCGCCTCCGGGGATCGAGCGCCGGCTGAGGCGAGACTGGATGCGGCGCCTGGTCGACGAGCTCCTGGCGCTGTTCATCGCGCTGCTGGTGCTGCTGGCCGCCGGCCTGGTCCTGCTCGACACGGCGCCGGGTCACCGTTTCATCGTCGACCGGATCGGACAGATCGAAACTGCGTCCGGGCTTCACTTCCATATCGGACGGATCGACGGGTCGATCTTCGGCAAATCGACACTGCGCTACGTAACGGTTTCCGATCAGACCGGAGTCTTTCTGACCTCGCCGGAGATCAAGCTGGACTGGTCACCGGGAGCATGGCTCTACAATTCGCTTCAAATCGACAGCCTGACGGCCGCGCGCGCAACCCTTGTCCGACTCCCCAAGCTGAAGCCGACGAAGACGAAGGGACCGATCCTTCCCAAGTTCGACATCCATATCGGCGAGCTTCGCATCGACCGGGTCGACATCGGTCGTCAGGTCGGCGGTCGGCCGCATAGCGGCAGGCTGAGCGGCAAGGCCGACGTTCGCTCGGGCCGGGCGCTGATCGACGTGACGGCACTCGTAAGCACCGGCGACAACATCGCCTTCCACCTCGATTCCGAGCCCGACCGAAATCGATTCGATCTCGGCGCGCGGGTGGTCGCGCCGGAGAACGGCCTGGTCGGATCGATGATCGGAACACGCCGCGCCATCAACCTTGCGATCGGCGGCGACGGGACCTGGGCCCGCTGGCGGGGCAAGGCGTCGCTCGACCTGTCGAACCGGCCGACGCTCCGTTTGGCGCTCGGTGTCGACCAGGGCCGTTATCGCCTGCAGGGCTTGTGGGCGCCGGCGCAATTCCTGACCGGCAAATTCCACCGGCTGACGATGCCGGTCGTGACGATCCGTGGCGACGCGACGTTGAAGGACCGGATCCTCGATGGGGAATTCACGGCTGGTTCGCCGGAGTTGCGAGCGGTCGCCCGAGGCGCGCTCGACCTAGGCGGCAACCGCTATCGCGGGGTGCGTCTGGGGGTGGATCTGCTGAAGCCGCCGGCGCTCTTCCCGAACATGACGGGCAGGAACGTTCGCCTCGTGTGGACGCTCGACGGGCCATTCGCGACGGCCGACTATTCCTATCGCCTGGCCTCACCGCACGTTCAGTTCGACGATACCGGGTTCGACGACCTGCGCGCCGAGGGCCGTGGCCGCTTCAGCCCATGGCCAATGCGCGTTCCGATCCGGCTGACGGCGCGGGCGATCACCGGAGTGGGGGACGTCGCCGGTGCGATGCTTGCCCACCCGCGCATGGAAGGGTGGTTAGCCATCACGCCCAAGCTGGTGCGCGGCGAGGATTTGAGGCTCACCAGCGCGAAGTGGAACGGTAAGCTCTCGCTTCTCATCGACCTCGTCACCGGCCGGTTCGAGGTGCTGCTGTCCGGATCGATGCAGCGCTACCTGATCCCCGGACTCGGCATCGTCGATGTGATGACCGACCTCAAGGTCCTTCCAGGTCCGAACAACAAAGGGAGCCATGTCGTAGGCACCGCGAAGGCGTGGGTGCGCCGGCTGGACAACAGCTTCTTCCGCGATCTCACTGGAGGCTTGCCGTCGCTGACGACGAACCTCGAGCGCGGCGGCGACGGGATCGTCCATTTCACGAACCTTCAGCTCTACTCGCCCAAGCTGAGGCTCGCGGGCGCGGGCCAGCGCTTTCGCGACGGCACGTTCCATATCGTCGCCGGTGGCCGTCAGGCCAAATACGGCCCGGTGAAGCTCACCCTCGACGGACATATCGAGCGGCCCAGGATCGACATGCTCCTCGACAGCCCCAACGAGGCACTCGGCATCCGGGGGATGCGTCTGTTGCTCGAGCCGACCGCCGCGGGGTTCGATTATCGCGCGAGCGGCGGATCCAAGCTCGGTCCGTTCACGAGCAACGGCCGGATCCTCCTTCCGGCGGGCGGGCGTTCGGTGATCTCGATCGCCGCGCTCGAAGCCGGCGGAGCGCATGCGGCCGGCGATCTTCGCTCGGATCCGGGCGGTTTCACGGGCCGCCTTGTCCTTGCCAATGGGACGATCGGCGGGACCCTGGACTTCGCTCCCGCCGGGGACGCCCAACGAATTGACGCACACCTCATCGGGAACGGAGTTACCTTCCCCGGCGCATTCTCGGTCCGGAGCGGCCGCGCCGACGGGATCATCATCCTGGCTGACGAGCGAACCACACTGGAGGGCGTCGTCGACGCGCGCGGAGTCGAGACGAGCGGAGTCACCCTGGCCCGGCTCACCGCCAATGCCAAGCTCGTGAACGGCGTCGGCCAGGTTCGCGCGGCCTTCGCCGGCAGGCGCGGCGCGGCGTTCGCTTTTTCGACGCTGGCCGACGTTTCGCCGGATACGATCCGGATCACCGGCAACGGACGGATTGAGCGGCAGCCCCTTGTCCTCAAGCAGCCGGCTGTGTTCACGCGCTCGGGCGACGGCTGGGCGCTCGCTCCGACAAGCCTGGACTTCGCGGGCGGCTCGGCGGTCGTTTCGGGCCGGAGCGGATCGCGCCCCGAAGTCCATGCGCTGGTGCAGCACATGCCCCTTGGAGTCCTCGATCTCGCTTGGCCCAACCTCGACTTGAGCGGATCTGCGACCGGACGGCTCGACTATGCGTGGAAAGGCAACCGCAACGGCCGCCTCGACCTGAAGGTGCGCGGGCTGAGCCGGGCCGGGCTCGTTCTCGCCTCCAAGCCGATCGACCTCGCCATCGTCGCGGCGGTCGGCGGCAATCAGGCTGCGGTGCGAGCCGTCGCCGGCAACGGCAGCCAGATCATCGGCCGCGCCCAGGCGCGGTTCGCGCCGATGGGCGGCGGGCCCCTGGTGGCTGAGCTTCTGAATGCCCCCATGTTCGCGCAGCTGCGCTACGTGGGACCGGCGGACACGCTGTGGCGACTGTCGGGAAGCGAGGTGCTTGACCTCTCCGGCCCGATCGCCATGGGCGCCGACATCGGCGGCCGGTGGGCGGACCCGACGATCCGCGGTTCGCTGAGAACGGCGAATGCCCGCCTCGAGAGCGCGGTCACGGGAATGGTGATCGATCACGTGGCGGCGCAGGCCGTTTTCGCCGGGCCTCGGCTCGTTTTCTCTCAGATCACGGGCCAGACAAGCGGCGGTGGGTCCGTCACGGGGTCGGGCTCGGTCACTTTCAACCAAGGCCGCACGGCGCTAAATCTTTCCTTCAACGCCAACCAGGCATTGCTGCTCAATCGCGACGACATCGCCGCGCGGGTCACCGGGCCGCTGCAGGTCAAGTCGGATGGCCGAAACGGAACGATCTCGGGCACCTTCCGCCTCAACAAAGGCCTTTTCCAGCTCGGCCGCGCCACGGCGGCGGCGGCCGTTCCGCAACTTCAGGTGCGCGATCGCGGTCTCGACCCGGCGGATGTGATCCAAGCCGCCGACCTCCATCCGTGGAAACTCGACATGAAGGTGGCGGGCTCCGACCTCAGGGTTACGGGGCTTGGGATCAGCAGCCGCTGGACGAGCGACATCAGTGTCGGCGGCTATGCCGATGCGCCGCGGTTTACCGGGCGCGCCGACCTCGTCCGCGGCGATTATGATTTCGCGGGCCGCAACTTCAAGCTCGACCGCGGCACGATCCGCTTCCGCGGCGAGAGTCCGCCCGATCCCTTGCTCGATATCCACGCGCAGGCCCAGGTTCAGGGATTGGACGCAAGCGTCCTTGTTCGCGGCACGGGGCTGAAGCCTGAAATCACGTTCGCAAGCACTCCGGCGCTACCGCAGGACGAGCTATTGTCGCGGATCCTGTTCGGCACTTCGATCACCAACCTGTCGGCGCCCGAGGCGCTTCAGCTGGCGTCGGCTGTGGCGGCGCTGCAAAGTGGGTCCGGTAGCCTCGATCCGATCAACAGTCTCCGTCGGGCGATTGGGCTCGATCGGCTGCGCATCGTGCCGGCCGACGTCGCGACGGGGCAAAGGACCGCGGTCGCGGCGGGAAAGTACATCACTCGCAAATTGTTCGTCGAGGTGGTGACAGACGGTCAGGGCTATTCGGCGACGCGCGCCGAATATCAGATCACGCGCTGGCTCTCGATCCTGTCGACAGTTTCTACCGTCGGCCGATCGAATGCCGCGGTGCGGATCAGCAAGGATTATTGACGAACGCCTCCGTCATTGCGAGCGTAGCGAAGCAATCCAGTCTGGATTGCCGCGTCGCCCCGTCGGGGCTCCTCGCAATGACGCAAAGGGGGATGACTTATGAAGAATTGGAACGTCCGCAAGGTCATCTCCGCCCCTGAACTTCTTCCTGAAGAACATCGTCTGGCGCGCTCCCTGTCCTGGCCCCACCTGGTGGCGCTGGGGGTCGGAGCGATCGTCGGCACAGGTATCCTGACCCTCATCGGGGTCGGCGCGGGCAAGGCGGGGCCGGCGGTGATCCTGTCCTTTGCAATTGCCGGCGTGATCTGCGCCTGCGCTGCGCTCGCTTATGCTGAAGTCGCGACGATGATTCCCCAGGCGGGCTCGGCTTACACTTACAGCTATGCGGTATTCGGCGAACTGATTGCATGGATGATCGGAGTCGCCCTCATCCTTGAATATACTCTCGTGGTCAGCGCGGTTGCCGTCGGCTGGTCCGGCTATGCGGCGGGCTTCCTGAAATCGATCCATCTTGGATTGCCTGACGCCCTGGTCCAGGGACCCGAGCTCGGCGGAATCCTGAACCTTCCGGCAATCTTCATCATCTGGGTGGTCGCGGGGCTGCTCATTGCCGGAACGCGCGAGAGCGCCACTCTCAATGCCATTCTCGTGGTCATCAAGATGCTGGCCCTGGCGATGTTCATCGCCGTCGCCTTGCCGGTCTTCAATGCAGCGCATTTCGATCCCTTCATGCCCTTCGGCTTCCAGCGCAGCGGACCGCCAGGAGGCGAGGTCGGAGTGATGGCGGCGGCGGCGATCATCTTCTTCGCCTTCTACGGTTTCGACGCGATCGCCACGGCTGCGGAGGAGGCGAAGAACCCCAGCCGCGATCTCGCCATCGGTATCGTCGGGTCGATGATCGTCTGCGTCCTCATCTACATGGCGGTCGCCGCGGCGGCGATAGGAGCACTGGCCTACACCGGCTTTGCCAATAGCCCGGAACCCCTCGCTCTCATCCTGCGCGAAATCGGGCAGCCGTGGGCGGCACGCGTGCTCGGCGCCTCGGCGGTGATTGCGCTTCCGACGGTCATCCTCGCTTTCTTTTACGGCCAAAGCCGAATCTTCTTCACCGTCGCTCGTGACGGGCTGTTGCCAAGTCCGCTCGCTCGCGTGTCGCGGCGCGGAACGCCCGTCAGGATCACGATCTTCACCGCCGTCGTGACCTCGGTTTTCGCGGGCCTCATCCCTCTGACCGCCATTGCGGCGCTCGCCAATGCCGGGACGCTCGCAGCGTTCGTCGCGGTCTGCGCTGCCATGCTGACGTTGCGCCGGCGCGAGCCGAACCGGGAACGCCGCTTCCGTGCCCCGGCGGCGTGGCCCGTCGGAATCGTCGGTATCCTCGGCTGTCTCTACTTGTTCATCAGCTTGCCCAACCGGACCCAATTGTTCTTCGTCGCAGCCCAGATCATCGGGCTGATCCTTTATTTCGGCTACGGCAGCGAAGCGGCAGAGAAAGCCCGCGCGAAGTCCGCTGCCTGACATGGACGCTGCAACGACGAGAGACCCCGGGCCGCGGTCTCTCGTGCCCCTGCTGATCGGCGTCATCCTCATCCCGGGGATGCTCGGCAGCTCGACCACGATCTTCAATGACGGAGACGTCAGCTGGCATATCGCGACCGGCCAGTGGATTCTCGACCACGGCGCCATCCCGCATAGCGACCCATTCTCGTTCACCTGGGGCGGCCAGCCTTGGGTGCCATTCGAATGGCTCGCCGAGGTCATTCTAGCCGGGTCGTACCGGCTCGCCGGATATAGCGGCGTCGCGGCGCTGGCGACCGCTGCGATGATGACGCTCCATGCGATCATCTACTTCAACGCCACGCGGTTCATAAGGCCCTGGGCCGCGACCGGCGGCCTCATCGCGATGGACGCGGTGCTCATTCCGATGATGCTCGCACGTCCGCATTTGCTTGCCTGGGCCCTCATCGCCTTCTGGATCTGGCTGATGCTCCGAGCGCGGGAACAGGACCGCGCGCCTTCGCTGGCCGCGGCACTGCTGATGGTGATCTGGACGAACCTGCACGGAAGCTTCGTACTCGGCCTTGTCATCGCCGGCGCTTTCGCCCTGGAGGCGCTTCTTGTGTCGAACGATCGCCGTCGCGCGGTTCGGCAATGGCTGCCGTTCGGAATCGCATGCGTGATCGCCGCCTTCGTCAACGCTAATGGGTTCGAAGGCGTTACCCATCCATTGCTGGTCGCCAAGCTGTCGCATCTTCCGTTGATCGACGAATGGAAGCCGTCGAATCCCACCGTCACACCGTTCTTCTTCGCAGTGCTTGCGGGCTCGCTGGTGCTGACCTGGGTGAAGCGGCCGCGGCTGCACGCGGTTCGCTGGTTGCTGCTCGGCGCGTTCCTCGCCCTGGCGCTTTACCAGATGCGGCACCAGGCCGTGCTGGCCATCGTCGCGGCAATGCTTTTGCCCGAAGGCTTCGCACAAGCTCGTCGCGTACCGGACGAGCGGCGTCCGGTTGTGGCCCTAACGGCCGGTGCCATCGCCGTGCTGGTCGCAATCCGCGCGGTACTGCCCGTGACCCTGCCGTATAATGAAGCGAACCCCTGGAAGCTGATTGCCGCGGTGCCGAAACCGCTCAGGGACCAGCCGGTGTTGAACGGTTATGTCATGGGCGGGCCGTTGATTCTCGCGGGGATCCGACCGTACGTCGACGGTCGAAGCGACATGTACGGCGACCAATTGATCGTCGACTACAAGCGCATCGCGGAGGGCGACCAGCCGACCGTCGAGGCGACGGTGCGGCGCTGGAACATTCGCTGGGCGATCTTGCCGCCGAGATACAAGAAGCTTGTCGCGCTGCTCGACCGCTCGCCGGAGTGGCGGCGCATTTACATGGACAAAATCGGATCGATTTACGTCCGCAACTAGCGCTTCAAATAACCTTCAAGCGATTGCCGCAGTTCGCCGAGCGACATCCGGTCCCATTGCTCGTCCCATGGGGAACCCGACGCTGTCATCCCGGCCTTGAGATATGACGGAGCATTCCAGCGGGCCGATGCGACTTCAGGGCGCGCGCTCGCAAGCTGCGTCAGGTCGAACGGCTCGCTGAAACGAAGCCCGGCGGTGTCGCCGGCGACCCACGCGACTGTGGCAGCCAGCTGTATTGTCTCGCCGAGCTCGAGCATCGGCTCGGCGCCAGCACGGAGCGGCGCGCTGCACTCAATCATTGTGCCCGTTTCCGAGAGGTTCCGAAGCCGGCAGGGCGAGCTCTGGAAATCGTGATGGATCACGCCCGACCAGATGAGCGGATGGCGCCGGTCCCGGCGATGCTCCTCGCCGGTCCGCGCAGCCACGTCGTCGTCAGCGGTCGGAGTCTCAAATTCGACGTCGGGGAAGCTCTTGGCAATCACCGCGCGAAGCACTTCAGCGCACTCCGTCGCCGAGCAATCGAGCCGTGTTTCGTGGGCAAATTCCAGGCCGACCCGGTCTCCCTTGATCCAGCGCACGGCGCACTCGATCGTGCCGTTCTCGCCAAGCTGTAGCTGGACCTGGTCCCAAAGCATCGGTTGGAAATCGCCGGAGACCATCGCGCCTCCGCCCGACAGGTTGATCAGCTGCACAGCGTGGCTTTCGCCATTATGGGTCACGGTGACCTGCTCATCAGGCAGGCGATGGCGATCGCCGTCGCGAGTGTCGCCGCGGCGTGTTTCCTCGCGAGCGACCGCGATGCTGTTCAGCGTATCGGCCTTGGCTCCCTTGGGGGCCTTGGCTTTGAGGACGGGGTCTTCATCCTGCTGTCCGCCGAAAATCTTGGCCCGGATGTTCATCGCGACGCTCCGCTACACAGGTGTGCCGGAGTTTATGGCCTAACAGGGTTACTTAATGGTGCATTGGGACATTCGGACCCGGTGGAGAGGTATCGGGAAGGGTGGGGGCCCCTCCACCGGGATCTCATTGGTAGCAGTGCTAGGAGCTATAATACATGTCGAATTCGACCGGGCTGGGGGTCGTCTCCCAGCGCATCACCTCTTCCCACTTCAGTTCGGTATAAGCGTCGATCTGGTCGTCGCTGAACACGTCGCCGCGGGTCAGGAAGGCGCGGTCGTTGTCGAGCGACACGAGCGCCTCCCGGAGCGAACCGCAAACGGTAGGAACGTTGACCAGCTCCTGCGGTGGCAGGTCGTAGAGATTCTTGTCCATCGGATCGCCCGGATGGATGCGGTTCTGGATGCCATCGAGGCCAGCCATCAGCAGCGCCGAATAAGCAAGGTACGGGTTGGCGAGGGCGTCGGGGAAGCGGAACTCGACCCGCTTGGCTTTCTCGCCGGCCCCGTAGGGAATTCGACAGGAGGCGGACCGGTTGCGGCTCGAATAAGCGAGCAGGACCGGGGCCTCGAAGCCCGGGACCAGGCGTTTGTAGCTGTTGGTCGTCGGGTTGGTGAACGCATTGAGCGCGCGAGCGTGCTTGATCACTCCGCCGATGAAGTAGAGCGCAGTCTCGCTGAGGCCGGCATAGCCGTTGCCCGCGAACAGCGGCTTCCCGCCCTTCCAGATCGACATGTGGGTGTGCATGCCCGAGCCATTATCCTTGGCGATGGGCTTGGGCATGAAGGTCGCGGTCTTTCCGTAGGCATGGGCGACCATGTGCACGACATATTTGTAGATCTGCATTCGGTCGGCCGTCTGAACCAGGCTGCCGTAGGTCAGCCCGAGCTCGTGCTGTGAAGCAGCGACCTCGTGATGGTGCTTGTCCATCGGCAGCCCCATCTCGAGCATCGTCGCGACCATCTCGCCGCGGATGTCCATCGCGCTGTCCACCGGAGCGACCGGGAAATAGCCGCCCTTGGCCCGGGGGCGATGGGCGAGGTTGCCGCCATCATATTCGCGCATCGTGTTGGTCGGCAGCTCGATGTCGTCGATCTTGAAACCGGATGCGTTGTAGCCGTCCTCGAAGCGCACGTCGTCGAACATGAAGAATTCGGCTTCCGGTCCGACGAACACCGTATCGCCTGCGCCCGAGGCCTTGAGGTAGGCTTCGGCGCGGGTTGCCGTCGAACGCGGATCGCGGCCGTAGAGCTCGCCCGTCGAAGGCTCGACGATGTTGCAGAAAAGAATCAGCATCGGGGTCGCCGAGAACGGGTCGACATAGGCGGCGTCGAGATCCGGCTTCAGGATCATGTCGGACTCGTTGATCGCCTTCCATCCGGCGATGGAGCTGCCGTCGAACATCAAGCCATCGGTGAGGTTGTCCTCATCGATCACGCCCGAGGCCATGGTCAAATGCTGCCATTTGCCCTTGGGATCGGTGAAGCGGAGGTCGACCCAATCGATCTCTTCATCCTTGATGCGCGACAGGATCGTTCCTGCGTCGGTCGGCTTTGCCATGTCTTACTTCCCTGCTCTCTCATGCCCCGCAGAAACGGGTTCATTGACCTCACAGCCCGCCAAACGCCCTCCGGGGACCCTCCGCTCGCGCGGGAGTGACGGGCAGGTTGATTCGAGCTTGGGACTCCAGATTCCCGACCTCGCGCCAAGAGTCAGGAGGGGCGTGAGGATTTCACCGTAAATCGGCAGTTCACGGCGCGGCGGCCATCAGCGCGCCGAAGGGGGACGCCGCCTGGTCCGTTAGTATGGGATCAGCGAGTAAGAGGATGTCTCGATCCATGACCAAATCTCTATTCATCGCGGCGGTCGCAGTGGCTGCGCTCTCCGCGCCCGCGCAGGCGCAAAACCAGCCCGCGGCACCTGCCCAGGCGGCGCCGGAGGCGGGTCTGCGCGGCAACTGGCTGCAGGCCGATCTGACCCGGCAGCAGGCGCAGCAGCGCGCCGACATGCTGTTCCAGCGGCTCGACGCGAACCACGACGGGGTTCTTACGAAGCAGGAAGCCCAGCAGGCCGGCGGGCAGGGCGGCGGCCGTTTCGCGGCGCGCATGGCTGAGCGCCTCTTCGCGCAGGGCGACAGCGTGACCAAGGCCCAGTTCGACGCCCAGGCGCTCGTGAGATTCGACCGGCAGGACCTCAACCATGATGGCGTGGTCACGGCGGACGAGCGGCAGCAGGCGCGGAGCCAGCGCCGGCAGGAACGCGGGAACTAAAAAGCGCGGCGTTGGGCGGAGACGAGCATTCTGAGCAGCATGGCGACGGGGCGGGGCACTCCGACCTTTCCCTCGAGCCACAGGCTGACTGCGGAGCGGGACACGCCGATCGCCTGGGCAAGATCGTTCTGGGTGCGGTAGCCGAGACTGCGCATCGAGCTTCGCAGCTCGTCCGGCGACATTGACGCGAGACGTTCATCGAGCATCAGACTGTCGCTTAAGAAAAGGCGGACCCCGGCTCAAGACCGCGGTGACAATAACTGGGGACTATATGGCGTCAGCGCCGCGATCGCCGGTGCGGATCCGGATCGCCTGTTCGACGTCGATGACGAAAATCTTGCCGTCTCCGATCCGGCCGGTGCGGGCCGCATTCTCGATCGCTTCGATCGCATTTTCGACCATTCCGTCCTCGACAACGACTTCCACTTTCACCTTCGGAAGGAAGTCGATGACATATTCGGCGCCGCGATAGAGCTCGGTATGGCCCTTCTGGCGGCCGAACCCCTTGACCTCGGCCACGGTAATGCCGCTGACCCCGACCTCGTGAAGCGCGTCCTTCACGTCGTCGAGCTTGAATGGCTTGATGATCGCTTCGATCTTCTTCACTCGACCGCTAATGCCTAATCACCGCCGCAATTGGAAGGCAGGGCGCCCGCAACCATGAAAGCCATCATCCTATCCGCCGGCCAGGGCTCCCGCCTCGGGCATCTCGTCGATGATCGGCCCAAGTGCCTGATCGACTTCAACGGCCGCACGTTGCTCGACCGCCAGCTCGACACGCTCGAGGCGAACGCTGTGCATGAAGCCGTCGTCGTCACCGGATTCCACGACGAGCTCGTCCAGCAGGCGATCGCCCGGCGCTCCGGCGGACCGGACGTTCGGACGATCTACAATCCCTTTTACAAAGTCGCCGACAACACGGGCTCTTTGTACATGGCGCGTGAGGAGCTCGCCGGCGATTGCCTGGTGTGGAACGGCGACACGCTCGTTTCGCGCGAGCTGATGCGCAAGGTCGTCGGGAACGACCGCAGCGGCATCTGTGTCACGATCGACCGGAAGGCCGACGGCTATGACGAGGACGATATGAAGGTCGTCGAGGAAGGCGGACGGCTCAAAGCGATCGGAAAACGGATCAGCGACGGGGTCAATGCCGAGTCGATCGGGCTGCTCGCGTTCCGCGCGGGCGGTGCCGAACTGTTCCGCGAGGCGATCGAAGCGGCCATGCGTACGCCCGAAGGCACGACCATCTGGTACCTGCGAGTCATCAATCACATCGCCCAGGGCAGCGACGTGTGGACGCTGGACATCAACGGCGAGGAATGGGGCGAGGTCGATTTCCCGCCCGATGTCGACAATGCGCGCGAATTGACCGCGCGCTGGGATGCCGAGAGCAAGGCCGCGGCCGCATAACGTGGAATCGCTGCAAATCCCGGTTGGCGATGACTTCGTCTCGGGATTGTTGCTGCGTCCCCCCGAAGCGCACGCCCTGTACCTGTTTGCGCACGGGGCGGGCGCAGGGATGACCCACAAAGCCATGGAGTCGTGCGCGCAGGGCCTCGCGGCGCGGGGCATTGCGACCCTGCGCTACCAATTCCCGTACATGGAGAAGGGGTCGAAGCGGCCCGATCCGCCCCGCATCGCTCATGCAGCAGTCCGTGCCGCGGCCGCCGAGGCGGCGCGGCTAGCGCCGGACCTGCCGCTGTTCGCCGGCGGCCGCTCCTTCGGCGGACGAATGACGTCGCAGGCACAGGCGGATTCGCCGCTACCGGACGTGCGCGGTCTGGCTTTCCTCGGATTCCCGCTGCACCCCGCCGGAAAGCCGGGCACCGAGCGCGCGGATCATCTCGCGCGGGTCCAGGTCCCGATGCTCTTCGTCTCGGGCTCACGGGACGCGCTGGCCGAGCTCGATCTGTTGGAACCGGCCGTTGCAGCAATGGGCGACCGGGCGACTTTGCACATCGTCGAGGGCGCCGATCATTCCTTCAGGGTTGGCGCGAAGGAAGCCGAAGCCCTGGACGCGATGTCGAAGTGGATGCTTAGTCTGACTTAGGCCGAGATTTCACTAGCGATGCCTATGCCCCGAGCGGTGATGATGCCTTAAGCGGCGATGATGTGACACATGATGATGCCTGCGTTCCGCTGCTCTCAATTCCTGGCTCATCAGTGCCCTGCAACTGCCGTGCCGCATGATTTGGTTGTAGGTCATGCTGTGACACCGGCGGATGGTCCGCTTTGAGGCATGGACGACCCTGTGACTCGCATGGTGACGCGCCTTCGCATGGTGATGCCGGCGAACTCGCTGATGCCTTGTGCTCCGGTGACTTGCCCTGGCGTGGTGATGGCCGGCGGGCCGGTGATTGTCATAGAGGCGCGCCGGAGGCGGCGGTACGAACGGCGGAAGATCGGGTTCCGCTGGTGGAGCTTGCGGCGGTGGGACTGTCTGCTCGGGAATCGGCTGGTCCGGAGGGGCCGGTTGTGCGGTTAATGGCGACGTCAGAAACGCGAGTGCTGTGCAAGCAAGAATGATCCGCTGCATCGATGGTCCTCCCCTGACCAGACTGTGCCTCTGGAGAATAGAGCGGTCGTTTGCGCGGGGAACCGGGTCGCCTCAGGCCTCGGCCTAACGGTTGCACATCTTGGCGCTAACGGCGCCGGATCGAGCGGGACGCCAGGTTAGTAAGGTGGCTTGTCGAGGTCTTTCGGGCTTTTCGTAAAGATCTCGCAGCCGGTCTCGGTGATTCCGATCGAATGTTCGAACTGAGCGGACAGCGACCGGTCGCGCGTGACCGCCGTCCACCCGTCGTCGAGCACTTTCACGTCCGGCCGCCCAAGGTTGATCATCGGCTCAACGGTGAAGAACATGCCGGGCTTGAGCTCCGGGCCGGTTCCCGGGCGGCCGGCATGGATGACCTCCGGGCTGTCGTGGAACAGGCGGCCCACGCCATGCCCGCAAAAGTCGCGGACCACGCTGTAGCGCTGCGACTCTGCGTGCCGCTGAATGGCGTTGGCGATGTCGCCGAGATGGTTGCCGGGCCTGGCCTGTTCGATCCCCAGCATCAGGCATTCATAGGTGACGTCGACCAGTTTACGGGCTCGAAGGGGGACGTTGCCGACGAGATACATCCGGCTGGTGTCGCCATGCCACCCGTCGACAATCGGAGTGACGTCGATGTTGACGATGTCGCCGTCCTTCAGCGCCTTTTCGCCCGGGATTCCGTGGCAGACGACGTGGTTGATCGAGATGCAGCAGCTCTTCGTATAGCCGCGATAGCCGAGCGTTGCGGGCACGGCACCCGCATTGAGCGTCATCTTGTGGACGATGTCGTCCAATTCCTGCGTCGACACCCCGGGCACGACGTGAGGAACAAGCGCGTCGAGGATTTCCCCCGCAAGGCGCCCGGCGCGCCGCATTCCTTCGAAGCCTTCCGTCCCGTGGAGCTTGATAACGCCGTTCTTGGCTTCGACGCGGTCCTCTGCGGTGACCGAAATGTATTGAGTCATGGCGTGGATATAGGCGCAGGCCCGACCAAACCCAACCGTTCGCGTTGCGTTCGTTCTCTCGGATGTCCCCCGGACATCCGTTCGCCCCGAGCTCATTCTCTCGATGTCCGCCGGACATCCGTTCGCCCTGAGCTTGTCGAAGGGCTGTTCTTTTCTTCCTGGTCGCAAAGTAAGGGCAGTCCCTCGACACGCTCGGGACGAACGGAGATTGGATGGCAGATGACCGGACCTGGACCGCGGCCCTTGTCGTCATCGGCGACGAGATCCTCTCGGGGCGGACGCAGGATCGAAACGTCGGGCAAGTCGCGACCTGGCTGAACGATCATGGGATCCGCCTGGCAGAGGTGCGCATCATTCCGGACGATCTCGCGCGCATCGGCGAGACCATCAACGTGCTGCGCGCTCAGCACGACTATGTCTTCACGACCGGCGGGATCGGCCCGACTCACGACGACATCACCGTCGACGCGATTGCGGCGGCGTTCGGGGTGCCGGTGATCGTCCATCCCGCCGCTCGCCGCATCCTCGAAGATTATTACCGCGACCGGCCCGGCGGCCTCACCGAGGCGCGCCTGCGAATGGCTCGGACTCCGGAGGGCGCCGAACTGCTGTTGAATCCGAGTTCGGGCGCGCCCGGGGTGAAAATGGGCAATGTCTACATTCTCGCCGGTGTGCCGCACATCGCCGCCAGCATGCTCGAGGCATTGACCGGCAAGCTCGAGGGCGGGAGGCCGATTGTGTCGGTAACCGTCGGCGCGCGAGCGCCCGAAAGCGATGTCGCCGACCTCCTTCGCGAAACGGAAGCCGCGCATCCCGGAGTCGCGATCGGCAGCTATCCGTTCTTCAAGGACGGGAAATATGGCGCCAATTTTGTGATCCGTTCGGATGATGGCGATCTCGCGCGGACGACGGGCGACGATCTGTCGAATCGCCTTCGCGACGCGGGCTACGAACCCGTTGACGGCGGAATCTGACCTAGGCAATTTCATTGCGGGCTCGTAATCGGCTAAAAGCCGGCGATGGGCGCCGATCGCGATCAACAGCCGGAAAACGCGCGCAATGTTCTGGTAACGAGCGAAATTCTGCTCACCGAGGAAGTCGTCGCGCACCACGATCTGCCGCCGAGCGGAGTGACGACCAACCGCCAGCTCGCCGTGACCTGTGCGGGCGCATTCGAATTCGAGGTCGGACGCTCGGTCAGCTGGGTCGACCCGACGAGATTGCTTTTCGCCGAGGCTGACCAGGATTTCGCCGATCACCATGTCGTCCCAGGTGTGGGGCATCACAGCGTGCTCATCGCGCCGGTCGACAGTGTACTCGATGAGCTCTCTTCAACGACGGATTCCGCATTTTCGGACCGCGTGCGCGGCTGTCCGTTAGGAGTGCAGATGCTTGCCCAGCAACTGCGGCGGGCGTCGGATCCGCTCGCTGGGGAGGAACTGAGCCTCGCCATCCTGGTCGCGAGCCTTGGCGATTCGCGCCGCGTCGCCATTCACGACACGGATTGCGTCCGGAAGGCCAAGGCGATGCTTCATGAAAGCGACGAGCCTCGGCTCACGCTCACCCACATCGCGTCGGAGTTGGGGGTTTCCTCGATCCATCTGACGCAGGCCTTCAAGCGATCCGAAGGGGTCCCTCTTTACCGGTATCAGACGCAGCTTCGTCTCGGCCGAGCGCTGGCCGAATTGCCCGAGCGCGAGGACATCACCGACCTTGCGCTCGACCTCGGTTTTTCGAGCCACAGCCATTTCACGGCATCGTTCCGCTCCGCTTTCGGCCTCACTCCGTCGGCATATCGTGCGGGTGCCTATTGCTGAGCAGGCAGCGGCAGCGAGGCCTGGCCGAATAGGTAGAGCCAGCCGGACGGAGTGCGAACATAGGTGTCGCTGAACCACAACGTCCGGTCGATCTTCTTGCCGTCAGCAATGCCCTTGATGAACAGCTTCGCCGTGACGATCGCCGTGTCGCCGGCGACGAGCACCGACTGGCTGCCCTCCTCTTCATCCTGAAGCTCGTAGGTGATCGTTCCTTTGCGGGCTTCGGCGAGGAGGTCGTCGCGGGTGACCCGGCGGCCCGTGCCCACGACGAGGAGGAACTGCGGATGAAGGATGCGGTCCATCGTCGCCGCATCGTTCCGCTTCACGGCCGCCTGATAGGTTCGGTCGAGGGCGGCGACCATGTCATGGTCGTTCGATGGGGGTTCAGCCGCCCCCGTGGCGATCGCGACTGCAGCGAGCAAAAGCAGCGACATTCTTCTCTCCAGATTTGTGAAGCCCGCCGTTTCGCAAAGTCGGGATTGAGGCCGCTATCGAGAAACTAAGTGGGTCGCTGACGGCTGGGTTTTGTCGCCGGTCGCTTCGCTCCCGCGCTCCAGCCGTATGCCAGTCCCCCGGACTGGCTAGGCTGGAGCGGGTAACGGGAATCGAACCCGTGCGTTCAGCTTGGGAAGCTGACAGGCTACCATTACATCATACCCGCGGCGCCGGATCCTCCGTTAGGTTCGGGCGGCAACCCCGTCAACGCGACATGAAATCGGGTTCACGAAGGAACCCCGCGGCGCTTCGTGGGTTGCTTAATATAAGCATACTTACTATATCCACGCCATGGAAACGCTTCCCTTCGAGATTGGAGAAACCGCGCACGCGCTGCGCAAGGCGTTCGACCGTCTGGCCGTGGGCTTGGGCGTCACGCGCGCGCAGTGGAAGGTGCTGTTCAAACTCACTCGCACGCCCGGCCTTCGCCAGGTCGAGCTCGCCGACATGCTCGATCTCGAGCCGATCACTCTGTGCCGGATCGTGGATCGGCTCGAGGAAGCCGGGCTCGTCGAGCGGGTGCGGGATCCCGACGATCGCCGGGCCTGGCGGCTTCACGTCACCGCGAAGGCGCAGCCGCTCATCGAGAAGCTGCAAGGCGTGGGCGCCAAGCTCGTCGAGCAGGTGTTCGGGGACATAGACCAAGCCGAAATCGAAATTGCCCGCCGTGTCCTCGCGCGGGCTCGTGAGAACGCCGGGCGCGCCGGCGCAGTCAAAAAGGCGTCGAACGAATGAACAGGATGAGCACCGAGAAGCTGACCGGCACCAAGACCGACTCGCCCGAGCTCGACAAAGCGCCGCGGACGGACCTCAAGCGCTATCTGCGACCCGTCCTGCTCTTCATCGTTCCGGCGCTCCTTCTCCTCGCGGGCGGCTATTATTGGATGACGAGCGGAGAGAGCGTCTCGACCGACGATGCGCAGGTGAAGCAGGACATCGTTTCCGTCAGCCCGCAGGTGAACGGCCAGATCGTCCATGTTTTCGTGCGGGACGGAGCCCAGGTGAAGCGCGGGCAACTCCTCTTCCAGATCGATCCGCAGCCATACCGTGTGGCGCTCGAGCAGGCGGAGGCGCAGCTGGCGTCGGCCCGGCTGCAGACTCACGTCCTCGAGACGACGGCGGCCGGAACCACCGGGGATATCACGGGCGCGTCGGCCAACTTGCAGATCAAGCGGAACGCCTTGGGCCGACAGCAGGCACTGCTCAAGAAGGGCTTCACGACTCGCGCCGACTATGAGGATGCGCTGAACGAGGTCCGCTCTGCGGAAACGGAGCTTTCCGATGCTCGCGCCCGCGCGGCCAACGCCAGCGCGGCGGTCGCGCCGGGCGAACAGCCGCAGGTCGCCCAGGCCCAGGCGGCGGTGGACAAAGCCCGGCTCGACCTGTCGCGCACGGAAGTCCGCGCTCCGATGGATGGCGTGGTCGAAAATGCCGACAATCTCCAGGTCGGGCAGATGGCGATCACGGGGGTCGGAATGATGTCGCTTGTCCACAGCAGGACGGCGTGGGTTGAGGCAAACTTCAAGGAGAAGGATGTCGGCCGGATGGTCCCGGGCGAGCGCGCCACGGTGAAGGTCGACGCTTATCCCGGGCAGAAGTTCGAAGCACATATCCAGAGCATCGGCGCCGGAACCGGAAGCGAGTTCTCGCTGCTCCCCGCGCAGAACGCCAACGGCAACTGGGTGAAGGTCACGCAGCGAGTGCCCGTGCGCATCGTCTTCGACGGTAATCCGAACAAGCCGATGATTGCGGGCCTGTCGGTAGTCGCGACCGTCTATTTCGACGACAGCGACAAGAAGTAACTTCGCATATGGCCACAATGGCCGGCACCGTCACGCATCCGCTTCCAATCGGTGAGCGGCTCGTCGTTACCGTCGGGGTGATGATGGCGGTGCTGCTGCAGGTGCTCGACACGACCATCGCCAACGTCGCGCTGCCCCACATGCAGGCGAGCCTCAGCGCGACCCAGGACACGATCAACTGGGTGCTGACGAGCTACATCGTCGCTTCGGCGATCGCGCTGCCGATCAGCGGTTGGCTCGCGGACAAGGTCGGGCGTAAACGGTTGCTCCTCACCTCGGTCGTCGTGTTCACGGTCGCCTCGGTTCTGTGCGCCACGGCCACCTCGCTTCCCGAAATGGTGCTGTTCCGAGCGCTCCAGGGCGTCGGCGGTGCCTTCATCGTTCCGCTGGCGCAAGCGACGCTGTTCGACATCAACCCGCGCGAGAAGCACGGTCAAGCGATGGCCCTGTTCGGCGGCGGTGTGATGATCGGCCCGATCCTCGGACCGGTCCTCGGCGGATGGCTCACGGACAATTACAACTGGCGCTGGGTGTTCCTCGTCAACCTGCCGGTCGGAATCCTCTGCGCGCTCCTGATGGCGCGCTACATGCCGAAGACCGAAACGCACGAGCGCAAGTTCGACATGTTCGGCTTCGCCCTTCTCGCGATTGCGCTCGGCGCGCTCCAATTCTGCCTCGACCGCGGCGAGCAGAACGACTGGTTCTCGAGCTGGGAAACGATCATCGAAGCGGGGCTGGCGATCGCGGCGGGCTGGATGTTCGTCGTCCACATGGTGACCGCCAAACAGCCCTTGTTCGAACGCGCCATGTTCACCGACCGCAATTTCGCGACGAGCCTCCTATTCATGGCCGTGACCGGCGTGCTCCTGCTCGCGGGCCTCGCGCTGCTGCCGCCGCTGCTTCAGAACATGTACGGCTATTCGGTTCTTCAATCCGGGTTCCTGACCGCGCCGCGTGGTGTAGGGACGTTGATTTCAATGCTGCTCGCGGGGCGGCTCGTCGGAAAGATCGACGCGAGGGTGCTCGTGGGAATCGGCGTCGTTCTCATGGGAACCTCGCTCTACATGATGACGGGTTTCGCGATCGACCAGCCGTCGCGGCCGGTCATCGTTAGCGGCATCGTCCAGGGCCTTGGACTCGGCCTGATCTTCGTTCCCCTGCAAACGCTGGCGTTCGAAACCCTCTCGTCACGCCTCAGGACGACGGGGGCCGCGCTTCTCAACCTGTCGAGGAACATCGGCGGATCGATCGGCATCTCGATCGTCGGCACTCAGCTCGTGCGGATGACCCAGGTCGCTCATGCCGACATGGCGGCGCAGATCACCCAGCAAACGATTCCGACCGCCAATCCGGAAATCCTGCAGACGATCGCCCCGGTCGCCGGTCCCGCGGCGCTGGCCTACATCAACGGCATGATCACCAAGCAGGCGCTGTTCATCGCCTATCTCGACGACTTCAAGCTGATGATGATCGTCACGTTCGCGATCCTGCCACTGCTGTTCTTTATGCGCCGCGGCAAGTGAGGGCGATCCTCGCAGTCCGGGTAACGCCGCGCTCATCGCGGCCGGGAGTGGGCGGTTGGCGGGCCGGCGCCGAGGGCCGCGAGGAGCTCGAAATGCGCGTCGCCGAGCCGCCGGCCGACGGCGCGGCTAACGATGCGGTCTTAAGGCTGCTCGCGAAGGCGCTTGGGGTCAGCCGTTCGGAAGTCGAGATCATCTCAGGCGCGACCTCTCGCCACAAGCGCGTCGCGGTTCCATTGGGACTCGATGAAGTGCGCCGCCGGCTCGGCGGCTGAGAAAAAGGGAGAAGACCATGCATCAGATCGGCAAGCGACGGCTCGGCAGCAGGGGACCCGAAGTCTCGGCGATCGGCCTCGGGTGCATGGGCATGAGCGAGTTTTACGGGGCCGGCAACGAGCAGGAATCTGTCGCGACGATCCACCACGCGATCGACCGCGGGGTGACCTTCCTCGACACTGCCGACATGTACGGCGTCGGGCGGAATGAAGAGCTGGTCGGCCGTGCCATCCGCGACCGCCGCGACCAGGTCTTCCTCGCGACCAAGTTCGGCAACGTCCGCGGCACCGAAGGCGAGTTCCTCGGCGTCAAAGGCGATCCTGCCTATGTCCGCTCGGCGTGCGAGGCGAGCCTCAGGCGGCTCGGCGTCGAAGTGATCGACCTTTATTACCAGCATCGCGTCGATCCCAACGTGCCGATAGAAGATACGGTCGGGGCGATGGCCCGGCTCAAGGAAGAGGGGAAGGTGCGCTTCCTCGGACTGAGCGAAGCCGCCCCTCGAACGATCCGTCGAGCGCATGCCACCTACCCCATCACCGCGGTCCAGACCGAACTGTCGCTGTGGAGCCGCGACGCCGAGTCGGAGGTGCTCCCTACGGTTCGCGAGCTTGGCATCGGCTATGTCGCTTACTCGCCCTTGGGACGGGGTTTCCTGACCGGCCAGATCACCTCGCCGGAAGACTTTCCCGACGACGATTTCCGCCGCTTCCACCCGCGCTTCACCGGCGAGAATTTCGAGAAGAACATCCAGCTCGTCCGCGAGGTCGAAGCGATGGCAAAGGACAAGGGCTGCACCACCGCTCAGCTCGCGCTCGCCTGGGTGCTGGCGCAAGGCGAAGACATCGTGCCGATCCCGGGCACCAAGCATGTCCGCTACCTCGACCAGAATATCGGAGCCCTGGATGTCACTCTGAGCCGGGAAGAGCTCGATCGCGTCGACGCGATCCTGCCGCCCGGAGCAGCGGCCGGCGAGCGCTATCACGAGCGCGGAATGGCGACCGTTAATCTTTAAGCTCGGTCGTCGATGAGGCTCATGCAGGTGACGCCGGCTTCGGCCTTCTGAAGCTCCGAGACGTCGACTTCCGTCACCTGGAATCCGCGGTCGCGGAGAGCGCCCGCCGTTCGCGGGTTGCCTGCCGGCAAGATCAGCCGGTCGCCGGCCCGGAGGCAATTGGCGGCCGCTTCCTCGGTCTCGTCGACGGCAAGCGGATCGATGCCGGCGAACTGGCGCGGATCGACCGCGCGCCCGTTGTAGAGAAGCACCGGCACGCCGTGAGCGTCCGGCCCGGCGAAGGTCGCGCCGGATTTCAGATGCAGGCAGTCGCCAAGCTGCGCCTCGACAACGGTATGGCCAAGGTGGGCCGCAATCTCGGCAAGCTCGCGACTTCCGTCGGCATCGGTTCTCGTCGAGCGGCCGACGTAAAGCGTCCGGCCGATCCGTAGCACGTCACCGCCGTCGACGTAGCCGCGTTCCAGGCGATGCAGCTCGAAGCCCGCAAGGCCCGCAGCGGTGGATTCGACTTCGCCGGCGCGCGATGCCGCGCCGGGGCGCAGGATGACCGCATGCCCGTCGAGCAGGAGCGCGGTGTCCTCGACGAACACCGCGTCGGGATAATCGTCTAGCTCCGGCAAGCGAACGACTTCGAGGCCCGCATCGCGCAGTGCCTGCTCGTAGCTTGCATGCTGCGACGCCGCCCGTTCGGCCGAGATGGGCTGGCGCTGCAGGTGAGTCAGCTCGCACTCGGCAAGCCTTGGACTGACCTCCCGAGTGAACGCTCGGGGCATCAGCGGTCGTCGCTCCGCACGACCCGGCCTCCTTTCATCACCAGCCGCACGTCGCGCACCGCCGAAACGTCGCGCGTCGGGTCGCCGTCCACGGCGATCAAGTCGGCGAGCAGCCCGGGCTTCACCTCGCCGCGATCGGTCAGCCGGAGAATGTGAGCGTTGCGCGAGGTCGCCGATATCAGCACCTGCGGAGCGGGCATTCCGGCGCGCTGCATCGCATCCATCTCAAGCCAGTTCTGGCCGTGGGTGTAGACCCCGACGTCGCCGCCCATGCAGATGGGCACCCCGGCCTTCATTGCCAGCTGGAAGGAGCGGCGGTTTTCCTGGACGCTTTCGGGCGCGGGTTCGCGCCCGTCCCAATGCTGGAAATAGCGCGCGTAGGCTTCCGACGCCGCGATGGTCGGGCAGAGCGCGATGTGCTTTGCGGCCATCGCCTTGAAAACCTCCGCAGTACCGCCGTAGCCATGCTCGATCGTATCGGTTCCGGCGCGGATCGCGCGCATCATGCCTTCGGCCGTGGTCGCGTGGACGGCGACGAGACGGCCCGCGTCGTGGGCGGCGGCGACCCCGGCGTCGAGCTCGGCCTGCGAAAGCGTCGGACGCGAAGGCTCACCCTTGCCCCAGTGATAGTCGGCGTAGAATTTCACGATGTCGGCGCCGCCCGCGACCTGGTCGCGAACTGCGCGGATCGTCTCGTCGACTCCCGCGACCTCCTGGGCGCCCTGCGGGATCACGACACCGGGTTCGTAGCCCTTGGGCCCGTATGCGCCGCGTGCGACGATCGCTTTGGTCGAAACGAGCAGGCGAGGGCCGGGGACGATCCCCTGGTCGATGGCCTGTTTCAAGCCGACGTCGGCGAAGCCCGCGCCTTCGGTGCCGAGGTCGCGCTCGGTCGTGAAGCCGGCATCGAGGGTCCGCTCGGCCTGGACGACGGCGCGGGCGGTGCGCAGCGCCACCGGCTCGTGAAGCACCTGATCGTCCCACAGCGTCTCGTTGTACGGGTGGAGGAAGAGGTGCGAATGGCCCTCGATCAGGCCCGGCATCAGAGTGGCGTTGGGAAGGTCGATGACGCGCGCGCCCGACGGCCCGGTGACGTTCGGGCCAACGGCCGTGATCCGATCGCCGTCGACGAGGACCGACCAGCCCTCGTGCGGCGTCGAATTGACCCCGTCGAAGACGCGCGCGGGCCGAAGGAGGATCGGTTCGGCCAGGGCGGGCGACCCAAGGAGAAGCGCTGTGAGCAGTGTAGCGAGAGCGCGAAACTTCCCAAAGTTCACACTGACACGCGCGCGTGGGTGCGCCTGGGAGAGGCCGAGGCCATTGAGTTGCCGGCGAAGCGAGGAGTCGAGCTTGGCGAACATTCGCGCTGTGGAACACAGAAGTGGGGCTGTAGGACAGCGAATTCGTCTTATGTCCGATTTCGACCCATTACAGACATCCCGAGCGAGCGTCGCCGATGGATTAGTGTCGGAAGAAACGTCGGACTGTTTTGCCGGAAGAAACGTCGGTCTCAGCCGGAATATCTCGCCGCCTCTTTCTTGCAGTCGTAGGGTAGTTGCGGGTCGAAGCAGAAGTCGGGCCACCGACCACTTTCCGCCCAGTAGGCCACGAGGCCGAGCCGGGCCATAGCTTTCATGAAGCGCGGATCGCGCCAGACTTGATGCATCATCGGCCGGAACAACGGCTCCGTACCAACAGCGACCGCTCTGTCGGGTTTCAAGTTCAGGAGGGTTGCGATCGCATCGTCGGTCCGGCCGAACTGGGCCTGCGCCTGGAGTAAGGCCGAAAACCCTTCAGGCACCTGCCGATAGAACTTCTCTGGTACGAGGATCGCTTGCTCAACATTGCTTTTCGTTGGCTGGATGCGGGCTTGCGCGAAAGCGATTAGCGGTGCCGACCCCCCTCGCGTAGCGCCGGACCTGATCAGCTCGAGTGCTCCGCGCGGATCGCCGTAGCGCACCTCGAACGAGAGTCGTACCGACTGGAGATCGGCCGAGTCGGGCCACAGCCGTTGGGCAATCTCGAGCTGTCGGCGGGCGTCTTCAATCCGGCCTGAATGGGCGAGGATTCTGACATATTCACCCCGGATGACCGGAGAGAGCGGGTCGTGGTCCGCCGCGCTGGACGCGACAAAGATCGCAGCATTGTGTCGACCCACATTCATCAGAGCGTTTGCAAGGTCGAGTTCGAGAGAAGCGGCGCGCGGGTGCCGTTGCAGGCCATGTGTCAGCACAGCGATTTTAGCGCCGTACGCTCGCGGAGAAAGCAATGCCGCCTCAGCCATCGCCGTCGACGGCACATCGGTTCCCAGTTTGCGACTTGCTTCCAAGTGGCGCCGCAGACTTGCAAGCAGGACGGGATCCGGGTCCGACTGCGTGGCCAGGGCTTCAGCATACAGAAGCTTGTCCCAAGCCGGCGCGAATTGAGGCGCCCGCTGAATGACTTTCTCAAACACCGGGCTCAGCGTCGCCGAGGTTTCATCAGACTCGCCGGCAAGCCGCGCGCAGCCGCTGATGTAGAGGCGAAGGGTTTGCGAATTCAGTGTGGCAGCCCGCTCTGACAAGGCCTCGAATGCACAGGAAATGGCAAGTGACGCTGCAATTCCGGCTTGGTCAGCAAGCGCCTCCGCCTGCGGACCCGGCCCTTGCAAATGCGCTGCCCAGAGAATGCTCTGGTCCTTGCCACGCACGAGGCTCAGGTCACGTTTCGAACCTTCTCCGGTCTTGGCGTCGCCGACCTGAAGAATAAGATCAGGACTGCTCTCGGAAGCACCGGGCCTGAGCAAACGGAAGCCGTAGAGATTGCTCGCTTCCATGCTTGCCAATTTGATGCCCAGCTCGCGCGCAGCCGCGGCTGCGGCAGGGGTTGCCGACGATGGCTGTATTGCAAGCGTCGGGGTGTCAGAGCGGACGGAACCGAGGAGCAGCCATGCTCCAGCCGCTAGCATTGGAAGAGCGGCCAGTGCAGCGAGTTGCCAACGCCGCGGGCTGGCCTGCGGCCGCCGAGAACCCTCGACCAGCCGATAACCAGTGCGCGGCACCGTCTCGATCGAGAAGCCGCCGGCTCGCTCCGAGAACTGCCGCAGGGTTGAAATCGCGCGGTTGATCACGTCGTCGCCGATGACGCGACCGTCCCAACATAGGTCGACCAGCTGCTCCCTGGTGACGACTTGTCCTTTGGCGCGCACAAGCGCGATCAGTACCTTGAGGTTTTGGGGCTGCACGCGCTCCGTGCCGCCGGCGAAATTGGCGTCACGTGACAGCGGGTCGATGGCGGCTCCTCCGACTTGAAACGGGCGCTCGGCAGTGAGATCGATTGCCTGCGACGGGCCGACCGCAGCGACGTCCATTCAAGCTCCCCTCACCGAGACAATACCAAACCGACCTTCATAATTCAGGAAAATATCAGCTTTTTGCCATGGCAGTCAGCGAGTTCCTTCCCTCATCGATTCCTGCGCGACCGCGTCAAGCGGCGCAGAAGACGGAGGATGAGATGAAGAAACTGATGATCATGCTTGCGCTGTCGTCGGCAGTCGCTGCCACGCCGTCATTCGCCGACGGGCCGACAGCTCCAGGCGCACCGGAGTTCATCCAGTTCTGCAAGGGGGACGTCGCCGGCGATCCGCGCTTCCATCTCGGCGATTGCGCCGGTTTCATCGCGACGCTGCAGCAAGGCTCGCCGGGATTGGTCCCGCAGCTCTGCGATTTCGCTCGGGTCGTTGACCCGGACGACTTCTATGCAGCGTACAGCACCTACGACGAATGCGTGAGGGACGGCGCGAGCCAAATTCCATTCTGAGCTCGTAGAACGATTGCGGAACCGTTTGGATGGGATTCGGTCCTCATCCCCGCGTCCGCTTTCGACCCATTGCGGACACCAGCAGAGTAGCTCATCCTTAAGCGCGTGAACGCGAAGATCTGGATTGGCAGGCTGATTGTTTGCCTCGGACTGGCAGGGGCGCTTTACGCGCTTTTCTCCGCCTATGGCGCATACGTAATCCGTTCGATCCTACCCTTCACTGACTGGGACCCGGTCGGCGTGATCGCCAGCATCTCAGGTTTGTTTGTCTTATCAGTGGCCGTTACTTGTTGCGGCATTCGGTTGGTTAGAAGCGGCAAACGACTGAAAAGTCGCTCAACGAGCTAGTGTCAGCTTTCCACCCATTGCGGACATTAGGAGCGGAAGCCGCTCAATCGGAGTCAGTCCAAGCCAATACAGGCGTGCGAATGGACGTCTCCGCCACCGTACTTTCGCATAATACTGGTCGCTAGCGGCTCGTCGGCCTGCTCCCAGGCTCGAACCCACAAGAGAAGTCCGCCTCTTTCGATCTGGCTTTGCAGATATTCCGCATGGTGTTGCCCGACGAGGCGCGCGAGGATTGAGCCGAGCAGCGCGCCGGCGCCGCCGGCAACCATCGCCGCCATCAAAGTCGCTGCAAGTGCTCCACCCGCAATGACGACAGCTCCGATTGCGGCCGTCGCACCAATGTAAGTCAGGCCGCCAATCAACGCGCCCTTCGCATCGCCTATGGCAGCAGTGGAAACGTAGGCTGATCGCGGCACCGTCAGATCGTCCGCTAATTCCAGGACCCGTCCAAAGGGATGTTTGAGCTTGCCTTCGATCGCACGGTCGCTGGCGAGGAGACTGAGCTGGGCACGATCGAAACCGGAGCTCAACAAGGCCTCGATCGCAGCTTCGAGATCCTCGGCCGTTTTGAACACTCCCACGACTTCGCAGAGGCCTTTTGGATCAAACAGCATGATGCTCTCGCTGGGGGAGTACGGCTCCTTGGTGATCCTCGGCCCGCCCGCTGGCGAAGGCTTCCATTTCCGCGACGGCGATAACCGAATGCGCAAAGGCGGCGCCAGCCCGCATTTCTGCTGCCACCCAAATGGCCTCCATCAACTCAGCGTCAGTGGCTCCGTCGTTTAGCGCCGCACGGGTGTGACCTTTGATGCAGTACGGACACTGCGTGACATGCGCGACGGCTACCGCGATGAGGTGTTTGGTTTTTGTCGAAAGAGCGCCATCCATGAATACGGCCGCACCAAAGTCATGAAACGCCGCGGCGGTACTTGGCGCGAGGGCGCGCCGCATTCGAGCGAGATCGCGCGTGACTGCTGGATAAGTCTCATTGGGCATGGTCGTCTTCTCCTTCGGCCTTCGTTCTGCCCAGAAGGACGTTCCTCAGCACGATGGCGTGGGTGTGGTTCTCGTCCTTCGCCGCATAGAGAAGCGTGATCGGTCCCGCCCGCGCCTGGCGGCGTAGTTGGCCGAGGGCCTCGGCATGCCGCTCGAGTTCGGCACGATAGCGGCGACTGAACTCCGCCCAACGTTCTGGGTCATGCCCGAACCACGCTCTGAGCCGGCCGCTTGGCGTGACCTCGCGATTCCATTCGTCGAGCCTGGCCTCGGCCTTGGTGACCCCGCGGGGCCAAAGCCGATCGACAAGGATGCGGGTTCCGTCCTCCTTAGCAGCGGGCTCATAGATCCGCTTGATCCGGATGTTTTGCGATAAAACAGCGTGGCGCATGACTCAGGTGGCCTCCTCAAATTCGTGAGCATTTGCGCAGGCGCCAAGGCCCACAACGCCGCGCTCGAACTCGACTTCGGCCCGCAGGCCCTCCAGGTCGCGATGGATCACCGCCATCGCGAGTTTTCGGCCCTCGCGCAGGTACGTGACCGAACAATCGCGAGCTTCGATCGAACCGTCGATCCTGACCTCATCCCACTCCTCCGCGTGGCCGACATAGGCGATCCCGAGATCATGCTGTTCGGTCCAGAAGAAGGGCACGGCGTCGAACGGTTCTCGCCGTCCGAGCATGTTGCGCGCTGCCGTCTGACCCTGCCGCTCGGCCACGACGAAGTGTTCGACACGAATCTGATCGCCGCTGTGACGGTCCGGCCACCGAGCGATGTCTCCGGCGGCGAAGACATTCGGCGCACTGGTTTCGAGATATTCGTTGACCACGACGCCACGGTCGATCGTCAAACCGGCTTGCTCCGCCAGCGACGTGTTCGGCCGAACGCCGATACCAATGACAACCAGATCGGCATCAATTCGGGTGCCATCGCTCAGGGTGACCGCATCTTCGTCGATCGCTGCGGCGCCTCGGCCGAGATGGAAAGTCACTCCATGTTGTTCGTGGACCGATCGAATATAGGAGCCGACCTCCTCACCCAGGATCCGGGCCATCGGAATTGCTCCGGGACCGACGACATGCACGTCGATGCCGCGGGCCCGCAGCGAAGACGCGACTTCCAGGCCAATGAAGCTGGCGCCGATGACCACTGCCGACTGCGCAGCTTTGGCGTTTTCGACGAGCGCTCGGCTGTCATCGAGAGTGCGCAGATAGTGCACGTGCGGGCGATCAGCGCCGCGGATATTCAACCTGACCGGTTCAGCGCCAGTGGCAAGAAGCAGTGCTCCGTAACTACGATGCGTGCCGTCGGCGAGCTGAACCTCATGCGAGCGCGTATCGATGCGCGTGACGCGCGTATTCAGTAGGACGTCAATGCCGTTGCGCTCGTAGAAATCGGCAGACCTGAGTACGGTCCACGCCTCCGGCGCCTTTCCAGCGAGGTAATCCTTCGACAAGTTGGGCCGGTCGCATGGCAGCGCGCCATCCGCGCTGAGCATTGTGATCGGTCCCTCGTAGCCTTCGCGACGAAGAGTCTCTGCCGCCGCATTGCCGGCTGCGCCTCCGCCAACGATCACGATGGACTCGGGCAAGGACTCTGGCCGTAGAGCCGCAGGTGCCTGACGGGGAAGCTTTTCCCTCACGAACGCGACGCCTTCCGTGACCTCGACGCGCCAGCGAGGGAGTGGGTCTAGCGCCGGCGCGCGAAGCGGCTCGCCGGTGCGCAGGTCGAAGCAGGCGTGATGCCACGGGCAGCGAATCGTTTCATTTACGACCAGGCCCTCCGGAAGCGGTCCGCCGTAGTGCGTGCACACCGCGCCAATGGCAAAGAGGTCCTCGTCGCGGCGAACGAGGAGCACGGGTTCGCCTGCGACATGGCCGGTGAGCATCGCGCCGTCCGCTAGTGCTTCGAGTGCGATTCCCACACTCAGGTCCGGTCCTTCGAGCTGCACATTGTCATTGCTCATTCGATCCTCCGTGAGGCATTGGCCGGGCTCATCTGCCCGCCCGTTTCCCCCTTGGATGTCGTGACCGCCGCCCCGTTCGCCCGGGTCGGGCGTCGCTTATTGCACCTGGTTGCCCGACGACGATTGCCACGCGAGCATTCGCCAACCAGCGCGGTCCTTTCGCCAGACTGCAAGGCAGCGAAAGCGCAGGACCTGCTGCTCTCCTTCGAGCCGCGAATGTCCGAGCATCACGCCGGCGAAAATGATGAGGTTGTCGAGGACTCGGACCTCGGTCTCCCGGACGTCGAAATCCTCATCGTAGGTAAGGCAACTCGTCCGGATTTTGCGGAGATAGCCGGGCTTGTCGTAGATGCCGCCGGCGCTGTTCACGTAGATGAGGTTCTCGTCGAGTAGGGGCTCAAGGCCATCGGCGTCGTTTGCGCGCGTCACTTCGATGCGGCGGCGTTCGAGCGCGCGGACTGCGTCGAGCTCACTTGTTTCCACGTCTGTTGCCAGCACTGCGTTCACTCCTTCATGATTGCGCCGCGAGCGCAGGTCGTATTGCTTGGCCGAGGATCGCACCGCCCTCGTTCGCCCACTCATCGATCGCCTGCCACGAATTGCCCGCCGGCGGCTGATCTTCGTGAACCGGGAAAAACAGATCGAAAGCGGTGCCTTGTCCAACATTGCTGGCGACACGAACGAACCCATCGACCTCCTGCAGTAGCGCCTGCACCTGTGGCACGCCGAGACCGGTGCCGTTCTCGCCTTTGGTCGTGAAATATGGATCGAAGATCCGTTCGAGCACGTCGGGCGACATGCCTTCGCCATGGTCGCGGACCCGCACACGAACATATTTGCGGGGGCGGCCGTAGTGCATGCCGCGAACCGCGGCGGGTCGACAAGACAGGTTGGAAGATTGGCCGCAAGGGGAAGCTCGATGCGGATGCCCGAGCCCGCGCCGTATTTGAGGAAGGCCTCAAGCTTGCGAAGCAGTGCGTTCACATCTTCTGGGCCTGCGACGAGTTCTTGCTGACTTGCAAAACTGAGGAGACGAGACGTCATCCTTTCGCCGCGTGCAACACCGTCGTGAATTGCGGCCAAAGCGGACTTGAGATTGTCCGGATTATCGGAATTTTTGCCCGCCATTCTCAGGCCGCTCGCGACGACGCAGAGGATGTTGCGGAAATCGTGAGCGATCCCCCTGGTCATTTCCCCGAGCGCCAGCATTTTCTGAGCCGCAAGCTCACTGCGCTCCCGCGCGAGCTCGGCCGTGACGTCCGTTCGACCTCTTTTTTGGGCGCGGACCGCTCTAGTCCGCTTGCGCCGTGTTGCGGGTCGGGCGCTGGAGAGGGCTGACATTGACGGGCTCCTCCTTTTTGGCTGCTGCCCCTGGAGGGATGCTCGTCCGAATAATATAAAGCAAACGAGTAATATTGCTGGATAACCATCGGCTTTTTGCTGTTATGTTCTAAACTCCACGCAAACCGGCGAGCATGCGAAATGGAAATCAACGTCGCCCGAACCTTCCTCGAGATCGTCAAGACGGGCAGCTTCGTCAGCGCCGCGGCGAACCTCAACGTGACGCAGACCGCAGTCAGCGCTCGGATCAAGGTCCTGGAGGAGCAGCTCGACCGCAAGGTCTTCATCCGAAACAAGGCGGGAGCCCGGCTGACGCCGGCCGGCGACCAGTTCTTCCGTTTCGCGACTTCGCTCGTTCAAACCTGGGACCGAGCTCGTCGAGCTGTTGCAATCTCGTCCGGTCGAGAGACGGTGATCACGATCGGCGCGGAACTCAGTCAATGGAATCCATTGATGCGTCACTGGCTGCTGTGGATGCGACACGAGTGTCCGGAGATTGCGATCAGCGCCTACATCGACTCGCCCGAGCGCTTAATGGAGCAAGTTCAGGAAGGCGCGCTGGATGTTGCAATTCTCTATGCAGCTCCGGCGAGAACGGGCGTCGTTGCCGAGTTGCTGTTCGAGGAAAAGCTGGTGCTTGTCAGAACAACGCCGGCTGACCGTCCGCTCGAGCCAGACGATCATGTGCACGTCGATTGGGGAGAGGAATTCGCTGCCAGCTACCACGCCGCATTTCCGGACGCTGGCGCGGGTGTCGTTTCGATCAGTTACGGGCCGCTCGCGCTGGACTTTGTGCTGGCGCGCGGAGGCAGCGGCTACTTTCGAATGGCGGCGGTCCGGCAGTTGCTGGACGAGGGTCAGTTGGTTCTGGTCCCCGACAGTCCGGAGTTCTCGTATCCATCATACATGGTTCACTCGACCCGTGCGGATGAGAGTGTCATCGCGCGGGTTCGCGCCGGCTTGAGGGCAGCTTCCACGGCACAGCGGATGGGATGAATCTTCGTGCCGCTCACGCGGCGTCCGGAGGTTTGGGATCTGTGTTCGGTAGACACTGCCTGAGAGGCAGCCGCACAACATTGCCGCCGCCCAGATCAATTGCAGAGACCGTCCAACTCGGACGAGCTTTCGCCATCGTGTCTCCCGTCGAGTTTTTCTTTGCCTCCACGATCTCGGCCAGCCGTCGCGTCACCAAGTCCGCTCGAGGGAAGATTGTCCCCTCAAGGACTTTGAACTCCGGAGCGGAGGAGAAAAACATGAAGCCGCCGCGCACACGAACGGCCACGCCAACAAGTCGGCCATCAATCCCAATGACAAAGCCTTCATCCATCACTTGGGGTCGCTGCTTCGTCCGGCTGCACAACCCGAACAATGCGGATCGGCCGGTAGTTGCCGTGAAGGTCAGGCCACTCGATCGTGTGATCAGCAGCCAAGCCGTAAAGCGCGGCGCCCATTGGGGTGAGGATCGACAGCCGCCCTTCCTCGAAATCGGCGTCTGCGGGCAGGACCAGCTGCACTTCCCGAACGTTCTGGGTGTGCTCATCGATGAAGCATACGAACGAGTTCAGCCTGGCGTGGCCGACTGGCATCGTTTGCGGATCGTGCAGCTCGGCACGCTCGATCTCCTCGAGCAACATCGCCGCAACAACGGGCTGGCGATGCTCGGAACGAAGCGCAAGCCCGGCGACGAGGTCGGACTCAGACGCGAGAAGGTGGATTGGGGGACGTTCGCTGCGGTTCAAAGATGTGATCATGACAATATTCCTGGTTGGGTGATGGACGTGGGTCGGCCTGGGTTTACGGGGTCTCGGCAAGAGCCAAGGCAGCCTCCGCCAGCGCCGCCCAGATGAGCCACGTCGTGACAAGGAGCACCAGAAAGCCGGCGGCCAGGGCAGTACCTTCGCGCCAGCTGGCGCGTAAGGTTGCCGCGGCAGGGTGGCCGGCACGAAACTGCGGCGCCGGTCCACGGCGGACGTGGGTGCGTCGAATCTTCATTTCCTGTTCCTCTGGATCTGGAGTGGGTTCAGCGGGCGGGCGCGTCAGGCGAACGACGGATTGAGCCGAAAAGCTTGCGACCTACGCGCGCGCCTCCTGGCTACCTTCTTCAGTTGTCGCTCAATGGAGCGCGCACGAGGAAAGACTCGCCCGTCCATCTCGCGGAACCGGTCGTCGGATGTGTAAAAGATGAAGCCGCCGGGGACACGGGCGGCAACTCCGACCGTGCGTCGGTCGAACTCGACTGCAAAACGTTGAGTAATCACAGGACTCTACTCCTGACGCGCAGCAGTGCGCCTGGATACGATCACGCACCCAAACCGCGGCTGTTCGCCAATTGAATGATGAGAAAAGCGCTCGCCGAAACGCGATACGCCGCTCTTTGGAGAAGCCCTAAGCGCGCCCCGTGCGCGAAGCTGCGGGGACGCTCAGGGCGCTAGAGTCGTGCGGTACTGCTGCCTGGATGGAGCTGCGACCGTTCAAACTGAGGGTGTTCAGTCATATTCTCAATATGGACGACTCGCGGGGGTAATCAAGGGCGTCACGCTAACCCGGCGGGGCGGGCGTAGCGTTGTCATTCCTGCGATGAATGTGGTGCCAGCGCAGCGGGAGGATCGCTTGCTGGAAACGTTCCTTTGAGCGCCTCGTCCAGTGACTGTTCCCGACGGTTGACCTTCTCCGCCTCAGTTTCCCGATCGACGTTGCGCAGAACGTTTTGCAGCTTATTTCTCATGGCTTTCCGCCGCCAGTGCATGGCGATGAAGTTGTGGCAGAGTATACTGTCCGAAGCAGTGAGAGTCCCGATGGATCGCATGCCCGTCCTGTTCGTCGGCCACGGAAACCCCATGAACACGCTTGAGACGAACGGATATACCGAAGCGTGGCGCGCGTTCGGGGAGCGCGTTCCTCAGCCGCGCGCGGTTCTCGTCGTCTCCGCGCATTGGTACTTCGGGGCGACCGCCGTAACGGCGATGACCAGTCCTAGAACCATTCACGATTTTTACGGCTTCCCAAAGGAACTCTTCGAATTTGAGTACCCAGCCCCCGGCCATCCGGAGCTTGCGAACGAAGTGGCCGAAGTCGTGAAGCCGCACTGGATGGGCCTCGACCGAGACCAATGGGGACTGGATCACGGCACCTGGTCGGTGCTCGCTCACATCTACCCTAACGCCGATATTCCCGTCGTGCAGCTGTCGATTAATGCGCTGCGGCCGCTGGACTATCATCTCGATCTCGCCGCGCGCCTTGCACCCTTGCGCGACCGCGGTGTTCTTGTGCTGGCGAGCGGGAATGTGGTGCACAACCTCGGGCTTGTGCAATGGAAACAGCCAGACGCCGCATTCGATTGGGCTAGGCGGTTCGACGATGCCGTGGTTGAGCAGCTGACCAGCGACGCTGGGGACATCCTGAAATTGGTTGAGCATCCCGATTTTGAGATGGCGGTGCCCACGCCGGATCACTTCATACCGTTGCTCTACCTCGCGGCGCTGGCCGCTTCGGACGGCGCCCCTGTTGAAACGCTTGTCCGCGGCTACGCTATGGGGTCGATTTCAATGACCTGTTACGGGCTGGGGGCAGAGGGCATTCTCTGCCGCGAGCCGGCGCGCGCTGCACGTCTGCCGGACGGCGTGCCCCCTGATCAGACCAATATGTGAGGACCAGCGAGCCTAGCGCTCAACGGTTTGAATATTAGCGTTGGGTCACCATATCATGGACATGCCTAGACCACCGCAATTGCACCCCGGCAGCAGCACGGCACGACTCCCGGCCTAAGGCCGGGATATTACCCGTGAGCCGGACTCGGCCTAGGGACAAAATCGGAACCTTTCGGCGACGCTGAGCTGACTAATGCAGCCCGTCCCATCTGTTCTCAATTCGGCTCGCCACCTCACAAAGGACGAGCACCATGTTTCAAAGTTTCAACTCAAAAGCACTTGCATACGAACAACTGCAGTCGCCTGCACGCAGGCCGCTCGAGGAAACTCGCGAGCTAATCAGGCAGTATCCAAATTTGAGCGAGATCGAACTGGCACGGCTTATCAATGCGTACCGCGAGCTGTCCGCGCTCGATATGGCGCTGATGCTTTCCGAAGAAAAGTTGGCGCCCAACCTGGATCGCTTCTCGGCGGATCATCGGTCGAGAATTAGGACGCCCTTCGGTCAGTACGCTGCTCTCGTTGCCTATGCCGTGGTGGGCCTCGCCGTGGTCGTCTGGGCAGGAACGGTCGCCCTATAAGACAAGCCCATAGCGCGCCCGCATGCTCGACGTTTTGAGTGCAGTTTCCTTGATGGCAACCGGCAATAACATTCGTTTGCATGCTGCATGATGGACGCTCACCTTACAGCAACTGGCACATTCATTGTCGCCAGAGCTGAAAGGAGAAACCGATGACTTGGCGCAGGCAGATCGACTATCACGGATCGCGGACCTACGGTTCGCCTGCCGCAGCGGAGACAGCAACGAGCAGGATTAAGC
>JBKPOO010000087.1:0-20556 GCA_046733175.1 Pseudomonadota bacterium
GCGAAGTCGCTACTGGCACTCACACCGCTGACAGCGTCAGCGTTACGGTCTCTTATGCCGCCGACCTATGGGTCAAAGCAGCCGAGCAGAGGGGCAGGGAACGCTCCACCGTCAAGCAGTACCGCGAGTGGGTCGATCTTCACATCAAGCCGCTGATCGGCCCGGAACGTCTGTCGCGGCTGACTATGCCGAAGGTGGAAGCATTCAAAGATGCCCTGCTAATGACACGCTCGCCGGCCATGGCGGGCAAGGTGGTTCGCGGTCTTTCGAGCATCCTGACGGAAGCGCAGCGCCGCGGTCTAGTGGCTCAGAACGTCGCCAAGGGCGTTCGGGTAGTGCGATCGAGCCGAGACAAGCGAAGGGTGACCATTCCCTCGCGCGACGATCTTCGCTCGTTGCTCGCAAAGGCCGAGGAAGCCGCCCCGGATTTCCGGCCGCTACTCATGACCGCAATATTCACTGGTCTTCGCAGCTCTGAAATTCGCGGCCTCAGGCGCCGTGACGTCGATTTAAAGGCCGCGACGCTCACTGTCGAGCAAAGAGCCGATCAATGGGGCGTGATCGGCGCGCCTAAGTCTGAAGCGGGCAGGCGCAGCATCCCCATTCCGCCTGCGCTCATTTCGGAGCTGCGAGCATGGATGCTGCGAGCTCCAAACTCGGATTTGATGTTTCCAAACAGCGAAGGCGGCGTGCGCCTGCATTCAAACATGCTGAACCGGGACTATTGGCCGCTCCAGATCGCAGCTGGCCTGACGGTCAAAGCGGAGGAAATAGGGGAGGGCGGTGAGCCGATCGTCCGGGCGCGATATGATTTCCACAGCTTGCGCCACGCCGCCGCGTCCGCCTGGATAAAGCAGCGCGTCGACCTTCGGCGACTGACAACGTGGCTCGGGCACTCATCGGTGCAGATCACGCTCGACACTTACGGCCATTTAATCAAGGACGAGCAGGGAGATGCCGCTCTGGTGGCTGCGGCACAAGCCGACCTGCTTGCCTGACTAACCAACGGTACACAAGTCGTACACGCTGCTGAAAGATTGGCGGTTTTCTGCAGTTCTAAAGCGGAATCATAATCCGCGTGTCGGGGGTTCAAGTCCCTCCTCCGCTACCATTTCAACTTGCTGCTGCCGGGTGCGATTTGAAAGGCGAGTAAGCCGGTTGACCGGCCCCGCAAGCGGCCCCAAAGCGAATTGCTCGCCTTTAAACACGGGATTCAGGACGACGTGCCAACCCGACGCGACGGCGAGCCCGACCGAGAACGTCGAACTTTGCTGCGACGGCGTACGCTTGCTGGTTTAATCCTTCTCGCCGCCTTGAGTCTTCGCCTGAATAACATCGGCTTCGGACTTCCCAGCCTCTACGATCCCGACGAGCCGCTGTTCATGGTGAAAGCTGCCGGCCTCTTGGCCAATCACACCATGAATCCGCATTGGTTCGGCCACCCCGGGACCACGACCATTTATTTGACCGCGGTCATAGAGGCGTTCGTTTTTGCCTTGGGCGCGATGACCGGACGATACGCGACCCTCGCGGATTTCGTGACAGCGGCTTACGCGGATCCGACCATCGTCTTCCTGTCGGCCAGGATCAGCATGGCGATCTTGGGGACAGTTTGCGTCGGGCTGACCTATTTGCTTGGCAAGCGGTTGTTTGGATCAACCGCTGGCTGGTTGGCCGCATTGCTGCTGGCCCTGAACAGCCTTCACATCGGCTGGTCACAGGTGGTGAGAACCGACGTTCAAGCAAGCGTCTTCATGCTTGGCGCGCTCCTTTTCGCCTGTCGCCTGGCCGACAGCGGCCGCGGAAAGCACGCAATTTCGGCCGGCCTGCTCACCGGATTTGCCATCGCGACGAAATGGCCTGCGGCGACCGTGTTCGCGGGCGTCATCGGAGCCGTGGCGTTTTACGCTCGATCGACTGGACTCGGATGGCGAGGTGGGGGCCGCCTGCTCGCCCTCGCAATCTTGGCGACGATCCTGGGCACTTTCATCGCCTCTCCGTTCATTTTCATCGACTTTGGAACCGTGCTTATGAACCTGGCCGGTGAGGCGAGGCCGTTCCACGTCGGCCACACGAGCACGGGCTTTGTGCCGAACCTGGCGACTTACCTCGGCGACTTTGCGGCCGATTCGATGGGATGGGCCGGCGTGCTTTTGGCAATGGCGGGCGCGCTGTTTGCTTTCGCCGAAAGAGGGATGGCCCGTTACGTGCTTGGGACGGCGACGGTTGCCTTCTTCCTCGGGATTTGCGCGCAGCATCTGATCTGGTCGAGGTGGCTGGTTCCCGGATTGCCGTATCTTGCGATCTTCGCATCCGCCGCTGTCGTGCAGATTGCTCACAAGCTTGGCGGCGAGAACTCGCGTTGGCGGAAAGTTGCGTTGGCTGGACTTGGGGGCCTCGCAGTCATTCCGTCCGCCGCCGGAGCGATCGGCCAGGCACGAGAGCGGATGCACGATACGCGCGCGGACGCGGCCGAGTGGATATATGTTCGCGGCGGCAGCAACGCTGACTGTCGCCTCACCGGCGGCGGCACGAGACCATAGCGCCTATGTCGGAGTCGAGGCGGGCGTGTTCATGCCTCAGAGGTCCGACGTCGACCGGAAGGGTCCGCCGGTGACGACCGATATCTGGGCCGATTGGCTCGATATCAAACACAGCCTGGGTTACGACGCCGACCTGATCGCGGGCTACGATTTCGGGATGTTCCGCCTCGAGGGGGAACTGGCGCGCAAGCATGCAAGCCACAAGCGCTACGTCATCGACCCGCAGGCTCCGGGCCCGTTCCCCGCGGGCATCGTCCCTGGTGAGTCCTACAGCGCCGACGGCCGCACCAACGTGACTTCCTTCATGCTCAACGCTCTCGTGGATGTCGGGAACGAGGATGGCGTGTCCTTCTACGCCGGTGCGGGCGCCGGACCGGCGCTGGTCAGCATGACGATCGATCAGCTCGGTGACTCGTCCTATCATCTCAAGGACTGGGACAAGCTGGCGTGGCAGGTTATCGCCGGGGCCCGGGTGCCGATATCTCCACAAATCGACGCCGGTTTGAAATACCGCTATTTTTCAGCCGGAACGCTGCACGGAGACCTGTTCGCGCACACCTTCGACGCGCGTTCGTTCGTGCACTCGCATTCGCTGTTGGCGAGCCTGGTCTATAATTTCGGCGCCGCAGCAGAAGCGCCTCCGCCTCCGCCGCCCCCACCACCGCCGCCGCCGCCCGTTGCACCGGCGACGCAGACCTGCCCGGACGGATCGGTGATCCTGGCGACGAGCACATGCCCGGCTCCGCCGCCTCCGCCACCGCCGCCGCCGGTCGAGCGCGGCCAGCGCGGCTAGCCAGCGAAGCTCCCCGGGTAGCGCTACCCGGGGAGTTTTTTTGAGGCAGCCGAGCCGGCGGTTGACGGGGACGCGTGCTTTCCGGCGGAAATGGGCAGTAAAGACCGGCGCCGCGAATCCTGATCTGGGGTTTCGGGGCAACAGTCGGCGACAATCTCGTCAGGCGGCTGCACCGATCGCTTGGTTCGTGGTAAACCTTTCAAACCAAATGGGATTTGAAAGGGGGCCTTCATGCGTAAATTGATGACTGCCGCCGCGCTTGTTTCAACAGCGCTGGCAACGCCGGCATTCGCCCGCGACGGTTCCGGCTACTTCGGAATCGACGTTGGCGTCATGAAAGCGATGAAGTCGAAGTTCGACTTCTCGAACGGGACTGTCAGCGCGAACAACGCGCTCGAAATCAGCCACAAGCTTGGATACGACGCCGACCTCGTCGGTGGTTACGACTTTGGCATGTTCCGGCTGGAGCTCGAAGCCGGGTACAAGCGCGCGTCGCTCCGCCACGCGGATCTCGATACGGCAGCCGCCGCTGCGGTCGGGTTTCCAGGCGGGCGGGTGGACGCGTCCGGTCACGCCAGCGTCGGCTCGGGCATGGTCAACGCACTGTTCGATTTTGGCAACAATGACGCCTTTGGCGGCTCGATCGGCGCGGGATTCGGCCTCGCCCGGGTGAAATACAACACCCACCTCAATCCATCGAGCTCGCTTGCCTTCCGCGATGAGGACAGCGCATTTTCGTGGCAAGCTCTGGCGGAGGTCCGCACGGCGCTAAGTCCGAGCCTCGATGTTGGACTGAAATACCGTTATTTCCAGACAGGCAAGCTCAATTACGGACGGTTCTGCCAGACCACCTGCGGGGCGACCCCGCCGTTCGATCTCGATGGCAAGTTCCGGTCGCACAGCCTGCTGGCGAGCTTGATCTACAATCTCTACTCGCCGCCTCCGCCGCCTCCGCCCGCACCGCCGCCGCCGCCACCGGCTCCGGTTGCACCGGCGACGCAGACCTGCGCGGACGGATCGGTGATCCTGGCGACGAGCACCTGCCCGGCTCCGCCGCCTCCGCCTCCGCCGCCGCCGGTCGAGCGCGGCCAACGAGGCTAACGAAAGAAGCTCCCCGGGCACAAAGCCCGGGGAGTTTTTCCTTATGCGCTGTTCAATGGTTTATTGCGGGCTGGTCAGGAACGGCCGGCTGCTCTGGTGATGCTTTTCGATGAAGGCGATGTAGATCATCGTACCGAGCACGGCGAGCAGGACCGCAATAACAGGCAAGGGCAGGGGATTGGGGCGATACGTATCGTCGGCCGGCTGCACAGCCGCCGCCGCCCCAGCCAACTCCACAGAGCTCGGCGCAGCTGCGCTTCCCGCCAGGGCGGTCGCTCCGGCCGGGTTGAGCTGGCTCAAGGTGACCCATGCGTTCGAGGGGGCGGACGAGGACGGCAAGGCCGACGCCGACGCCGCGGTCGGCGCTAGAATGATAGCAGCTGCTGCTGCGATCGAAGCAATCTTCGTCGTAACTCTGCGCATGCCGAAATCTCCCGTAATTCAGCCAATTTACGCGAGCCCGCTGCGAAAGGCGAAGTCAGGCTGCCTCGGTGGAGGCACGATCTGTCGTTTATAAAGCCTGTTTAACAGTGTTAACTTATATCAGAGGTTAGTCAGAGCCCGATCCACGTCCGCGATGAGATCTTCGGGATCCTCGAGACCGATATGTAGCCTGACGAGGCTGGCGGCCGGCGGTTTGGATATGGTTCGGATCGGGTCGGCCGGCATTGCGAGGCTTTCGTACCCGCCCCAGCTGTAACCGATCCCGAAGAGCTGGAGCCTCTCCACGAATGCCGCTCGGGCCCTGTCGTCGGCGCCGCGAAGCTCGAAGGTGAAGAGTCCCGACGCGCCGTTGAAATCCCGCTTCCAATATTCATGGCCCGGGCAATCGGGGAGGGCGGGGTGCAGGACCAGGCCCACCTCCGGCCGCTGGCTGAGCCACCGCGCGACCCGCAGCGAGCCTTCCTCATGCTGTTTCAAGCGCAGGGCCATCGTCCGAAGCCCGCGCGAGCCAAGCCAGGCGTCGTCGGGCGACAGGCTGTGCCCAAGATCCCATCCCAGGGTCTGGATACGTTGGAAATGCTCCGCTGTTGCGGTCACCGAACCGAGCATCACATCGGCATGCCCGCCGACATATTTGGTCGCGGCGAGGATGCTGATATCCACGCCCGCCGCGATGGCTGGGAATAGCAGTGGCGTCGCCCAGGTATTGTCGATGAGGCTGACAATCCCACGTTCGCGAGCGAGGCGGCAAATTCCCGGAACGTCCTGGACCTCCATTGTCAGCGAGCCTGGGCTTTCCAGCAGGACCGCGCGCGTGCGCTCGCCGAAATCTGGAATCGTCAGCGGGTCGTAATATCGTGCGGCCACTCCATAGCGCTTGAGGAACCCGTCGCAGAATTTACGAGTCGGCCCGTAGACGTTGTCAGGGACGAGCAATTCGTCGCCGGGTGAGAGGACCGCCAAAAGCGCCGTCGTGATCGCCGCGAGCCCCGACGAATAAAGAGCGGTCCCCGCCGCGCCCGGTTCCAGCTCGGTCAAAGCCTCGGCGAGTGCCCACTGCGTCGCCGTGCCCTGCAGGCCATAGCGATAAACACCCAGCCCCGGCTTGTTGGCGCGCATGTCGGCAACGCTGTCGAAAAGGACCGTGGAGGCACGCTCGATCGGTACGTTGACGAGCCGCCCGCGCCATTCCTTCCGGCGGCCGCCTTCGGCGAGACGCGTTCCAGGCCTCTTATCCTTGTCGCTCATGCGCCCCTGCTTAAGCCAGGGCGTGGCTTCGGTCCAAGCAGCTTAACCCGCGCGCCTCCGGGCACCGAGGAGGCCGAGCAGGCCCACGAGCCCGAGAACGCCCCAAGGGAGATTCGAGCGCGAGGGTTCCGGCGCAGGCGGCGCGGTTCCCGCATCGGGCGCAGCGGGCGCGGCGGGAGGAGCTGGCGCAGCTTCGGGCGCGGGAGCCGTTGCTGCATTGGAATCGGGCGCGGCCGGCGTCGCCGCGTTCGTATCGGCGACGTTGGCTGGCGCCGCAGCATCGTTTTGACCGATCGCCGGAGCGGCGGCGACCAACGCCAGCGCGGCTGCAAGCGGAATCATGTGCTTCATTGGTCCCCTCCTGTCACTGGCTCACTCCAGCGAAGCCGGGTGATAGCTGTCTTCCGAGTGTTGGCGACGGAGTCCCAGGAGCCCGAGTAGGCCGAGCAATCCGATCGAATTCCACAGGATGTCGTTATTTTCCTGGTCGGCGAGCCGGTTCTGGGTTTCGGAACGGACGTCGCCGCGTCGGGACTCCTGGGCGCTCGCGGGTCCGACCGCCGTAGAAAGGAAGATCAGCGCCAAGATCATGCGTGTTCGCATGGCGTCCTCCTTTTGCGCTATTTGCCGCGCATGGCCGAAAGAATTGGCCAACGTCCGGTCCCTACACCAAAGGCGGAAGCGCGGCAAAAGCAAACGCCCGGATCGGCGAGCGATCCGGGCGCCTTGCGTGACGATTGCTCGTCAGCCCCCTTGGACGTAACTGCAGCGAGCCTCCCCAGTCGCCCTGCCTGCATCCCCGAACCCACGAGCCAGGGCCAGTTGTTCGGACAGGCGGGAGGCTAGTCTGGGCCGATAATGCTGTCACTGCTGTAAATGCCGGGGGTTGGCTTTTCCGCGACTCCTGTGTCAGCGCGGACACACAGCAGTGCGGTTGCGAGTTACGGAGGAGCCGTTACAGCGGCCCGCCATGCGTTGGTCCCGTGCATTCCTTCCGGTCCTCAAAGAAAGTCCGGCGGACGCCCAGATTGTCAGCCACAAGCTGATGCTGCGCGCCGGCCTGGTACGTCAGACGGCTGCGGGAATCTACGCCTGGCTGCCGCTGGGCTTCCGTGTCCTGAAGAAGATCGAGCAGATCGTCCGCGAGGAACAGGATCGCGCCGGCGCCCTTGAGATATTGATGCCGACCTTGCAGGCGGCCGACTATTGGCGGGCGACCGGACGTTACGACGCCTACGGACCGGAGATGCTTCGGATCCGCGACCGGCAGGACCGAGAGCTGGTCTACGGTCCTACCAACGAGGACATGCTGACGTCCATCGTCCAGGGCTCGGTGAAAAGCTATCGCGACCTGCCGCGCACGCTGTACCACATCCAGTGGAAGTTCCGGGACGAGATCCGGCCGCGCTTCGGCGTGATGCGCGGCCGCGAGTTCCTGATGAAAGATGCCTACAGCTTCGACCTCGACGAGGCTGGCGCGCGGATCAGCTACAACCGGATGTTCGTCGCCTACCTCCGCACCTTCGCGCGCATGGGGCTCCGTGCGATCCCGATGCAGGCCGACACCGGCCCGATCGGTGGGGACCTCAGCCACGAATTCATCATCCTCGCGCCCTCGGGCGAGAGCGAGGTCTTCTTCCATAAAAGCTGGGAGAGTCTGCGACCCGCCGAGGATTATGCCGTCGACGCAGACAACCCGGACGCGCTCCAGGCGTTCGTGGATTCCATGACAGCAGATTACGCAGCCACCGACGAAAAACGCGACGAGGCGCGCGAGGCCGAGCTCGGCGCCGATCTCAGGCAATCGCGCGGCATCGAAGTCGGGCACATTTTCTATTTCGGCGACAAATATACGAAGCCGCTCGGCTTCACCGTTAGCGGGCAGGCGGGCGAACCGGTCACTCCGGTCGGCGGGAGCTACGGCATCGGCGTCTCCAGGCTCGTCGGAGCCATCATCGAGGCGAGCCATGATGAAGCGGGCATTGTTTGGCCTGAAGCGGTGGCACCGTGGCGCGTCGGCATCGTCACGATGCGGGCCGACGACGAGCCGACCGTGGCCGCAGCGGACGACCTCTACGCGAAGCTGACCTCCGCGGGCATCGAAACGCTTTATGACGACCGCGACGAGCGCGGAGGCGCGAAGCTCGCTTCGATGGACCTGATCGGCCTGCCCTGGCAGCTGGTCGTGGGCCCGCGCGGAATCGCGGCCGGCACCGTCGAGCTCAAGAACCGATCGACCGCGGAGCGCGAGGAACTCAGCGTCGAAAGCGCGCTGGCGAGGCTCACCGCATGATCCTTTCCCGCTATGAGCGGATGGCAGCCCGGCGCTACCTTTTCCCGCAAAAGGGCGAAGGCTTCATTTTCGTCGTCGCCGGCTTCAGCGTCGGTGCCGTTGCGCTCGGAGTGGCCGCACTGATCGTGGTCATGAGCGTGATGAACGGCTTTCGCGCCGAGCTGTTCGACAAGATCGTGGGCCTCAACGGCCATGCCGTAATCCAGGGCTTCAACGGCCAGCTCGCGAACTGGCAGGAGATCGCCGTCGCCGCGAAGCGCACGAAGGGCGTCACTTCCGCGCTTCCGCTGATCGAACAGCCGCTGATGGCCTCGTCGAACGGGCGCGTCGAAGGCGTCCTCGTCCGCGGAATGCGGGTCGAGGACCTGATGGCCAACAAGACGCTGACGTCGAATGTCGTCGCGGGGGATTTCAAGTCGATCACTCCGGACAGCGGGAAGGTCGCAATCGGGTCTCGCCTCGCCGATCAGCTCGGAGCCTATCCGGGAAGCGAGATCAGCCTGATCAGCCCCGAAGGCCGCTCGACGGTCGTCGGGACCGTCCCCCGGATCGTCACCTACACGGTGGGCGCGGTCTTCGAGGTCGGCGTCTACGATTACGACAAGGCATTCGTGATCATGCCGATGCAGGACGCCCAGACGCTCCTGATGATGGGAGACTCCGTCGGGCTCGTCGAGGTGCAGACCGACAATCCCGACAAGGTCGGAGAAATCCTCGCTCCGCTCCAGCCACTGGTCCGGCGCAATGGAGTGATCGTCGACTGGCGCGAGATGAATTCGGCCTTGTTCTCCGCTCTCGACCTCGAACGGGTCGTGATGTTCATCGTGGTCAGCATCATCGTGCTGGTCGCGGCGTTCAACATCGCCTCGTCGCTGATCATGCTGGTGCGTTCCAAGACTCGCGACATCGCGATCCTGCGGACCATGGGCGCGACCAGGCGCGCCATCCTCCGGATCTTCATGACGGTCGGCCTCGCGATCGGCGGGGTCGGAATCCTGATCGGCCTGATCCTCGGTTCGATCATCCTCTTCTTCCGACAAGGAGCGGTGAACGTGGTTCATCTGTTGACGGGCGCGAACCCGTGGGATCCGTCGGTCCGGATCCTGACCGAGCTTCCGGCTAAGACCGACCCATTCGAGGTCGCCGCGATCATCATCGTGACGATTCTTCTGATTTTCCCGGCGACGCTGTTCCCGGCACGCCGCGCGGCGAGCACCGACCCGGTCCAGGTGCTCCGTTATGAGTGATCCAAAATTCATCCTCCCCTCGATTTCGAGGGGAGGCAAACGCCGGGGAGGATGAGATGATCGACCCGGTCCTCATCACGCGCGATCTTAAACGCAGCTTTACTCAGGGTGAGATCACGATCGAGGTATTGCGCGGGGTCGATCTCGAGGTGAAGCCGGGTGAGATCGTCGCGCTGCTCGGCCCATCGGGTTCGGGCAAGTCCACTCTCCTCCAAGCCGTCGGCCTGCTCGAGGGCGGTTTCGCGGGCTCGATCAGGCTCCAGGGCCAGGAGGCGGCCCAGCTCGACGACGAAGGTCGAACGAAACTCCGCCGAGAGCTCCTCGGTTTTGTCTACCAGTTCCATCACCTCCTGCCCGAATTCAACGCACGCGAGAATGTCATGATTCCTCAGCTCGTTCGCGACACGGAGCCCGATGCGGCTCGCGAGCGGGCGGAAAAACTGCTCGGCGCGCTCGGCTTGTCGAAACGGCTCGATCATCGGCCGTCAAAGCTGTCGGGCGGTGAGCAGCAGCGCGTCGCGGTCGCCCGAGCGCTCGCGAACAAGCCGCCGCTGATCCTCGCCGACGAACCCACCGGCAACCTCGACGAGCATACCGCCGATGCGGTCTTCGCGGAGTTCCTGAACCTCGTTCACGGCGAGGGCAGCGCCGCTCTCGTTGCGACCCACAACGAGCGCATCGCCGCCAAGATGGACCGCGTTGTGCGGCTGCATGAGGGCAGGCTGCAGTGACCGACCCGGACGTTGAAATCCAATCACGAACGAGACTGGTCATCGCTGCCGCCGGCGCGCTCATCATCGTCCTCGGCTTGATCTGGTACTTCAGCGGCAATCGCGATCCGGACCAGGACAAGCTCAGCAACCCGCAGATCGAGCAAACCGCCGAGGCCGACCACGCGGCGCAATGTTCGGCCGAGGGAACTTACGAGGCCATCAAGCGCGAATTGGTCCGCCGGGCGGCCGAGGCTCGCGGAGCGGACCAGGGCGAATTTGGCCAGCTTGCGAGCGCCGTGGCGCTTCGCGTCGAGAACCCCGTGCTCGAAAGCGAAGACAAGGATGCCGGCGCGCTCAATTGCTCTGGGACACTCTATCTCGATCTTCCGCCCGGAACGGCGACGACCGACGGCCGGCAGGGCCTGATGGCCGACGTGGATTATACGATCGAGGCCGGCGGAAACGTCAGCCTTAAAAACGCGGATTCGATCATCGGTCCTTTGTCGATGCTAACCAAGGTCCCGGAGCCCCTGCCGCCGGCCACCGATCTCAACGCAATTGCGCCCCAGGCCGAAGGTAACGCTGCAGCTGCCGTCTCCGCGAATGTCCAGCCGGGCCCGCCAAGCAGTGCTCCGGGCCGTCCCGGTTTCGACTGCGCCCGTGCCCATTCGGCCGGGGAGATCGCGGTATGCTCGGACAGCGGGCTGGCCGCGCTCGATCTCAACATGACGACCGAGTATCGGCGGGCGCTGACGACGGCGTCGCCGGCGCAGACACGGCTGCTCCAGACGACACGCGATCGCTTTCTCGCCTACCGTGACGGCTGTCCCAACCGCGCATGCATTGCGAACGCCTATCTCGGCCGAATGCGCGAAATCCGCGACATCATGGAAGGGCGGCTGGCCCCATCGCGTTGATCGTCATTGCAAGGGCCTGAAGGCGGCGCGCCAATTCAGGCTGGATTGCTTCGCTGCGCTCGCGACGACGGAATTGGGGATAACTGAAGCGACCGGGTTTCCAGTGGTGGTCGGACCCAGCATACTCAGTTCGTGAGTCAGCCGTTCGTTCCGCTTCGAGTCTTGTCGTCCTACACCATGCTCGAAGGGGCAATGGAGCCCAAGACGATCGCCAGCCGGGCAGCAATGCTCGGCTTCCCGGCGGTCGCCTTGACCGATCGCAACGGCCTTTACGGCGCCATGCCCTTCAGCGACGCCTGCTCGGCCAAGGGCGTCCAGCCGATCATCGGCGCCACGCTCGCGGTCGCCCGCCCGGGCGAGATCGGCGGAGAGTCCCGCATCGACTGGCTCGTGCTGCTCGCCAAGGACGACCAGGGCTACGCTAATCTGTCCAAACTCGTGTCGTCGGCGCACCTCGATCGCCCGGCCGAGCAGGACCCTCATGTCGAATTCGCGCAGCTCGACGGCCTTAGCGAGGGCCTGATTGCTGTCACTGCCGGCGCGGAGGGTGCGCTGGCTCGCCTTCTCGCCGACGGACAACAGCCCAAGGCGGAAGCTTATTGCGACCGGTTGCAGCAGCTCTTTCCTGATCGGTTGTACGTCGAGATTATTCGCCGCAACGATCCCATCGAGGAAGCCGCGGAGGATGCGCTGATTGCGCTCGCCTACGCCCGCGACCTGCCGCTCGTCGCGACCAACCCGGCCGCTTACCCGGACCCTTCATTCCACGCCGCGCACGATGCCATGCTGTGCATCGCCAATTCGCAATATGTGGAGAGCGCCGACCGCGCGACCTCGTCGCCCGACGCGTGGCTGAAAGACGGCGCGGTGATGGCTGAGCTGTTCGCCGACTTGCCCGAGGCGATCGCCAACACGGCGGTCATCGCCATGCGCTGCGCGGTTGCCGCGCCGCAGCGCCGGCCGATCCTCCCGCGCCTCTCCGACGACGAAGACGAGCAGCTCCGGCGGGATGCCCGCGAGGGGTTAGAGCAGCGTCTCAAGCAGCTCTCCAACCGCTCGTTCGTCCTGAGCGAAGTCGAAGGGCGTGGCTCGCACGCTGATGCAGAGCGCCCTTCGACTACGCCGCTGCGCGGCTCCGCTCAGGACGAACGAGATCGCTTGCAGGTTTACCGCGAGCGCCTCGAATATGAGCTCGAGATCATCACAGGGATGGGCTTCGCGGGTTACTTCCTGATCGTCGCCGACTTCATCAAATGGGCGAAGGCCAACGACATTCCAGTGGGGCCGGGCCGCGGATCCGGCGCCGGGTCGGTCGTCGCCTGGGCGCTCACGATCACCGACCTCGACCCCATCGCGCTCAACCTGCTGTTCGAGCGCTTCCTCAATCCCGAACGGGTATCGATGCCCGACTTCGACATCGATTTCTGCGAAACCCACCGCGACAAGGTCATCGCCTACGTCCAGGGCAAATATGGACGGGACAAGGTCGCGCAGATCATCACCTTCGGCCGCCTGAAGGCGCGAGCCGTGCTGAAGGACACCGGCCGGGTCCTGCAAATGCCTTATGGCCAGGTCGACCGGCTCGCTAAGCTCATTCCGAACCACCCGACGGACCCCTGGACGCTAGAGCGCTCGCTGAACGGCGTTTCGGAACTCAAGGCCGAATATGACGGCGACGCCGACGTTCGGCGGCTGTTCGATCTGGCGATGAAGCTCGAAGGCTTGCCGCGGCATGCCTCCACCCACGCGGCCGGCGTCGTGATCGGCGACCGGCCGCTCGACGAGCTCGTGCCGCTCTACCGTGACCCGCGCTCGGACATGCCCGTCACCCAGTTCGACATGAAATATGTCGAGGCGGCAGGGCTCGTGAAGTTCGACTTCCTCGGCTTGAAGACGCTGTCGGTCCTGAAGGAAGGGCGGCGCTTGCTCGCCGAGCAAGGGGTCGAAGTCGATTTCGACACGCTGCCGTGGGACGATCCGTCTGTCTACGAGCTGATCCAGCGCGGCGACGCGGTCGGCGTCTTCCAGTTGGAATCGGAGGGAATGCGGCGCACGCTCGCGGCCATTCGTCCTTCCAGCTTCGGCGACATCATCGCGCTGGTCGCGCTCTACCGTCCGGGCCCGATGGACAATATCGGCATGTTCGGCGACCGGAAGAACGGCCGCGCGGCGATCGAATATCCGCACCCGCTGCTCGAAGGAATCCTCGCGGAGACCTACGGCATCTTCGTCTACCAGGAGCAGGTGATGCAGGCCGCGCAGATCCTCGCCGGCTATTCGCTCGGCGAGGCGGATCTGCTTCGGCGGGCAATGGGCAAGAAGATCCAGTCGGAGATGGACGCCCAGCGCGCCCGCTTCGTTGAGGGCTGCGCGACCCACAACCAGATCTCCGCCGCTAAGGCGAACGAGCTGTTCGACACGATCGACAAGTTCGCGGGCTACGGCTTCAACAAAAGCCACGCCGCTGCTTATGCGCTGGTCGCTTATCAGACGGCTTGGCTGAAGGCGCATCACCGCGCCGAATTCTATGCCGCGTCGATGAGCTTCGACATGGCGCTGACCGACAAGCTCGGAGTCTTCGTCGAGGACATGCGCCGCGGCGGGATCGACTGTTTGCCGCCTGACATCAACGCCAGCCATGCTTATTTCACCGTCGAGGAGGGGGCGGTCCGCTACGCACTCGGCGCGCTCAAGGGCGTCGGCGAAAAAGCGATGGAAGCTTTGGTCGACGAGCGCGAGCGGGGAGGGCCTTTCGCGAGCCTCGAAGATTTCGCGGCACGGATCGATCCGCGCATCCTCAACCGCCGCCAACTCGAAAGCCTCGCCGGAGCTGGTGCGTTCGATACACTCAAGCCCGATCGCCCGGCGGTTTTCGCTGCGGCTGAAACAATCCTCGCGCACGCCGCGAGCGCGCACGACCAGCGCGAAAGCGGGCAAGCCGGCCTGTTCGGTGTGAATAGCGCCGAAGCCGCTCCAATCCGCCTTTCGCGCGACGCCTCATGGACCGTGGCGCAGCGGATGGCGGCGGAGCGCGATGCGTTCGGCTTCTATTTTTCCGCGCACCCCGTCGACGCGCAGAAGCATCTGTTGGCGGCACACAAAGTGAAAACTTTCGCCGAAATTTCCGAAATGCGTATCGCGGAGGGCGAGCGCCTCGGCGCGACCATGGCGTGCCTGGTTGAGGAGGCGCGCTGGCGGACGTCGGCCCGCGGGCGCCGCTACATGATGGCGAATTTGAGCGACCGCTCGGGCCAGTTCACCGCGACGGTGTTCGACGACGAGCCTTCCGAAGCACTTGAAGCGGCGGCGCGGACCCAGTCGTGCGGGCTGCTCAACGTCGAACTCGACCGTCGCCCCGGCGACGAGACGCCCCGCGTCACGGTGAAGCGCTTCCAACCGCTGGAAGCGCTCGCGAAACGCACGCGGCTCGAGATGACGATCCGTCTCGCCTCATCGGATCTTGTCCCGATTCTCGGTCGTGAGCTTCTCGAAGCCCGGGGTGGCAACGGCATCGTTCGGTTGATCGTGCCATTGGGGAGTGGCGCCCATGCCGTCATCGTCGCTGGCCGCGATTTCGCCCTCGATGGCGAGCTTGCGGAACGCGTCGCCCGAGTCACGGGGGAGGGGACTGTCGACCTCGGTACTCAGGAGCCGCCGAAGCTGGCTCTTGTCTCGTAGCATCCTCCCTAGATTTGCAGGGGAGGGGGATCGCCGTAGGTGGTGGAGGGGCCTTGGAACCCCTCCGTCAATCCTGCAGATTGCCACCTCCCCACGAAATCGTGGAGAGGATGAATCAAGCCATCCAGAAGCCGTCGCGGTTTACGAGGCCGGTGATTTCCGCATTCTGCTCCTCGCTCATCGCGCTCTTGAACCTTGGGAAGACCTGCTCTTCTTCCATATGCGCATGTTCGGACACGAGCTTGCGGAACTCCCGCACCTTCTCAAGCCAGGTCGAGCCCTCCGGCCCCATCTTGTTCAGTTCGTAGATGAACGTCTTGATGTAGCCATGCTCGCTTTCGAGGTTGTCCGCATCGGCCGTCTCGTTGGCTTCCCGAAGCGCCGGATACACCACCATTTCTTCCTGGTGCGCATGCTTGTCGAGCGCGTGAGTCAGCTTCATCAGCAGCATCTTGCGTTTGAAGCTCTGCGTTTCGTCGGTCGCGAGCATCTTGTCGAAGATGGCAAGCGCCATGTCGTGCTCGGCGGCGAGAATTTCGTCCCAGTCGCCGGCCTGGGCTTCGAGACCCTGCATCAGCGCCTTGCGGCCGAAGTTTGCGGCCAGGCCGATTGCTGCTCCGGCGAGTGCTGCCCCGAGCAACGGTCCGGCATTGTCGCTCCACGAAAAAGCGCTGCGGTTGCTTGACGAGCTGCGGGTCTGGGTACGCGTGGCCATGAATACCTCCTGGGTCCTGATCGCCTGCTAAAACGGTCGGGGGAGGGTGGCCGTTCCTGCTGCGAGCCGCTTCGCGGCACCGCTCGCCGCGCGACTAGAGCTGGTTCGCCGGTTCCTGGGGCTGTTCGGCCGGAGGGGGCGATTCAGCCGCGTTTGTCGCAGGTGCCGGAATCGGTTCGGCACTATTGACCGGTGGCTCGATTGCCTCGGCGGGAGACTCGACAGCATTCTCGATGGGCGGAAGCGGCTTTGCGCTTTCGAATTCCTCTCCGGGCTCGGGCCGGGGCTTCTTCGCGACGGGCGGCGGGGCCTTGTTCGGCGGAGCGGCGGCTCCCTTGTAGACGCAGCCATCCAGCCCGTCGCGGGCGACCACCCCAATGCGCGCATCGATGGTATTGCCGTAACGCCGCGTGAAGCCCTTGGGCGCGACGACCCCGCGCTTCTTCGGCAAGGGCAGGACCGCCGCAATGCGCGCCGCCTCAACCGCGCTCATCGCGCTCGCGTCATGGCCATAATAACGCTCCGATCCGGCATTGACGCCATAGGTGCCGATCCCCGTCTCGGCATTGTTGAGATAGACCTCAATGATCCGGCGCTTGCCCCACAGATGCTCGATGAGGAAAGTGAACCAGGCCTCGACGCCTTTTCGCGCATAGCCCCCGCCGTTCCATAGGAACGTCGTCTTCGCGGTCTGCTGGCTGATGGTCGATCCGCCGCGGATTCGTCCGCCCGAGGCATTGCGCTTCATCGCGTCCTCGATCGCCTCGAAGTCGAAGCCGTTGTGCTGGCAGAATTTGCTGTCCTCGGCCGCGATGGCGGCGCGGACCATGTCGCGGTCGATCTCGGAAATCGGCATCCAGTCCTTGTGCAGGCCGCGCCCCGCGAAAACGTCGCCGATCATGGTCGCGGTAATCGGCGGCGGCACGAAGCGGTACAGTCCCACCCACAGGACGGAGATTACGAAGAAGGCGACGACCAGCTTGACGATCCAGCCGAAGATCCGCCGCGGCCACGAGCGCGTATCGCGCCTCCGCCGCTTGTAGCGCGGGATTGCCGAGCCGGGACGCCTGACCATGTCCGCCGCCTAGCGGGCGGCAGCACGTGTCTCAAGCGTGGAAAGCAGCGCCACCGTTTCGGGATCTCTCGGGCGGTATTTCAAGGCAGCCTCGGCCTCGCGTTTCGCGTCGGCATAGTTCCCGGCGTCGAGTAGCGCCGCCGCGAGGTCACGCCTTATCGGGTAATGCCAGGCGGGAGGATCAGCGACGGACTTGAAATCGTCCCCTTCCTGCATTTCGGCGGCCTGGGCGAAGGCGGTTGCAGCTTCCGCTGGACGTTTCTCCAGCATGGCCGCTCTGCCAAGCAACACATTGCGCGCAATGAAGGTCATGGTCTGCGCCTGAAGCGAACCGTCGTCCTTGCTGAGTTCACCGGTAATTCCGTGAATGGCAGCCGCTTCTCGGCGGACTTCCGCAGCGTCGTTGCGACGAGCGAAAGCCTCGCCGCGGACATAATGCCAGGCAGCAATTAGGAACGGCAACTTCGGTTCCGGCAGCGCGAGAACCTCCGCTGGATCCGCGAAACGGCCCATCGCATAATAGCCGTTGGCAGCGATCATCTGGGCGTAGGGCCCGGCCTTGGTGTTGGCCTGCGACCGTTCGACCAGGGGCTTGCCAAGGCGAAGCGCGATCGCCGCGTCGCCCGCCTCGAGCGCTCCGCCGAGGCCGAAGGTCACATTGTGCGAATGATAGGGCAGGCCCCAAACGCCGTCAGGAGGGCCGAGGCCCAGCCGCTTGGCATTGTTGATCCCGATCTCAACGGCACGCATGTTTGTCTTGGCCGCGTCTTCATACCGGCCAATCCAGTAATAAGTGTGGCTGGGCATGTGGACGAGGTGGCTGGCGTTGGGTGCCAGGGAGGCAAGCCGGTCCGCGTAAGGCTCAGCGAGAGCGGGAACTTCGGCATCCTCGGTGGCGTGGATGTAAAAGTGGATCGCGGGCGTGTCGTTGGGACTGCGTTTGAGGACGCCTTCGAGCAATGGGATGGCGAGTTCCGCATTCAACTTCCGATCCCCAGCCGTTTCGGCATGGGTCATCAGCCAGGCGTCGGCGGCGATGACGGCGATCTCATTGTCCTCGGGGTAGCGGTCGGCGAGAACCGCCATGGCCTTCGCGAAATGAAGGTCGCCGTCTTTGCCGCCGCCACCGTTCTTATACCGCAACTGAAGCGCGTGGATGAGCGCTCGTTCGCGGTCGGTGCCCTTCGTCTCGGCGAGCTTGCCCGCTTTATCAGCCATGTCGCTCAGTTTTGCGACTTCATCCTCGGTCTTGCCGAAGTTGATCGTCGGCCCGGACGCCCACGCCTGGCCCCACAGGCACATGGCGCACGCCGGATCGAGCCGCACCGCTTCTTCCATCGCTTCGATTGCGGCTTTGTGCGCAAATGCGTGCGCCAGCTGCATGCCGTTGTCGAAGAAGGCCTGGGCCTTCGGGTTCGCCGTCGTGATCTTGAATCCGCCGTTGCCGTATCCCTCAAGGAGCATCGGCGACTTGGGCGCCGCCATGTCGGCATGGTTCATGCCGCTCATGGCCTGAGCGAATACCGGCCACGCGAGCAGACCGGCAGCGGCGGTCAGCCAAATCGATTTCATGTCGTCCCCCCGAAAGACAGGCGAGCGATGCTATCAGCTGGACAGCCAGTGGCAACGCCTTGCCGCAGTGCAGCAGCGCATTTACATCGCATTGCCATGACGTCGACGAACGACATTCGCCGCGGCTTCCTCGATTATTTCGAGAAGAACGGTCACGCGCGGGTACCGTCGGCTCCGCTTGTTCCGCAAAACGACCCCACGCTGATGTTCGTCAACGCCGGGATGGTGCCGTTCAAGAACGTGTTCACCGGGCTCGAGACGCGGCGCTACGTGACCGCGGTGAGCTCGCAGAAGTGCGTGAGGGCGGGCGGCAAGCACAACGACCTCGACAATGTCGGCTACACCGCCCGGCACCATACCTTCTTCGAAATGCTCGGGAATTTCTCGTTCGGCGACTATTTCAAGGACCGCGCGATCGAGCTTGCCTGGAATTTGCTGACGAAGGAATGGGGCCTCAGTCCCGACCGGCTGACGGCGACCGTCTATCACACCGACGACGAAGCCTATGACCTGTGGAAGAAGATCTCGGGGCTGCCCGAAAGCCGCATCGTCCGCATCCCGACCAAGGACAATTTCTGGGCGATGGGCGACGACGGCCCCTGCGGACCGTGCTCGGAAATCTTCTACGACCATGGGGATCATATCCCCGGCGGGCCTCCGGGCAGCCCGGACGAGGACGGCGACCGCTTCGTCGAGATCTGGAACCTGGTGTTCATGCAATATGAGCAGGCGGCGAACGAGATCGTCTCCGAGCTGCCGAAGAAGAGCATCGACACGGGCATGGGGCTCGAGCGCATCGCCGCGGTCATGCAGGGCGTCCACGACAATTATGAAACCGACACGTTCAAGGCGCTGATCGCCGCTTCGGCTGCGCTCACCAGCAATAGTGCCGCCGACATGACCGCAAGCCATCGGATCATTGCCGATCACCTTCGCGCTTCGGGTTTCCTCATCGCGGACGGCGTGCTGCCGGCGAACGAAGGCAGAGGCTATGTCCTTCGCCGCATCATGCGGCGGGCTATGCGTCACGCGCACCTGCTCGGCTCGAGCGAGCCGTTGATGTATCGGCTCGTGCCGGCCTTGGTTGCGGAGATGGGCGTCGCCTATCCCGAATTGCTCCGCGCTCAGCCGCTGATCGAGGCGACGCTGCAACAGGAGGAAACCAGGTTCCGTCAGACTCTGGCGAACGGCCTCCGCCTTCTCGACGAAGCGACTGCGGACCTCGGTGCGGGCGGCACACTGCCCGGTGAAACGGCGTTCAAGCTCTACGACACGTACGGCTTTCCTTATGATCTCACTGAGGATGCACTGCGTTCGCAAGGGTTGAGCGTCGACCGCGCGGGATTCGACACGGCGATGGCCGAGCAGAAGGCCAAGGCGCGCGCCGCCTGGAAAGGCTCGGGCGCGAAGGCGAGCGAGGAGATCTGGTTCGACCTCGTCGAGGAACATGGCGCGACGGAGTTCACCGGTTACGCCGGCGACGAAGGCGAGGGCGTCGTCCTCGCGCTCGTCACGGATGGTCAGCGCGTCGACGCAGCCGAAGTGGGTCAGACGGTCGAGGTCGTCCTCAATCAGACTCCGTTCTACGGCGAGAGCGGCGGGCAGATCGGCGACACTGGAAAACTGACGACACTCAAGGGTTTCGCGGGAGAGGTTGAGGACACGTCGAAGCCGCTCGGCAAGCTCCACGTGCTACGCACGAAGGTCTCCGCCGGCGAGCTGAGCGTCGGCGAGACCGTTCACCAAAAGGTCGACAGCGAACGTCGCGATCGAGTCCGTGCCAACCATAGTGCGACGCACCTGCTGCACGCGGCGCTTCGGCGGCACCTGGGCACGCACGTCACGCAGAAGGGAAGCCTGGTTGCGCCCGACTATTTTCGGTTCGACTTTTCGCATCCCAAGGCCCTGACCCGCGATGAAATCGAGGCCGTCGAGGCGGAGGTCAATGCACAGATTCGCTCGAACGAGGCGGTCACGACGCGGTTGATGACGCCGGACGAGGCGATCTCCGCCGGGGCAATGGCGCTGTTCGGGGAGAAATATGGCGACGAGGTCCGGGTGCTCTCGATGGGTCGCCTGACCGATGCGGATTACTCCGTCGAACTGTGCGGCGGAACGCACGTGCGAGCCCTCGGCGATATCCAGCTGCTCAAGATCATTTCGGAGAGCGCGGTTTCGGCCGGGGTTCGTCGCATCGAAGCGCTGACAGGCGAAGCC
>JBKPOO010000088.1:0-15035 GCA_046733175.1 Pseudomonadota bacterium
AGATGTGTATAAGAGACAGGCTCCAGCCATCGAGCGCAGCATGGTCGCCGCGCCGGTGAAGGTCTTGGCGCGGAAGAAGACCCAGGTGATGTTGACCAGAAGGTAGGTGAGAAGGCCGAGCGTTACGAAGGCCATTGGTCCCGGGGTCCAGCCCGCGAAGCGTGACTTCAGCCAGCGCTCGACCGCGAGATAAGTCCCGTGCAGTCCGCCCCAGACGACGAAGGTCCAGGACGCGCCGTGCCACAGGCCGCCCAGCAACATCGTTCCCATGAGCGCCGTGTAGGTTCTCACCTGTCCGTGCCGGTTTCCGCCCAGGGGAATGTAGAGATAGTCGCGAAGCCAGCTGGAGAGCGTGATGTGCCATCGCCGCCAGAAATCGGAGAAGCCGACCGCGGCGTAGGGGAATCGGAAATTGTCCGGCATCGCGAAGCCGAGGCACACGGCAACCCCGATTGCCGTTGTTGAATAGCCCGCGAAATCGCAGAAGATCTGGCCGCTGAACGCCAGGGTCGCGACCCAGGCGTCGAGCGCGGCCGGAACGCCTTCGTGCGCGTCGTAAACCTTCTCGACCACGGGGCTGAGAAAACCGTCGGCGAGCACCACTTTCTGGAACAGTCCCAAGATCATCAATGACAGGCCGAAGCACAATTGATGCGCGGTCGCCTGCCGCGTGCTCCCGAACTGCGGGACGAGCTCCGTCGGCCGCATGATGGGTCCCGCGACAAGGTGGGGGAAGAAAGTCACGAACAAGGCGTAATCGAGGAAGTGCTTCGCCGGCTTCGCTCGGCGCAGATAAACGTCGAGCGTGTAGGACAGGGTCGCGAAGGTGTAGAAACTGATGCCGACCGGCAGGATGATGTCCCACTTGGGCGGGTGATATGCGATGCCCAGCGACGCGGCGAGCTCGACGAAATTGTTGAGCAGGAACCCGCCATATTTGAAATAGCCGAGCATTCCGATGTTCACGACGACGGACGTCACCATCCACAGCCGGCGCGTTCGTTCGCGTTTGGCGCGAACCATCCATTGGGCAGCCCACCAGTCGACGACGGTCGACACCCACAGCAGGATCACGAACGGCGGATTCCATGCCGCGTAGAACAGATAGGACGCGACCAGCAGGTTGATCTTCTTCTGGTGCCAGCTGAAGAAAGGCGCGTTGTGGAGCGCGAGCACGAGCGCGAAGAAGACCAGGAAGGTCAGCGAATTGAAGATCATCGCGCGCCGCCCCGGCGCTCGGTCGCGTCATTTGCCAGCACAGCTTGCCCCCGCCGTACGCCAGCCGCTTCCCAGACTCAGCGGCCATGCCCCTAAGGCTAGGTCGGACTTCCGGAACAGTAAAGCCGCAGGATGTTGCCCACGATCTGCTCGATAAACGCGTCGTCGATTGGGCGCGCGGCGATGAACTTGCGAAAATATATCGGTCCGGCCGCGAAGGTGAACAGCGTTTCGCAATCGACATCCGGCGCAAGCTCGCCGCGCGCAATGGCCGCGTCGAACATCGGCCGAAGCTGAGCCATGCGTCGATCGAAATAAGCGCGCGGATAGGCGCCTGAGCCCGATTGAAGCTCGATCGCGACGGCAAGCACGGCCGGCCCCAACGGCGATTCCAATGCGTCCCTCAGCTTGCGCAGGATCGAGCGAAGGTCGTGGGTGAAGTTGCGGCCGAGGTCGGGCAGGATGTCCTTGGCGGCGACCTCCATCAGCGCGTCGATGATCGCTTCCCAGCGGTCGGGAAAGCGGCGGTAAAGCGTCGAACGTTCGATCCCGGCCCGTTCCGCGACGGCCGAGAAGGTACAGGCCTGGACCCCGCCTTCGACCAGCAGATCGACGATCGCCTGATGCACGCGCTGAGTCACTTCAGCCGTGCGGCCGCCGGGTCGGCGCGCGACAATCACCTCGACCGAAGTTGACATTCGGTTCACCTTTCCCTAAACGCAACAGCCTGTAGCATTAACTGGATGCTCCTTACATGTCGATGAACAAATTTCGGTCCGCCGCGGGCGGGCCGTTTTCTTTGCTGTTTTCCGCGGGAATCTCGATTTCCCGGGACCGATCCGAGCGATGAGCGGCCTCGCCGCGAATCGGGGCCTGCGGGTTCTCATCAGCGGCGCTGCAGACGGAGTTGGACTTGCTTGTGCATACGTATTCGCGGAGCGAGGCGCGGAACTGATCCTGTGCGACAGTGACGGTACTGCACTGACCCGCGCGACCGACGCTGCGGGTGGGTTTTCGCGCTTTTGCGACGTGATCTCCGACGCAAGCGTCTCGGTCTTCGCCTCTGAGATCGACGCCAAGTTCGAGAGCATCGATGTCCTGATCAACGCCGCCGGCGACGGCTACGTTCGTTCGCTCGGAATGATGCAGATGTCGCGCGCTCTGCTTCCGCTGCTGCGGCGGGGCAGCGGCCGGAGGCTGATCATCAATGTCGCTCCGGCAGGCGGAATGACGGCATCGGGTATGTTCCCCTACGCGAGCTCGCGCGAAGGCTTCCAGGGACTCTCGGACGCGCTCGCCGACCAGACCCGCGGGTCCATGATCGACGTCGTCAGCATCGCCCCAAACCTCAGGTTCGAACTGGGCGAAAAGCCCGAAGCTCCCTTTTATCGGCTCGAGCGAGTCGATGAGGCGGGAACCGCGGAGCGGATCCTTGAACTGGTCGCCGCGGCGCGTCCAGAATGGCGGCAACGCGCCGTTCGCCGGAACCGCCGCGCGTGAGCTTGCTGACACCCGTGCCGATACTGTGGCGAAACGCTAGGCACTTCAGTGCTTTGGAAGCGTTTACTAACTTAAATTATACCTAGACCGCGGAGCGCATCTTGCCGAAGGATCGCATCGTAGCGGTCGCCCTGCTTACGGAGAGCGACCTCACATTACTCGGCCCGACCTTCACTCGGGCCTGGCCGGTCGAGGACGCGCCGATGTTCGGCGACCTTCTCAGCGAGATCGACAAGGCGGAGCTGGAGCTCGGCCGCACAAGCGATCAGCGGGGACAGACTCCAGTCTCTAGCTAGCTGGGTGCGGATGATCGCGCTCGAGCTGCGCGCGCAGCCGGCCAGCCGCCATGTCGCGCGCCGTATCGCGGGGAAGTCCGAGAGCGTCGGCGATCGGCTCGCCGAGCAATGCGTCACCGAGAGCGAGGAGGACGAGCCATAACGTCGTATCGGGCACGTGGTGCTCCTCGTGCCCCACGGTAAGCTGGGCCACGAGACGGTGGATCGATTCGAGAATTCCACCCAGCGCATCGCGATTTCCCGAGAGGATCATCCAGGCGGCGAGGGCACCTGCGCCCCCCTTGCCGAAGGCATCGAACGTCATATCGACAATATCGCGCGCATCGGCCTCACCGACGCGGGCTCGCTCGACCGCGGACGCGATCTTCCCGTTGACCCGGTCCGCCATGGACCGAGCGAGCTCGGACTGGAGCCCGGCGGCCGAACCGAAATGATGAAGCAGATTGGCGTGGGTCCGCCCAACCTCGGCAGCGACGGCCTTCAAGGTCACGGCCTGCGGACCGCGTTCCTGCAAGATCTTGCAGGCCGCATCCAGCGCGGCAGACCGGCTTTCTTCGGGGCTCAGGCGTTTTCGAGTTATTGACATTCGTGTAAGTTGCGATAGCTTCGAATCATGAGCACGACGACCCTTCCAACGCCAGCCGACCTCACTATCATCCCGCGCGACCGCAAGTTCGGCCGTGAGGCCGCGACGCCGCGTCTTTGGCACGGCGGGCGCGTCGAAGCGACAGCAATCTATAATGCCCTGTCCAGCACCTTCCCGGTCGGCGAAGCCTATTTCGTCGAAAGCGTGCGGGCGGTCCGGAGCGGGGCTCCTCCCAAGCTGGCCGAGGAAATCAAGGCGTTCACGACGCAGGAAGCGATTCATAGCCGCGAGCATGATGCCTTCAACAAGCGCGCGGCCGAGGCGGGGTACGACTTGTCGAAGCTCGAACGACGGGTCGAGGAGAGACTGGCCGTCGCCCGCGCTCGCGGACCGATCGCGAACGTCGCGGCAACGATGGCGCTCGAGCATTTCACCGCGATCCTAGCCCATCAGCTGTTGGCCAACCCGGCACATCTCGACGGCGCCGAGCCCGAGACGGCGGACCTTTGGCGGTGGCATGCGTGCGAGGAGATCGAGCACAAAGGCGTGGCGTACGACACCTGGCTCTGGGCGACGCGGGATTGGCCCCGGTTCAAGCGGTGGAAAGTGAAGGCGAAGGTGATGCTCTACGTCACCCGCAACTTCCTCGTCGACCGAACGGCCGGTTCGCTCGAACTGATGCGCCAGGACGGTGTCACGGGCCTGAAAGCTTGGCGGCTACTGCTCATCTATTTGTGGGTCAGGCCCGGCATGTTCCGCAAGATCGCCGGCGCATGGTTCAAATATTTCCTTCCAGGATTCCATCCGTGGAATGAAGACGACCGGCACCTGCTCAAGGCTTACGACGCGAGCGCCCAGGACGCGCCGCAGCCCAAGCGCAAGGTGAGGCGGGCGGCTTAGTGCTTATGCTCCTCCCTGCGAGCGAAGCTCGTGGGGAGGGGGACCGCTGCCAAAGGCAGTGGTGGAGGGGTTGGTGATGACCCCTCCACCATCGAATCTTCGTTCGATGGTCCCCCTCCCCATCGCTGCGCGATAGGGAGGAGCGAACTCACGCGGCCAGCGCCTCTTCCTCCCCGCACGCATCGCCGGCGAGCCGCAGGCGCATCAGCCGTGCGGGAACCTCCATGCCGCGCGCACAGCTGAGCCGCGGGGCGATCACTCCCACCGCCTCGAATCCGAGCTTCTCAAGGACCCGCCCCGACACCGGGTTGTCGACGAAGTGCGAAGCTTCGAGCCGTGAAAGGCCGAGGGACCGCGCGATGTCGATCAGCGCCGAGCAGGCTTCCGTTGCAAAGCCGCGGCCCCAGTAGGGACGGGCGACCCAATAGCCCATCTCCACCGCGCCTGAGGGGCGGCGGCCAAGCCCGCAACAACCGGCCAGGTGGGGCGGTCCGTCGGTGCGCTCGAAGATAAGCATAGAGGGCAGGACCGGATCGCGCGGGCTCGCCAGGAACGCCTCGGCGTCACGCACGCGATAGGGCCACGGGACGTTCGCGAGGTTGCGAGCGATCGCCTCGTCGCCGATGGCCGCCGCAAGCGCGGGAGCGTCCTCGGGGAAGCCCGGTCTAAGCAGCAGTCTCGGCGTCCGCGCAAACATTGCTCTTCTCCTTCGCCGGGCCGGGGCCCGATCACATTCGGGAGAAGATTTGGTCCCTTCAGAAACGAAGAAGGGAGAGGAGGGGGCTTCCCTCTTCTCCCTTGTGGTCTCGATCCTGTTTGAGATCTCGTCCGGGCCGCCCCCTTGTGGGAACGGTCCCTTTCTGACCGCTCCTATTCGTTCGCTTCCGCCGGCATAATGTGCACGAACTTGCGGCCCATTTTGCCGTCGCGGAAGGCGACTTGGCCGTCGGTAAGCGCAAAAAGGGTGTGGTCCTTGCCCACGCCGACGTTGCTTCCGGCGTGCCACTTGGTGCCGCGCTGGCGCACGATGATGTTGCCGGCGAGGACGGCTTCCCCACCGAACTTCTTCACGCCGAGGCGCTTGCTCTCACTGTCGCGGCCGTTGCGGGACGAGCCGCCTGCCTTTTTATGTGCCATGTCGAGTTACTTCTTTTTCGGAGACTTCTTGGCCGCGCCCTTAGCAGGTGCAGCATTTTCTGTCGAGGCGACCTTGGCTGGTTTGCCGCCGCCTGTGCTCTTCTTGCCGCTGGCCTTGGGCGCAGCGTCCCCGCTCCCGGCCGGAGGATTGGCCTTGGCCTCATCCTGCGGAGCGGGGTTCGGGGTCGCTTGCTCCTCGACTTTCGCCGGGGCGGATTCTGCCTTGGCCTTGCCCTTCGCGGACGCAGCATCGGCTCCAGCCTTAGGAGCTGTGCCCTCGCCTTTGCTCGGGGCAGGCTTCTTCTCCGCGCCCTCGCCTTTGCTCGGAGCATGCTTGTGGTCGCCGATCGCCACGATCTTGAGGATCGTATGCTGCTGGCGGTGGCCCTTCTTCCGGCGGTAATTGTGGCGCCGGCGCTTCTTGAACACCGTGACCTTGTCGCCCTTGGCCTGGGCGACGATCTCGGCGGCGACGGTCAAGCCGCTCGTGGACTTGAGGTTGCCGCCGTCTCCGGCGAGGAGGACGTCGCCAAGGGTGACCTTGTCACCGGCATTGCCGTCGAGCTTCTCGACGACGATCTTGTCTCCGGGGTGGACGCGATATTGCTTCCCGCCCGTGCGCACGACTGCGAACATTTGTTCTTCTCTTCTTGTTAGAATCCGGTTCCCGGGCGCGCGCGCACGCTTGCGTCAAAGCACCGCGGCGCTCGGGGAAGCGAGCCGCCTATGGCAGGGGACCCACGCTGTCAACCGCGCGGCTCGCGGGGGCAGGCTGTTGTAGCGCGGCAACAGCATTGAGTCAGATTTGCGACAAGTCGTAGCGAGAGCTTGCGCTCACGCGAGTTTCCCTCTTCGCTGCCAGGTTCAGCCGGGTTCTGTCCGGCACCCTGGGGGACGATACCATGACGAACGCCACTCGCTCCTTGCTGCTCGCGACGCTCAGCACCGTCGCGATCGCCGCGCCGGCCGCCGCGCAAACGAATCCCGAGGCGCAGCAGAATGCCCAGGCCCAGGCCCAAACGCAGGTCAATGCCCAGGGCCAACCGACGACGAACGAGCAGACCATCGTCATCACCGGCACCCGCGCCGCCAATCGAACGGTCGCCAACAGCCCCGTCCCGGTCGACGTCATCGGCGCGGATCAGATCGCGAACACCGGCCAGACCGAGACCAATCGGGTCCTCAACCAGCTCGTTCCCTCCTTCAATTTCCCGCAGCCGTCGATCGCCGATGGTTCGGATGCGCTGAGGCCGGCGACTCTTCGCGGGCTCAGCCCCGACCAGACGCTGGTTTTGGTCAACGGCAAGCGGCGGCATGTCTCGGCCCTGCTCAACATCAACGGCACGGTTGGACGCGGCAGCGCGGCCGTCGACCTGAACCTGATCCCCGGCCTCGCGATCAGCCGGGTCGAAGTGCTGCGCGATGGAGCCGCCGCGCAGTACGGATCCGACGCCATCGCGGGCGTCATCAACATCCAGCTGAAGAATGCCAATCACGGCGGCCGGGCGAGCGTGACCTGGGGCGAATATGTGACGACGATCGACAATGTCGCGAAAGTCACCGGACTCCAGACCGACGCGTCGGGCCAACCGATTCTCGATCCGGCCGATAACCGCTATTTCCTCGCGAACACGGACGGGGAGCGACACACGCACGACGGCGAGCAGCTGACCGCCGGTGTCAACGTCGGCGTCCCGTTGGGGTCGCACGGCTTCGTCAACGTGACCGGCGAATATCACCGCCGCCAGCCGACCAACCGCGCCGGTTTCGACCTCCGCCCGAACTACATCCGGCCGACCGCAACGACATTCGATCCACGCGAGCTTACGTTCGACCGGCTCGAGTTCCGGTTCGGCGACCCGCGGTCGCGCGATTACAGCATCTTCCTCAACAGCGGTTATGATATCACGCCCGATTGGGAGCTTTACGCGTTTGGGTCGTACGGCCACCGGAACGCGCTGAGCGCGGCCAATTACCGGCAGGAAAATGGCTCCGCCAACCGCGACTGGAGCACGCTGGCGCCCAATCAGACGCCAACCAACGCCAATTTCGTGCCGCTGACGCCCGACGGTTTCCTGCCGTACATCGGCACCCGCCTCAGGGACTATGCCGGCACGATCGGTATTCGCGGCGAGGTTGCGACCTGGCACGTCGACCTCTCCGCGGGTCGCGGCAAGGACAAGTTCGACTATGAGGTCCACAATACGCTGAACACGTCGTTCGGAACGGCGAGCCCGCGCGATTTCGATGCGGGCGGGCTGCGCTACGCACAGAATATCGTCAACCTCGACGTGTCGAAGGATTATGCGGTCGGCTTCGCCAAGCCGCTGACCGTCGCGGCCGGCGCCGAATATCGGCACGAGCAGTTCCAGATCCGGCCCGGCGACACATTTTCCTGGGCGATCGGGCCGCTGTTCCGCGCCGCCTTCGCGACCGACGCCGCGACCTGCACCGCGCAGCAGGGGGTCTATAACGCCGGCACCGGGATCTGCAGCTTCCCCGGCCGTGCCGCTCCGGCGGGCGCGCAGGGCTTTCCGGGCATCCCGGACAATGCCCGAACGAACGAGAAGCGGCACAGCTACGCGGCCTATGCCGAGCTGGACACGGACCCGATCGACGGCCTGACCACGACACTCGCCGGGCGCTACGAGAATTATTCCGACTTCGGTTCGACGTGGAACGGAAAGCTGGCCGCGCGCTATGAGTTCGTTCGCGGCTATGCCATCCGCGGAGCTATTTCGAACGGCTTCCGCGCGCCCTCGCTTCACCAGCAGTTCTTCACCACGACGTCGACCAACTTCATCGGCGGGCTCCCCGTCGATATTTCGACGGTGGCGGTCAACAGCCCCGTCGCTCAGGCACTTGGCTCAACGCCGCTGAAGCCTGAGAAGTCGGTGAACCTGAGCTTCGGGGCGACGGCCAATCCGCTCCGCGGCCTTCAGCTGACCGCCGATTATTATCACATCAAGATCAAGGACCGGATCGTGCTGACCGAGAATCTCGGTGCGGCCGGCAGCGGCACCGCGGCGCAAAACGCTGCGGTGAAGGCGATCCTCGACGCGAACGGTTTCCAAAGCGTCGGCGCCGCGCGGTTCTTCATCAACGGACTCGACACGACGACCCATGGCGTCGACCTCGTCGCCACCTACCGCTTCGGCGACGCGTCGATCGGACGTTGGAACCTCACTGCGGCTTACAATTACAACAAGACCAAGATCGACAAGCGCCTCAATGCACTCGGCCCGCTCGCCCAGATTCCGGGCCTCGTGCTGTTCGGGCGGATCGAGGGCCTCCGCTTCACCAACGGCCAACCGCGTGACAAGATCGTGCTCACGGCTGACGGCGATATCGGCAAATTCGGAGTGACGGCCCGCACGACCCGCTACGGCAAGGTCGTGTCGCCGGGAGCCGCGGCTCCCATTTCGAATCCCACCAGCCTTACCGATTTCGGACCGGACGACATCTTCCTCAGCGCGAAATGGATCACGGATCTTGAACTGAGGTTCCATCCGATCCAGCGGGTCGACCTTGCCGTCGGGGCTGACAATATCTTCGACGTCTATCCAGACCGCTCGCCATTCGGTCCTCGACCGGCGTCTGTTGGCGGAGTCTATCCGGCCAACCAGGAGTATATCCCGTTCTCCATTTTCTCGCCGTTCGGCTTCAACGGCCGCTACCTTTACGGCAGGGTCGCGGTTAACTTCTGACTGGGGGGAGGGCCTCGTCCCTCCCTTCGTTCAATTGGTGAGGTCTGGCCGCAGCCGATATCGTCCGCCCTCGCGCTCGAACATCGATGCGACGGCAGGATGGTCGATCGGCTCGTCGCTGTCGTCAGTGATCAGATTCTGCTGGCTGACATAAGCGACGTAAGCGGTTTCCGAATTCTCCGCCAGCAAGTGGTAGAACGGCTGGTTCTTCGGTGGGCGAAGCGCCTCCGGTATGGCCTCATACCATTCATCACTATTCGAAAATTCAGGATCCACGTCGAAGATTATGCCGCGAAAATCGAAGATCCGATGGCGAACGACCTCGCCGATCGCGAAGTGGGCCCTGGGCATTTCAATCGGCGCGGCCATGCGCGTCGAACGATCAAGAGGCACAAATGGGGGCATGCCCCTCATCTAGTCAGGACGGGGCCGCTTGCAACCTCGCGAAATGCCGAGCCGCCGAGCCAGGCACCGAGCGCCTGGCCCGACGAGCATTTAATCGGGACGTATCCGGCGAGTCCTCACCAAATGACACCGTCGGTGGTGTCCCAGATCACGCCTTCGGAACTCCTCCAGATGACGCCGTCATAGGTCCAGATCAGCCCCTTTGAATCCACGCAAGTGTCGCCGGCCTTATGGATCTCGCCGGCGTCCGTGCTGCTGGGACATGCGTGGATCTCACCGGCATCCGGCGTCGCATGGATTTCGCCCGCATCCGGGCTATCCCCGGCAGCCGCCATCATCGCCAAGGCAGTCAAAATTGTAAGCATATTTCTTACCTTCCTCTCCCAGATGGGATCGGAGACCTATGTGTGGGAAGCTTCGCGCGGCTATTCCAAACTTAAGGTACCGGGCACTTTTTGGTCGGTTCCGGCTCATTGGCGGAGAGCGCGGCGCGCGTCGGGCACTTCGCTTGGCAAGCCTCCGCTCCGCTGTTAGAGCGCCGCTCCGACCCGACCGGAAGTCTTCCGGCACGCGCGACACCCCTTCGCGGAGAGGTGGCTGAGTGGTCGAAAGCACCGCACTCGAAATGCGGCGTACGGGCAACCGTACCGTGGGTTCGAATCCCACCCTCTCCGCCAAACTTCGCGTCCCGGCTCCCAAGCGCGCCGAGTCGCCGCGATTCCCTTGGAGCGAACGGGCTCGCGTCCCAATTCGGGACGAGACGGCGGCATTTTTTGTCGGATTGCCAACACTTTTGGGAGCCGCGGATCGATTCCGATAAACGCGGCTATTAAACAAGTGTTAAGCATTTCTGACGCGAAACGGCTATGTCTCACGTGCCGTCAGCGTACTAAACCTTTCCCAAAATCGCCTATTCATTATTATCCAAAGGTAAGGTCCGTCTTATCTTTCTCCCTAATGCGGAGCGCACACTGACATAATCGTCCAGTCGAAGTAAGCGGTAATACTTGCCCTGTTAACCAATCTATACTTACGTCACCAAAATGAAATGATTCGGTTGTGGCTCCGTCTCTTTATGACAAGCTTGCCAAACGTGCGTGTCAGTGGTCTTTGTTTCGCGAGCGCGGGATTCCGACTCTCAGTCGTTAACCTTTTCCGTTCAACGGAATTGGCTGCGGGGGCCAGTCTCGAAAGCGAAATTGACCGTGCGTGGGGTTGCCCCGCGCCGATGAACCAGGGGTGGTAAGATGCGGTACGAAGATACTTCCGGCTCGATCAGCAGTTCGTCGGCGCCCGAGGCGCGGAGCGACGCCGATGTGCTGGCCAACGGCAGCAACGGCCCGGCATCGGGTAACGTCATCACCGGCGCCGGAACCACCACTGGCAAGGCCGGCGCGGACAGCCCGCAGAGCGGCCATGTCGTCACCGTCCGCGGCGCCGGAGGAACGGATTCGTCGGATAATGGCACGAGCCTCCATGTCGACGGTCGCTTCGGCACGCTCGTCATGGATGAGCACGGCAATTACAAATATGTCGCCGACGGCCACGCCCCCGCGAATTTCCGCGACCTCTTTCAGTACACCCTCGCAGATTCGAAGGGCGGCCGCTCGGTCGCTGACTTGGTGATAAGCCGCGGCGGCGAGATCAAGGTCGCCGACAATGCGCAGAAGGTCATTCCTGGTCCCGACGGCGTCGTTACCCTGCCCGCCGGCGTCGACCTCAATGACGTTCACGTGGTCGGCCGCGACCTCGTCATCAACATGCCCGACGGGTCCCAGATCGTCATCGTCGACGGCGCGGTCTTCGTTCCGCAGCTTGTGCTCGGCGGAGTCGAAGTGCCCTCGACCAACCTTGCGGCACTGCTGATCGATGCCGAACCGCGGCCCGCTGCCGGAACTCCGCAGAGCAGCGGCGGCAATTTCGATGTTCCGGTCCCGCCGCTGGATCCGGGCGTTCCCCTCGGCGACCTCATCCCGCCGACGGAGCTCGTTTTCACTCCGCCGACGTTCCATGAGGTCAACGGCATCATCGACCGGCAGCCGACGATCGAAATCCAGCCTGATGGCCAGCCGGCCTCGATTGCGGCGATCGACAGCGTCAACGAAAAGGGTCTGCCCGCGCGTAATGGCAACCTGCAGAACGAGCCGGCCGGCTCGGGCGAAATCGCCGACGGCAATGGCGGGAACAACAGCGACACGAGCGAATCGCACGGCGGCACGATCGTCATCGATTCGCCCGACGGCGTCGGCAGCGTCTCTATCAACGGAGTGCTCGTCACCGGCGTGATCGGCCAGCAGATCCCCGGTGCCTTCGGCACTTTGACCATCACCGGCTTCAGCGGCGACAATATCCTCTACAGCTACACGCTCACTGACAATACGTCGGGCAACAGCACGCACGACGACTTCAGCGTCACCGTCACCGACGACGATGGCGACCAGGCCATGGCAACCCTCGTGGTCAACATCATCGACGACGTGCCGACGGCGCGTCCGGATACCGATGCGGTTGCTGCCGGCACTTTCGGTCCGGAGACGGGCAACGTGCTGACAGGCGTCGGCACGACGTCCGGCCCGACTGGCGCCGACACGGTGGGCGCGGACAACGCCCACATCACGGGCGTCACCGGCTTCAACGGCAGCGTCGACAATGACGCCACCGGCGGATTCATCGTCAACGGCCAATATGGCATCCTGACCCTGCAGTCCGACGGCAGCTACAGCTACACGCGCAATCCCGGCACCCCGGGCGGCGTCAACGACGTGTTCAACTACACGCTGACTGACGGCGACGGCGACACGTCAACCACGACCCTGACGATCAGCATTGGCGATTCGACCCCGCAGACGGGCGAGAACCCGCTGATCCGGTTCGACGACGATGCCCTGCCGGGCGGCAACCCGGGCGGCGTTGGCGACGACAGCCCTGACACTGTCAACGCGAGCGGCCAGTTGGCTGGCTCGGGCGGAGATGGCCCGATTACCTTCGCGGTTCAGACCACGGGCGCGCCCGACGGTTTTACCTATGTCTCGGGCGGCGCGGGCATCGTGCTGATCCAGCAGAACGGCAACACCGTGCTGACCGTCACGGTCAATGCCAACGGCACCTACAGCGTCGTCCAGAACGCGCCGATCGACCATGCGGCCGGCGGCGAGGAAAACAATCAGGTCTTCGCGATCAACTACGCGGTCACGGACCAGGACGGCGACAGCGCTACCGGGACGTTCACGATCAACGTTGACGACGACACGCCAACCGTGTCGCTCGTCGGTGAAGGTGAGCCGCAGCTGACGGTCGACGAGACGGACCTCTCGATCAACGCGAGTGCGAGCTTCGCGGGCAAATTCGCGATCAGCTTCGGCGCCGACGGTCCAGCGGCGGCCAATTCACAGGGCTACACGCTTGGCGTCAATGCCGGCGCAACCGGCCTGATCGATGTCGCGACCGGCCAGCCGATCGTCCTCGTCCTCAACGGCGGGGTGGTCGAAGGTCATGTCGGCGATGCGTCGGGCGCGCTTGCTTTCACTGTCAGCGTCGATGCCTCTGGCACAGTCACGCTCGACCAGATCCGCGCGCTGCAGCATCCGGACGCCAGCAACCCGGACGACGGCGTCACGCTGGCCAACGACAACCTGGTCACCCTGACCGGCACGGTTACCGACCATGACGGTGATACTGCGTCGCAGACGCTCAACATCGGCCAGAACCTCCATTTCGAGGATGACGGTCCCACCATCTCGCTGTCGGGTTCGGAGCCGAGCCTGACCGTCGACGAGACGGTCCTCGGCACCGACGCGTCGGGCAGTTTTGCCGGCGCCTTCACGAGCGCCTTCGGTGCGGACGGGGCCGGAACGGTCACCTATGCGCTGAGCGTCTTGTCGAACGGCGCCAACAGCGGTCTCGTCGACACTGCAACGGGCCAGCCGATCGTGCTCGTGCTTAACGGCGGCGTGGTCGAAGGCCATGTCGGGAATGCGGTTGGCCTCTTGGCGTTCACGGTTAGCGTCGATGCCAGCGGCAACGTCACGCTCGACCAGATCCGTGCGGTCGTCCACCCCGACGCGAGCAACCCGGACGACAGCGTCACGCTCAGCGCCGACAACCTCGTCTCGTTGACCGCAACGGTCACCGACAAGGACGGCGACTCGCAGAGCGCGACCCTGAACATCGGCCAGAACCTCAATTTCGAGGACGACGGCCCGTCGATCACGCTGTCGGGTTCCGAACCGAGCCTGACGGTCGATGAGTCGTTTCTCATCATCAATGCGGGTCCGACCAGCTTCGCCGGCGCGTTCGTGCCGGTGTTCGGCGCCGACGGCGCGGCGGCGGCTAACTCGGTCACCTATGCGCTCGGAATCAATTCCGGCGCGACTGGGCTGGTCGACACGGCGACCCATGAAGCCGTCGTCCTCGTCAACAACGGCGGCGTCATCGAAGGCCGCACCGCGACCAGCAACCTTCTGGTCTTCACGGTCACGGTGAACAGTGCGGGGCAGGTCACGCTCGACCAGCTGCGCGCGGTCGTCCATCCGAACACTGCAAATCCGGACGACAGCGTCACGCTGGCGGCGGATAATCTCATCACTCTGACCGCGACCGCCACCGACGGCGACGGCGATCATGCGAGCGCGACGCTCAACATCGGCCAGAACCTCAATTTCGAGGACGACGGCCCGAGCGCGAACAACGACACGGACGTGACGAGCAACGTTACGGACACCGCGGACGGCAACGTCATAACGGGCGTCGGCACGACCGAAGGTGCGGCCAATGCCGACCAGCCGGGCGCAGACGGTTTCGGCTCGATCACCAACCTCGTCGGTTTCAACGGAAGCAGCGACAGCGATTCGACCGGCGGATTCACGGTGAACGGCCAGTTCGGTAGCCTGCAGATGGATGCCAACGGCAACTATACCTACACCCGTACCGGCGGTGCGGGCGGCGCGACCGACACCTTCACTTACACCTACGTGGACGGTGACGGCGATCCGGCGACCGCGACCCTGACGATTACGCTCGCCGACAACAGGCCTGTTGCCGGGACTGTCAACGTCGGCCTCGACGACGACGCGCTTCCGGGCGGGAACCCCGGCGGAATCGGCGATGATCCGGACTCGGTCAATGCGACCGGGACGCTCCCCGGATCCGGCGGCGACGCGCCGCTGACATTCGGAGTGCTGCTCACCGGTGCTCCGGCAGGTTTCGCTTACGTCTCCGGCGGCGCGGGCATCGTGCTCGTCCAGCAGGGCGGCGTCACGGTTCTGACTGTCACCGTCAATTCGACGA
>JBKPOO010000089.1:0-21167 GCA_046733175.1 Pseudomonadota bacterium
CATGGCCGCGCATGTCGAGGCGACCTTCTGGTTCGTGCTCCCGTCGCTTCCGATGTTCCTGCTGATGCCCTGGCTGCTCCGGCAAGGCCTCGGATTCTGGCCAACCCTCGCCATCGGCTGCCTGCTGACGGTTTTTCTCTACCTGGCGATGGTCGCCGTAGCGCCGCGGTTAGGCCTGCGCCTCTAGCATAAAGAAAGAGGCGGTCCGGCCGAAGGGGAGAGCCGAACCGCCTCGGGTGCCGCGTCGCTGGGAGTCAAGCGCGGCGGGGGTTAGTTATAGATCGATCCCGGCGGCGATCGCCTCGAGCTTGCGGACTCGCTCGCGAAGGTCGGCCATTTCGATCCGTCCCGACGCGGGCGGAAGCGTGCGATCCGCGGCGTCGTGGGTCAGCTCGAAGCGCTTCAGTTCCAGCCAGCCGTTCCAGGCCTTGAGCCCTGTCCAGCTCGCAGCGCCGAGGCCCGCGATGATGCTTGCGCTAAGTACGCCAATCGAAACGGGGTCCATCACTTTTCCTCCTCGCGCAGGGCCTCAATCTCCCGCGCCAGATCGTCATTCTGGGTGTTGATGTGGTGATCGATCGCCATCAGCCGGCGGTCGGTCTCGTCGAGTTCGGTCCGCATTGCATGGACGGTGGGCTGCCGCTTCGAAACCATGTCCATCCGGTCGAAGTCGCTCATGCGCCGCTCTCCGGTCAATGCGCGCTTCTTCTGGATCGCGAGAAAGATTCCGATCGCGGCGTAAGCGATGATCGCCGTGGTGAAGTCGATCGGCGTTAACAGAGGTATCGCGATCCAGGCGATGCGGATGAAGGTCGGGTCGATCCCCCATTTCGCGCCTAGCGTCGAGCAGACGCCTGCGATCTTCGCGTCCTTGCTCTTGAGCGAATATGGGTAAATCTTGCGGGCCATTTCCATTTTCCCTTCCCTCAGTTCACGCGCGCTTTGAGCGCGGCTTTCATCTCTTCGAGCTCGCGGTCGACGGCATGCGCCGCCTGGAGCTCGTGAATTTCGTCTTCGAGGCTGCTGATTCCAAGCGCCTCGGCGCGGCCTTCCGCAAAATCCGCGCGGCGCTCGAGGAGCTCGAACTTCGCGAACGCGTCGAGCGTCCGGCTGCCGTGCATGATCTCATTGGTCCTGGCGCGAGTGACTGCGCTTTCGAACCTGGCAGCGATCGCATTCTGGCGACCGCGTGCTTCGCGGAGCTTGGCCTGCAGCTTGGCGATGTCGGCTTCGTAGCCGCGCAGCACCTGCTCGATCTGGTCCATCTCGCTCGCCAGGCTCTCTGCCATGTCGGCGGCCTTCTGGCGCTCCATCAGCGCGGCCTTGGCGAGGTCCTCTCGGTCCTTCGACAGGGCCAACTCGGCCTTGGCGGTCCAGTTAACCTGGATCTCGTCGAGGCGGCCGACGGCGCGCTTCATTTCCTTGATGTCGGCGATCGACCGGGCGGCCGATGCGCGAACCTCAACCAGCGTCTCTTCCATTTCGAGGATGATCATCCGGATCATCTTCGACGGATCTTCCGACCGGTCGAGAAGCTCGGTCATGTTCGCCGCGAAAATATCGCGAGCGCGGCTGAACACGGGACCGCTGAACCAGCTGGCGACCGGCGCGATGCGCTGGGTCGGCTGCTCGGGTACCGCCTCGTTCAACCGAGGCGTGCGGACCGGAACCTTCGCTTCAAGGACTTCAAGTTCAGGCATTGACGGAAACCTTTACGGGATTGGCATTGGCCTGGGCCGGGCCGACGGCGGCGCCGACGGTGACCGAGCTCATGGCGAGCGCGGCGGCGATTGCGACCAGCGTGCGTTTGAACTGTGACGACATTTCTAATCTCCCTTTTTGGCCGTCCGGTTGGTCCTTCGGGCCGATGCCAATACCTAATCAAGGACCGTGCCAATCCCGGAAAACCGCGAAAAAGACGGCGATACCTGGCTCGATGGAAGATTTTCCCAACCAAGAGTTGGCGCCGAATCCCAATCCTTAAGTTGGGAACATTCGCCACACCCGGCGCGTCGAATCCCAACAACCTCGGGAAGGAGTAGAGCATATGATCGGCAAGCTGTTCGGAGCCTGGCTCGGCGAAAAGGTCGCCGGTCCCAACAAGGGCGCGAAAGGGGCCGTCCTCGGTTATGGAGCGGCCGCGCTTGCCAGGCGGAGCGTGCCGACGCTGGCGGCGCTGGCGCTCGGCGGCTGGGCGTTCAAGAAGTGGCGCAACCGGCGCGACCGCCGGACGCCGTCCTATCCGTCGGAGGCTTCGCCGCCGGTTCCCGCGTCCGAAACGCGATCTCCATCCTGAGGCGGATGCTCGAAATAGGGCTCGACCTTGCCCTGAAGCTTGATCGTCATCGGCTGGCCGTAGCGGTCCCGGCTCTTGCCTGCCGCGATGCGGATCCAGCCTTCGGAAATGCAATATTCGACGACGCTGGTCTTTTCCTGGCCGTTGAACTTGATGCCGACGCCGCGGCTTAACAGCGTCTCGTCGAAATAGTCGCTGCGCGGGTCGAGCGAGAGGCGGTCGGGCGGTGTGTCGGATGCATTGTCGGCCATGCGCGGCACCTAGCTTCGAGCGCGCTTTGCAGTCAACGCGGCGCGGTTGGAAGCGTGATGTAAAGTATACTTGTCACTCCGAGTTGCCGAGGGCGTCAAGCGGGACTAAGCGCCTGGCGGGAGAGGTTATGAGCGACAAGGATCCAGACCTGCGCCGCAACGCGCCGAGGCTCGCACTGCACGTGCCTGAGCCGGCCTTCCGCCCCGGCGATTCCCCCGATTTCTCGTCGCTGAAGATTCCGGCCGCAGGATCGGCCCCGCGTCCCGATACGTCCGTGGTCGCGGCCGAAACGCACGCCCTCACCACGACGCTCGTCCGAGTGCTCGGTGACGACAACAAGGCAGTCGGACCCTGGGACCCGAAGCTCGACCCCGACACGCTTCGCAAGATGCTGCGCGACATGGTCACGGTTCGCATCTTCGACGACCGCATGTACCGCGCCCAGCGCCAGGGAAAGACCAGCTTCTACATGAAGTGCACCGGCGAGGAGGCGATCGCCGTTGCCGCCCAGGCCGCGCTCGACCGCGAGGACATGCACTTCCCGACGTACCGCCAGCAAGGCCTGCTCGTCGCGCGCGGCTATCCGCTGACGGAAATGATGAACCAGATCTATTCGAACAAGGGCGACAAGCTGCAGGGCCGCCAGCTGCCGATCATGTATTCGGACAAGGCGCACGGCTTCTTCTCAATTTCGGGCAATCTCGCGACCCAGTTCCCGCAGGCGGTGGGCTGGGCGATGGCCGCCGCGATCAAGGGCGACAGCCGGATCTGCATGGGCTGGGTCGGCGACGGAGCGACAGCCGAAGGCGACTTCCACAGCGCGATGACGTTCGCCGCCGTTTATAACGCGCCGGTCGTGCTCGCGGTCGTCAACAACCAGTGGGCAATCTCGAGCTTTTCGGGGATCGCGGGCGCGGAGCGCGCGACCTTCGCCCAGCGCGCGGTCGGCTACGGGATCGCCGGGTTGCGCGTCGACGGCAACGACGCGCTCGCGGTTTACGCCGCAGTGAAATGGGCCAGCGATCGCGCCCGTTCCAACGGCGGGCCGACCTTGATCGAGTTCTTCACCTACCGCGCCGAGGGGCATTCGACATCCGACGACCCGAGCGGATACCGCCCGACCAATGAGGCCAAGCTGTGGCCGCTCGGCGACCCGATCGAACGCCTGAAGGCGCATCTCCTGGCGATCGGCGAATGGGACGACGATCGCCATGCGGCGATGACGGCAGAATGCGATGCCGCGGTCCGTGCCGCGCAAAAGGAATCCGAGAAGCTCGGAATCCTGCCCCAGCAGGGCAAGGACAATGTCGGCTCCATGTTCGAAGACGTTTATGCCGAAGTGCCGTGGCACATCGCCGAGCAGCGGGACCAGGCCCTCAGCGAGAGCGGCGACTGATGCCGATCATGAACATGATCCAGGCGCTGAACGACGCGCACAAGGTCGCCATGCGCAAGGATGAGGACGTGGTCGTGTTCGGCGAGGACGCCGGCTATTTCGGCGGAGTCTTCCGCGTCACGGAAGGACTTCAGAAAGAGTTCGGCAAAACCCGCGTGTTCGATGCTCCCATCAGCGAAGGCGGCATCGTCGCTACGGCGGTCGGAATGGCCTGCTATGGGCTGAAGCCGCTGATCGAGATCCAGTTCGCCGATTATATCTATCCCGGCTACGATCAGATCGTCAGCGAGGTCGCGAAGATCCGCTACCGCACCGCAGGCGAGTGGACGATGCCGATGGTGATCCGAACGCCCTATGGCGGCGGCATCTTCGGCGGCCAAACCCACAGCCAGTCGCCGGAATCGCTCTTCACGCACATCGCGGGGCTCAAGGTCGTCATCCCCTCGACTCCGTACGACGCCAAGGGCCTGCTTATCGCGGCGGTCGAGGACCCCGATCCCGTGATCTTCTTTGAACCCAAGCGCATCTACAACGGCCCGTTCGACGGGCATCACGACCGGCCGGTGAAGCCCTGGTCGAAGCATCCGGCGAGCGAAGTGCCCGAAGGCCATTACACCGTGCCGCTCGGCAAAGCGGCCGTGGTGCGCGAGGGCTCGGACCTAACCGTCCTCGCTTACGGCACGATGGTCCACGTCGCGTTTGCGGCCGTCGAGGAAGGCGGGATCGATGCCGAAGTGATAGACCTCCGCACCCTCGTTCCGCTCGACATGGAGACGATCGAGCAATCGGTCGAAAAGACCGGCCGCTGCCTCATCGTTCACGAGGCGCCGCGTACGTCGGGTTTCGGCGGCGAGTTGGTCGCCCAGGTGCAGGAGCGCTGTTTCTATCATCTCGAAGCTCCGGTCGAGCGCGTGACAGGCTGGGACACGCCCTACCCTCACGCTTACGAATGGGCCTATTTTCCCGGCCCGAAGCGCATGAAGAAGGCGCTAGAAAAGGTCATGGCCGACTGATGGCGAGATACGAATTCAAGCTGCCCGACATCGGCGAAGGCATTGCCGAGGCCGAGATCGTCGCCTGGCACGTCAAGGTCGGCGACACGATCGCCGAGGACCAGCAGATCGCCGACATGATGACCGACAAGGCGACCGTCGAAATGGAGAGCCCCGTCGCGGGCAAGGTCGTCGAGCTTGCGGGCGAGGTCGGCGACCAGATCCCGATCGGATCGGTGCTGGCCGTGATCGAGACCGAGGGCGCTGCCCCCACTGAGAAACCCGCACCGGCCGAGAGCGAGAAAGAGACCCCGCTCGGCGACGGAGCGGTCGAGCCCACGCAAGAGCAGAAAGAAGAACTCCCGGTCACGGCGGTCGAGGATACACAGACACTCGTTCGTCCTGAGCGGAGGCCGAAGGCCGAAGTCGAAGGGCGTCCGGCACCTGCAGAGGAGCAGCGCGCTTCGACTTCACTCAGTACGAACGAAGTTGGGCACAAGGCATTGGCCTCCCCCGCAGTCCGCGCCCGCGCTCGCGATCTCGGCATCGACCTGGCGCAAGTGAAGACCGCGTCGGACCGGATCCGACACTCCGATCTCGACGCTTACCTCCTCTACAGCGGAGGCACGGTTGCGGTCCGGGGCGCGGCGGCGCCGCGCAAGGACGAGACGATCAAGGTCGTCGGGCTCCGACGCAAGATCGCCGAGAACATGCAGGAGGCGAAGCGCAGGATTCCGCACTTCACCTTGGTCGAGGAGTTCGACGTCACCGCGCTTGAGGAAACGCGCGCGATGATGAATCGCGATCGCGGCTCCAATCCGAAGCTGACCCTCCTGCCCTTCCTCATCACGGCGATGGCGCGCGCGCTGCCCGAATGGCCGATGCTGAATGCCACCTACGACGACGATGCGAACGTCATTACTCGCCACGGCTCGCTCAACCTCGGGATGGCGACGCAAACCCCTAACGGGCTGATGGTGCCGGTGATCCGGGACGCGCAGAACTTGAGCGTATGGCAGCTCGCGTCGGAGATCCTGCGGCTCGCCGAGGCGGCGCGCAGCGGCAAGGCGCCGCGCGAGGAATTGACCGGATCCAGCATCACTCTGTCGTCGCTCGGCCCGATGGGCGGCGTTACGTCGACCCCGGTCATCAATCGGCCCGAAGTCGCGATCATCGCCGTCAACAAGGTCGAGGAAAAGGTCGTCGTCATCGACGGCGAGCTCGAGGTCAGGAAGCGCATGAACCTGTCGCTGTCGTGCGATCACCGAGTCGTCGACGGTTGGGACGCGGCCAGCTTTATGCAGGCCCTGAAGGGCTATATCGAAAAACCGCTCAGGCTGCTGTCGGCCTAATCATCGAACTCCAGCGCGACCGCCGCGCCGCCGGACAGGTTTCGCGGCTTGTTGGGCTCCACCGGAACGCCGCCATCGTCGAAATCGCGGCCGCGTTTTCGCCTGCCGCGGAACCTCAGGAAATCACGCAACGGCTGCAGCCACGGCGAGCGCCCGCGAAGTGAGCTGGGTTCGCGCGCATGGGGAAGATCGGGTCGCGGCATCCGCTTACTATACCACGCTCAACACGGAGCCTTCAGCTCTTCTTTCCGATCTCGCGCCAGCTCTTCTCCTGGACGTCGACGCCATGCTTGTCGGCGGCCTTCTTGATCCGGCTCCAAGCCGCGTCACGCTCATCGTCGCTGACGCCTTCCACCTGGTTGAATCGCGCAATAGCGTTTCGCACGTGGCTTGCGTCGTGGATCGGCTCCTTGCGCTCCTTGGGAAAGGCGAACTTGTCGCTGTCGACATGGTCGCGTTGCTTTTCGCTGAGTTCGCTCATGATGCGTCTCCTTTCCAGCGTTGAACGCGCAAGGGCTGCGAGTGCTTCATGAAATGAGCCCCGGCGCCTCAGGAGGGGGACGAGGCGCCGGGGCTCAGGGTGCGGCGGCGAGAGGGGAGTGGAGATCGCCGCCTCGGGAACTCAGGCCGCGAGGCGCACGGTTTCGCCGAGCGCTTGGGCGATTGAGGTTTTTCGCTGGTCGGGGCTGACGCTGAGGCCGTCGGCGACGACGAACTCAGGCTCGATGCCGATGAAGTTGAAGATCCCGCGCAGATAGCTTTCGAGATGCTCGAGCGCAGAGGCGGGCGAACCCTGGTCGTAAAAGCCGCCGCGCGCGAGAGCGATAATCACGCGCTTGCCCTTCGCGAGCCCTTCCGGCCCGTTTTCGGTGTAACGGAAGGTCCGGCCCGCGATCACGACGCGATCGATCCAGGCCTTGAGCTGGGTCGGAAGCGTGAAATTGTACATGGGCGCGCCAATCACCACCGTGTCGGCGGCGAGGAATTCGTCGAGCAGCGAGGTGTCCGCAAAGGCGTCGAGCGTGAGGTGCGGAAGCGGGTTCGCGGCGAGATCGCGATAGACGATTTCCTCGCCCCACTGCGAAGTCTTGAGCTGGTCGACGATCTTCGACGTGATCGCGCGGCTTGCGCTGTTCTCGCCATTGATGCTGGCGTCGAGATGCAGGATGGTCACTAATGCCTCCTAAGTATTGATTTGTTACCGAGGCACGCTAAATAACCATCATCGAATCGCCCGCAAGAACGCACATTTTTGTGGTTCGCGAACAAATTTGTGGGACAGGAACACCGAAGGAACCGGCCATGAAAGACCCGAGCAACCCAGTCTGCAGGACGATCAGCACCTTGCTCTCGCGCATCGGCGACAAATGGACCGTGCTCGTCGTCCAGACGCTCGGCAGCGGGTCGAAACGGTTCAATGAGTTGCGGCGGGAAATCCCGAGCGTTTCGCAGCGCATGCTTACGCTGACGTTGCGCAATCTCGAGCGTGACGGGCTCGTCAGCCGCACGGTGACGCCGACCATCCCGCCGCGGGTCGATTATGAGCTGACCGAGCTGGGCCACTCATTGCAAAAGCCGATCTGTGGACTTGCCACCTGGGCATTGGACAATGTGGAGGCGATCCACGAAGCGCAATCGCGCTTCGATACCGAACACGACAAGGCGGAAGCCGCGTGAGCACGGCTCCGGCCGCAACGATTGAGACGTTGCTGTCGCAGGGCGACGATTATGCCGCGAGAAACGACGTCCGGTCGGCAACCAGTTTCTATCAAGCGGCGCTGAAGGGCGCGGCGCAGCAAGGGACCGCCATCGACTTTGCCACGCGGTCCCGTCTGAACGCTGCGGCCGGCTACGTTCGGCAGAGCCTCGAAGCCTACATGAACGCGTTGGACTCCGTCGTGGCCGATCGGCCTTCCGACGGGGTCGATCGCTTGCGGCACGCCGTGGACATCATGAGCGGGAGACGCGAGCTTTTCCTGCAGGGCCCCAGCACTTTTTATTTTCCGTATCTCGCCAACCGGCAGTTCTTCGAGCGCGAGGAATTCGACTGGGTGCCGGCGTTCGAGGCGGAGGCTCCTGCAATCAGGTCCGAACTTGAGGGCCTGCTTGCGGAGGGTGCCGACTTCCAGCCTTATATAGAGGACACCCCCCACCGTCCGAGGCGCGAGTTCCACGGCCTCCATGACGATCCGAGCTGGACGGCCCTCTATCTGTGGCGTGACGGCCAGAGGGTCGAGCAGAATGCCTCGCGCTGCCCGCGAACGATGGAGGCGCTGGACAAAGTTCCGTTGACGCGAATTGGCGCCAAAACGCCGTCAGTGCTTTTTTCAAAACTGACGCCGGGCGCGCATATTCCGCCCCACCGCGGAATGTTGAATTGCCGGTTGATCGCGCATTTGCCCCTGATCGTTCCCGAGGGTTGCTGGCTTCGAGTCGGCAACGAGACACGCCAGTGGGAAGAGGGGAAATTGTTGATCTTCGACGACAGCCTGGAGCATGAGGCGAAGAACGAAAGCGGCGAAACGCGCATCGTCCTGCTGTTCGATCTTTGGCGGCCCGAGCTCAGCGACGACGAAAAGGCCGGAATTTCCGACATCTTCGACACGATCGACCGGTTTACGACTATTTCAGACGCCTGAGACTGGGGCTAGAGCCGCCCGATGCTGAAGCCCATCGCGACCGACATCGAAGCGCTCAAGATACTGGAAGAACGGCTGCGCTGGCTGTCGGCGTGGACGATTCACCACGCCAACCATATCCGGCCCAATGATGACGGCCTGAAAGTCGGCGGGCACCAGGCGAGCTGTGCCTCCATGACCGCCATTATGGCCGCGCTTTACTTCCATGCGCTCGGGCCGAACGACCGCGTCGCGGTGAAACCGCACGCCGGCCCCGTGTTGCATGCGATCCATTATTTGCTGGGGAGCCAATCGCGCGAGGCACTCAAGAATTTTCGCGGGCTTGGCGGGGCGCAGAGCTATCCGAGCCGAACCAAGGACGGGATTCCAGTCGATTTTTCGACCGGCTCCGTTGGCCTCGGGGTGGCGATCACGCTCTTTGCGAGCCTGATCCAGGATTATCTGACGGCTCACGGTCGGATGAAGGAGGAGGACCGCGGCCGCTTCGTCGCGCTGATCGGCGATGCCGAGCTCGACGAGGGCAATATCTACGAAGCGATCATCGAAGGCGCCAAGCACGATGTGCGCAACCTGTGGTGGATCGTCGACTATAACCGCCAGAGCCTCGACGCGACGAGCGCGGACCGAATGTTCGAGCGGTTCGATGAGATTTTCCGAAGCTGCGGCTGGCGCGTCGTCGAATTGCGTTACGGCAAGAAGCTTAGAGCCGCCCTCGATACGAACCCAAGACTGAAGGCCTGGTTCGAGCAGTTGCCCAACGCGGAGCTTTCCGCACTGCATTATCAGGGCGGGGCCGCGTGGCGTTCACGGATTGAAGCCGCGGTCGGCAAGTCCGCGGGACCGTTCCTGAAGCAATATGACGATGCTGCGCTGGCCTCGCTGTTCACCGACCTTGGCGGGCATTGCATGGAATCCCTGGTCGAGGCGTTCGACGCGGCGCAGGACGACGTCCCGACCTTGTTCATCGCCTGGACGATCAAGGGCTACGGGCTGCCCTTCGCCGGCCACAAGGACAATCACGCGGGGCTCATGAACCCGACCCAAATGGCCGCTTGGCGCGAGGCGATGGGAGTCCGCGAGGGCCAGGAATGGGAGCCGCTCGAAAGCGTCGGCGACAATGCGCGCCCGGGCGCGGAAGCGCTTTTAGAACGCAGCCGCATCGCGCGCGAGAAACGCGGCCGCAGCTTCGGTTCCGTCGCCGTTCCGGCCATCCCGACGCCCGCGGGCGACGAACAATCCACCCAAGCGGCATTCGGCCGCATCCTGCTCGATCTGTCCAAGGCCGGTGGCGAACTGGCCGATCGTATCGTGACGACTTCGCCTGACGTGACGGTTTCGACGAACCTCGGCGCATGGGTGAACCAGCGCGGACTGTTCCGAAGGAGTGAAATCACTGATATTTTTGCGACGGAAAAAATTGCTTCAGCGCAAAAATGGTCGGCGACCAATAAAGGCCAGCATATCGAGCTCGGCATCGCGGAATCCAATCTCTTCCTGATGCTGGCGGCGGCCGGCCTGTCCGGGGATCTCTTCGGCGAGCGGCTGTTTCCGGTTGGAACGCTCTACGACCCCTTCATTGCCCGAGGCCTCGATGCCCTGAACTACGCTTGTTACCAGGATGCGCGTTTCCTGCTCGTCGCCACTCCAAGCGGCATCACGCTCGGCCCCGAAGGCGGCGCGCACCAGTCGATCAATCCGCCGCTGATCGCGCTCGGACAGCCGGGCCTGCGTCACTACGAACCTGCTTACGCCGACGAGCTCGCGGCCATGATCGAAGAGGCGTTCCGCCTGATCGACGACCCACAAGGCGAAAGCACCTACCTTCGCCTGTCGACCCGCAGCATCAGCCAAGTCGAACGAAACGACCAGAGTTGGCGCGAAGGCGCGCTCGCCGGGGGCTATTGGCTGCGCGAGCCGGGGCCCAATGCCGAGGCCGCCATCGTCGCCATGGGCGCGGTCACGCCGGAGGCCCTCGCGGCCTGGGAGGAGCTTCGCGAGGACATTCCCGAGCTCGGCCTACTCGCCGTCACGTCGCCCGATTTGCTCCACCGTGGCTGGACCGCGGCGCAGGCGTCTCGCTGGGCCGGCGAGCGCAAGCCAAGCCACGTCGAGCAGCTTTTGTCGCGCCTCGCCTCGTCGGCCGGCCTCGTCACCCTCGCAGACGCCGCTCCTGCGTCCTTGTCCTGGATCGGCGGGGTTTTGGGCCAACGCGTCGCTCCACTCGGCGTGGAGAAGTTCGGACAGACCGGCAGTCTCGCCGATCTTTATTCGACCTATCGCCTCGACGGAGATGCGATCACCGAAGCGGCGGCAGAAATTTTGCTTCCATTTCGGATGTAAAATCCTTTCTTTACGGGTCGTTGACTATGTCCGCCGCCAAACCGGGGGACGGACTTGAAACCAGATGCCTATCTTGGCGCACCCGCGCATCTGCGACAGTCGCGTTGCGACGCGATCCAGGCGCAATATCGCGCGGAAGCGCGCGAGCGCTCGCCGTCCGAAGGCGCTCCGGAGGAGCGCCGCTCGATCCGGCGCGATCCTCCGCCGTTGCCGGCGGCGCTCATTCCGACTCATGACCCTTTGCAGCTTCGGCTCGCCGAGGAGCTGGAATATGTCCGCCGGATGCTCGACCAGATGGGCGATATCTTGGCGGCCGACCCCTTGGTCGTCAGCCGGCACATGACCGCGCTCCAGACCATCGACATCGGCGGGCAGATCCTTGGCCACGTCGCGAACGTGACCCGTTCCAGCGACCCGGCGGGCGCCGTCGACCGAATCGGCATGTGCGAGCTCAAGGGCCGCCTCACGCGAAGCAAGATCGCCTGACTTTGCTTTGCCGGGCGGTCGCTCTAGAGCGGCCTTATGCCAGGGCGCTATTTCGACGAGTGGCAGGTTGGCGACAAGGTCGCCCACGCGATCACCCGCACGGTCACTGAGACCGACAATGTCCTTATCACGACGCTGACCCACAATCCGCAGCCGCTCCACCTCGATTATGAAGCCGCGGCAAAGACCGAGTTCGGCAAGCCGCTCGTCAACAGCTGCTTCACGTTCAGCCTGCTGATCGGAATCAGCGTCCACGATACGACGCTCGGCACGCTCGTCGCCAATCTGGGCTACGACAAGGTCGTCTTCCCGAAGCCTGTGTTCGCCGGCGACACGCTTCGCTGCGAAAGCGAGTGCATCGATCTGCGCGAAAGTAAGTCGCGCCCCAACGCAGGCATCGTGACCTGGTCGCTTCGCGCGTTCAACCAGCGCGATGAGCTGGTGTGCGAGTGCACGCGCACCGCGCTTCTCCAGAAGAAGTCATGAGCGACCCGCGAAGCTGGCTGTTCGTGCCGGCGGACAGCGACAAGAAGGTCGGCAAGGCGCTCGAGAGCGAGGCCGATGCGATCATTTTCGATCTCGAGGACAGCGTTGTCCCGCAGCAGAAAGCCGCCGCGCGCGATATCCTGAAGAACCTGTCCAAGCGCTCAGGCGGTCCCTTATGGTGGGTCCGCATCAACCCGCTCGGATCCGAATTTCACAAGGACGATCTCGAATTGCTCGGGATCGCGGACATCCACGGCATCGTGCTTCCCAAGACCGAGAGCGGCGCGGATGTCATGGAACTGTCGCACCGTACGGGCACCATCCCGATTCACGCGATCGTGACCGAGACCGCGGCGAGCCTGTTCGGCCTTCTGTCCTATAGCGACCCCGCCTTGCCCCTTGCGGCGATGAGCTGGGGCGCGGAGGATCTGTCAGCGGCGCTCGGCGCTGCCTCCAAATATGACGCCGACGGAAGCTTGAGCTTCACCTATCGCATGGCGCGATCCTTATGCCTTGCCGGAGCGGTCGCTGCGGGCGTCCAGCCGGTCGACGGAGTTTTCGCCGACTTTCGGGATGACGAGGGCCTCAAGCGCGAGGCCGAGGCGGCAGCCCGCGAGGGCTTCACCGGAAAGCTGGCGATCCACCCCGCGCAGGTCCCGATCATCAATGCCGCTTTCACGCCGTCGGGCGACGATATCCGGCGCGCCGAAGCGATCGTCGCCGCATTCGAAGCACATCCCGACGCGGGCGTGTTGAGCGTCGACGGGAAAATGGTCGATCGCCCGCACCTGATCCAGGCCAAGCGGATATTGGAACGATCACGATAGGAGGTCACAATGGCGACGACTCTGCAGCCTTCTCCGACTGAAACCCTGAACCAGCCGCGGCAAGCCCAAGCCTTTGGAGTCACCAGCGCTGAAGCCGCCGTAGAGCCCATGACTATCGAACGGCGTTCGCTCCGGCCGGATGACGTGGCCATCAAGATCACCCATTGCGGGATCTGCCATTCCGACCTGCACATGGCCCACAACGATTGGGGCATGAGCGTCTACCCGATGGTCCCCGGCCACGAGATCGTCGGCCTGGTGACTGGCGTCGGCTCGGCCGTGACCAAGTTCAAGGTCAGGGATCGCGCGGCCGTCGGCTGCCTGGTCGACAGCGACCAGACCTGCGAGCATTGCAAGGCGGGCCACGAGCAATTCTGCCCGAACTGGGTAATGACCTATGCCGGCAAGGACTTGCGGGACGGCTCGGTCACTCAGGGCGGCTACAGCGACCATATCGTTGTGCGACAAGAGTTCGTCTGCCGACTCCCCGAGAACCTCGACGCCAGCCGAGCAGCGCCCTTGCTGTGCGCGGGCATCACGACCTATTCGCCGCTCAGGAAGTTTGGCGTCGGCCCCGGCCAGAAGGTCGGAATTGCCGGTTTGGGCGGTCTTGGGCACATGGGCGTCAAGCTCGCGGCCGCAATGGGGGCCGAAGTCACGATGATTACCACCTCGCCTGAGAAGGGCGAGGACGCGCGCGAGCTCGGGGCGCATGACGTCCTGATCTCGAGCGATCAGGCGGCAATGGACGCCGCGGCCGACCGTTTCGACTTCATCCTCAACACGATTCCAGTAGCGCACGATGTGGGACCGTATCTGAACTTGCTCAAGCCGAACGGCGTGATGGTGATCGTCGGCGCGATCGACATGCTCGAGGGCGTGCATGGCGGAGCGCTCGCAATGCGCAACCGGGTGATCGCCGGATCGCTGATCGGGGGACTCGCGGAGACCCAGGAAATGCTCGACTTCTGCGCCGAAAAGGGCGTGCTTCCCGAAGTTGAACATATCGGCCCCGGCGAGATCAACGAGGCGTGGGATCGGATGGTCAAAGGCGACGTCCGCTACCGCTTCGTGATCGACATGGACCGGGGGCTGTGAGCGAAGCCATCCATCCGGTCCCCGAAGGCTTCAACGCTCGGATCGGCCCGCACGAGCTCGCTGAGCTCAACGATCTTGAGCGGTCGGATCCCGACCGCTTCTGGCTCGACCAGGCGAAGCGGCTGACGTGGAACAGGTTCCCGACCCGCGCCGGCGACTGGTCGTTCGAGGAGGCCAACTTCGGCATCCAATGGTATTCCGACGGCGAGCTGAATCTCTCCGTCAATTGCCTGGATCGCCATCTCGCCGAACACGGCGACCGCACGGCGCTCATCTTCGAGCCCGATGAGCCCGGGACCGGCCATGCCTGGAGCTACCGCGAGCTCTACGAGGAGACGTGCCGCTTCACGAACCTGATGAAGTCCCGCGGGATCAAGCGCGGCGACCGTGTGATGATCTACATGCCGATGATCCCGGAGGCGGCAGCGGCGATGCTTGCCTGCGCGCGGATCGGCGCGATCCATTCGGTCGTGTTCGGCGGCTTTTCGCCCGAGAGCGTTGCCGGGCGCATCGCCGATTGCGGCGCGAGCGCCGTGATCACCGCGGACGAGGGCGTTCGGGGCGGCAAGAAGATCCCCTTGAAGCGCAACGTCGATACCGCGCTCGAACAAGGTGACGTGCCGACGGTCATCGTCGTTACGCGCACCGGTGCGGACGTCGCGATGAAAGACGGCCGCGACATTTCTTACTCAGCCGTGCGCGATAGCCTGTCGACCGACTGCGAGCCCGAGCTGATGAACGCGGAAGATCCCCTGTTCATCCTCTATACCTCGGGCTCGACCGGAAAGCCCAAGGGCGTCGTTCACACCACCGGCGGTTATTCCGTCTGGGCCGCGACGACGTTCGACTGGATTTTCGACTATCGCCCCGACGATATTTTCTGGTGCACGGCCGACATCGGCTGGATCACCGGCCACAGCTACGTCGTCTACGGCCCGCTGATGATGCGGGCGACCAGCGTGATGTTCGATGGCGTTCCCAACTATCCGGACTTCGGGCGCTTCTGGGACACGGTCGACCGGCTTGGAGTTACCATCTTCTACACCGCCCCGACCGCGATCCGGGCTTTGATGCGCGAAGGCGAGGAGCCGGTGAAGCGCCATTCGCGCAAGTCGCTGCGCCTGCTCGGGACGGTCGGCGAACCCATCAATCCGGAGGCTTGGGAATGGTATTGGCGAGTGGTCGGCGACGGTCGCTGCCCAATCGTCGACACATGGTGGCAGACGGAGACCGGAGCGGCCCTGATCTCGCCCCTACCCGGAGCGATCGACATGAAACCGGGAAGCGCGACGAAGCCGCTGCCAGGGATAAAGCCGCTCCTGCTGGATCCCAACCACAACGTCCTCGAAGGGCCGGCAAGCGGCAATCTGTGCATCGCCGCCTCCTGGCCCGGCCAGATGCGCACCGTCTGGGGAGACCACGAGCGCTTCTTCCAGACTTATTTCACGGCCTATCCGGGGCTCTATTTCACCGGCGACGGCTGCCGCCGTGACGAGGACGGCTATTATTGGATCACCGGCCGCGTCGACGATGTGATCAACGTTTCCGGCCACCGGGTCGGCACCGCGGAGGTCGAGAGCGCGCTCGTCGCCCATCCCAAGGTCGCCGAGGCGGCCGTCGTGGCCTATCCGCACGATATCAAGGGCCAGGCAATCTACGCCTTCGTCACGCTAAATGCCGGCGAAGACGGATCGGACGAGCTGCGTAAGGAGCTTAACCAGGAAGTCCGCAAGGAAATCGGCGCATTGGCGGCGCCGGAGAAAATCCACTTCACCCCCGCGCTTCCCAAGACCCGCTCGGGCAAGATCATGCGCCGGATCCTGCGCAAGATCGCCGAAGGCGCGGAGGAAGGCTTTGGCGATACGTCGACGCTGGCCGACCCGAGTGTCGTCGACGCGTTGCTCGCCGGACGGCAATGAGTGCAATAGCGGCTGTCGCAATGGCGCTTGCGGCGTCCCCGGCGCTGGACATGACCGCATTCTTCACCGGGCGCACGCATGCCGACAATGTGATGAAGATCGCCTTTAAACGACCGGCTCGGCTCCTCGTCGACAGCGTCGGCGGGAAAGGCGATCGCGGCGATTTCGTACTGATCGACACAGTGCGCGAGGAGGGCAAGCCGGTTCGGACACGCAAATGGATCATGCGACGCACCGGTCCCGCCCATTTCAACGGAATCCTCAGCGATGCGACCGGACCCGTCGACGTGACGGTGAACGGCCGGCGATCGGTGATCCGCTATACGATGAAGGGCGGGTTGAAGGTCGTGCAACAGATCGACCTGCAGGCGGACGGTCGGACGCTGTCGAACCATGTCGTCGTCCGCAAGTTCGGCCTGAAGTTCGCAAGCGTCGACGGGACCATCCGGAAGCTGGACTGATCGGGCAGCACTGCTATCCCTCTGGCCGAGGGGAGTTCAGATGGCGAGCGTAGCCAGACCGCACCACCACAAGCCCTGGTCCATGGCCCGCGTGGTCATCGCCTCGTCGGCGGGCACCACGTTCGAATGGTATGACTTCTTCATTTTCGGCTCGCTCGCGCCGGTCATTTCGAAGGTTTTCTTCGCGGGGCTCGACCCGACCCCGGCGCTGATCGCCGCGCTGGCGTTGTTCGCCGCCGGCTTCGCCTTCCGGCCGCTGGGCGCGCTCATCTTCGGAGTGGTCGGAGACCGGCTGGGCCGCAAGGGCGCGTTCCTGATCACCGTCAGCCTGATGGGCGGTGCGACCTTCCTCATCGGCTTTCTCCCCACTTATGCTCAAGCCGGCACGCTCGGTCCCACACTCCTGATTCTCCTTCGAATCCTGCAGGGTATCGCGCTCGGCGGAGAATATGGCGGAGCGGCGATCTACGTCGCCGAACACGCGCCTAACGACAGGCGGGGTAGCGCCACGGGGTGGATCCAGTCGTCCGCTTCGTTCGGCCTGCTCGCGGCACTTCTTGTGATCGTCGCGGCGCGCACGTCGCTCGGGGAAGACGCGTTCGCCGCATGGGGCTGGCGAATTCCGTTCCTGGTTTCCGTCGTGCTGCTCGCAATTTCGGTCTGGATGCGCGCCAAACTTGCCGAAAGCCCGCACTTCGCCAAGCTGCAGGAGGAAGGCGCAGTCACCAAGGCGCCGCTTCGCGAATCCTTCGCCAACCCCGAAAATTTGAAGCGAGTCCTCATCGCCTTCTTCGGGATCATGTGCGCTCAGGGCGCCGTCTGGTACTTCACCTTTTTCTACATGCAGGTGTTCCTCGAAAAGTCGCTCGGGCTTCCCGGGCAGACCAAGGACCTGCTGCTGATCGTGATGACCGTCGTCAGCGCTCCGCTCTACGTCTACTTCGGCTGGCTGAGCGACCGCGTCGGCCGGAAGCCCGTGATGGTCGGCGGAATGGCGCTCGCGCTGCTGCTCTATTTCCCAGCGTCGCACTGGATCGCGGAAGCGGCGAATCCCGCGCTCGTTGCCGCTCAGCGCGCCACACCCGTCATGGTGGAGACCGATCCCGCCAGCTGCTCGGTCCAGTTCGATCCGGTCGGCACCGCCAAGTTCGTCAGCGCGTGCGACATCGCGAAGTCGACGCTCGTCACCAAAGGCATTTCCTACAGCACGCGGGAGTCAGCTGACCGGCAAACGCGCGTTGTCGTCGGCAACAGCACAGTTCTGATCGAGGGCGGGCAAGGCCTACGGGGACCCGAGCTCAAAGCGCTCAAATCGAAGACCGGTGAAGCGATCGGGGCGGGGCTGCAGACCGCCGGCTATCCCAAATCCGCAGACCCCGCCCGGGCGAACATGACCGTGCTCATCCTGATCCTGCTGGCCTTCACCGTTGCGGCGACCGCGCTTTACGGCCCGCAGGCGTCGGCGCTGGTCGAGATGTTCCCGACGAGGGTGCGCTACACTGCGATGAGTTTCCCATATCACGTCGGCACGGGCTGGGTTGGGGGCTTCCTGCCCGTTACCAGCTTCGCGCTCGTCGCTGTCACCGGCAATATCTACACCGGCCTGTGGTACGCGGTCGTGTTCACGGCCATTTCGCTGGTCGTCTCTTTGCTATTCCTCAAAGAGACTGCGGGAAAGCCGTTAGAGGAAGTTTGAACCCTAGGGGCACCAATGAATGTCGATCGGCTGCTCGGCCTCGGCGAGGACCCGCCCGATCGGCAGCTTCGAGCTTTGCCCATCGGAGATTGCGCCCTCCAGCAGCTCCCGCTTCGCGTCTCCAGTAACCGTAATCAGGATCGTTCGCGCGGAGAGGATCGCGGAGCGCGTCAGAGTGACGCGGGCGACGGGGGCTTCCGCAGGCAGCGGATCGGGCATGACTCCGACCGCTCGCCGCGCTTTCGGTGCATCGAGCGCGTCCTGCATGTCGGGGCCGGGGAAGATCGACGCCGTGTGCCCATCGGCACCCATTCCGAGCCAGACGAGGTCGGGCGGCCAAGACAGATCCTGCAACCGGGCGTCGGCGGAATTCCCGGCGAGCTTATAGTCGGCGATGTCGGCGGTGATCGGGACGACCCGAGCGCCGGCCGGAAGGAATGCCTTTGCAATGGCGCGTACGTTCGACAGCTCGCTGTCCATCGGGACGAGGCGATCGTCGGTCGGAATGACGGTTACGCGCTTCCACTGCTGCTGCTGGCCGGCGATCTTCGGGAAGATGGCCGGGCCCGTCTTGCCGCCCGGCACCGCAATCAGCGAGGCATTTCGGGCGTCAACCGCGCTTTCGACGATGAATCCGATGTCACCGGCGACGGCGTCCGCCAGTTCATCGAGGGAGTCGTACTCCCACCATTCCGCTTCGATCATGGGAATTGCGCCTAGAAGGAATCAGCGGCCGATGTCGACCTGCTTGTAGCCGAACCAGGCGGAAACCGGCACTCCGCGCGCATCGAGGGCCGGCCGAAACGCGGCGCGCTCCATCACCAGCGAGCAGGTCCATTGGTCCGCGAGCGAGTCACCGAAGGAACGCATCACGTCGCAGCGGCTCGGACGGCCGTTGGGCTCGATCCTGAGGCGCAGGAAAATGACGCCGCCGCGCGGCCATCGCTGGCGCACGCCTGACGGATAATCACGCCCGCTGATGCCCCGAACGAGGCTTGCCGGAGTTGCCACGCCTCCGCCTCCGCCGCCTGGGCCCGCGCCGCCTGCTCCACTGCCCGTGCCCGTGCCCTGTCCGCCAGCTCCGGTTCCTGGCCCCGGCACGTTCGACGCACCCTGTGTGGGAGCAGTCCCTTGACGCGGGGTCTCGCTGGTCGCGATCTTCGGCGGCTGCGGAATGACGATGGGCGGCTTGGGCGCGACGACCGGGGTCGCTTCGCTCTTGACGTTCTTGGGCGCCGATCCGCCTTCCTTTTCCTTGGGCTTCGCCTGCAGCTGCGCGGGAGGCGGCGGAGGTGGTGGCGGCGGCTTGCTCTGATCGATGTTGAACAGGCGAAGCACGCTGTCGTTGCCGGCCAGCGGCATCTTTCCCGACAGATTCAGGAACGCGAACAGCAACGCCGCATGAATCGCGACGACTGCCGCGATGGCGCCGCTCTTGTCGCGAGTATCGAGGTCGGGGCGGTACATATCGCCAACGTAACGCTAGCGCCGACCGGCCGGTTGCTCAAAATACAGGAGCGCCGGCGCGGGGGGTGTGCGCCGGCGCTCGCACGAGGGTATAGGGTCGTCTAGCGGCTGGTGCTTGGTCTGCGCCCGCCGCCGTGACTGGCCTTGCCGCCCTTGCTTGCAATTTCCCGCTGCTTAGCAGGATCCATCGCCGCGAAACCGCGCTTGGAACCGCCGCTCTTGGTGGTCGGCATTTTACTCTCCCTGTGTGAACAGCCGCCCCCTAACGCACGGCTGTAAGCGCGGTTCACAATGCTGATCGAAGTTAGCGAACTGCTGTTTCGGGCTGTTTCAATCGACTTCTCGCCACTTCGAAGAACGGACTCGAAACAGGCTTGCGCCGCACCGCTTGCAACGGCTTCGCCATACGCCCTTCACGCACCGCGCGCGGGAGACGGAGCGCCGGTGTCCGAAAATGCGGCAAAAAATGACGGAGAATATTGCCCGGTCTTCCTCGTATGGGTTGCCGAGCAAAATCGCGTTAATTACGGCTCATCGGTGGCGGCAATATCCAATTGGCATCATTTTAGCCGCAGGCCGATCCAAAGCGTCCGCGGTGTCACGCGCTCCACCGAACCATCATTGCCTATCCCCGCCATTACGAGCGCGTTGGTCAGGTTCTCGCCGCGCGCAACGACCAGCAATCGCCTCGTGAGCGGCCATGACGCGTACGCATCGATCGTCGTCGCTCCCTTCAGCGTGCGCAAGTTGAGATCGTCTTCAAATTGGGCGCCGACGCGGCGCACGATGAGTTGCGCGCCTTTGCCGTCCCGTTCCCAGCCCCCGGCCAATGTCCCCGCGAATTTGGGGGTTTGAGCCGGTCTCAGCCCATCGAGGAAAGCTGCGGCGCCGCTTGCCTCTATCCGGGCGTGCGTCACGCTCGCGGCGGCCGTTACGGACCATGGCCCGCGTGTCCATTGCGCCGACGCTTCGATTCCACGCGCTTTCACGGCATCGACATTCTGACGTTGGCGGTAAGTTCCGCCGGCCGCGACGAAGCCGACACCTGCAAACATCCCGGGCCCCTGACCGAGAGTTACGTTCGCGATCGCGTCTTTCAGCCGGTTGACGAATCCCGACAGCGAAAGGCGGATATTGCCGCGTCGATAATCGAAGCCTGCCTCGGCACCCGCGAGGCGTTCGGGTTCCAGGCCCGGATTGGCGGCCGTGGCGTCGAGCCCGGCACGGAATGGCCGGAACAATTCGTTGAGCGTCGGCATGCGCCAACCGAGATAGGCGGCGGAGCGAAGACTGAACCCGGTCCCAGCAGGGACCTCCAAACCCGCGCGAGCAGTCGGCAGCCAACCCGAGCGCGAATCATAATGGTCGTCGCGTTGCACGGCGCCAGTCGCGATTGTCTTTTCGAACAAATGGCCGTCGGTGATCCGCCAGTAATCGAGCCTCAGTCCCGACGTGATGAA
>JBKPOO010000090.1:0-14472 GCA_046733175.1 Pseudomonadota bacterium
GTTCGGCGATGCGGAGCGGACCGCCGACCAAGGCTTCGTCGTCAGCCCGCGGCTCGAGGGGATGATCCACGCCGATTATGCGGAAAACCAACAGCCGGACGTGATCGCTTATTTCTCGAAGCCCGACGGCAGCTTGTTGAACGCCGGAGACCGGCTGGTGAACAAGCCCTACGGCGACTTCCTGCGCCGCCTGGCCGCGCAGGGCCCCAATGCACTCTACGCTGGATCGACGGGAGCGAAGATCGTCGCGCGCACCCATGCCGGTCCGCTCGCGGGGTCGATGACCATCGCCGACCTCGCGGCGTACAAGCCCATCAAGCGGGAGCCGGTGTGCGGGCCGTTTCGAGTGTACGTCCTGTGCGCTCCCCCCCCGCCATCGAGCGGAGTCGGACTCATACAGCTCATGATGATGCTCGACCGGACCGACATCGCCAACCGCGGCCCGAACGACCCCCAGGCCTGGTATCTGTTCGCCGAGGCGAGCCGGCTGATGTACGCCGACCGCGACAAATATGTCGGCGATCCGGCGTTCGTGACCGTGCCCGTCAAAGGCATGATCGATCCCGTTTATGTCGCGTCGCGTGCCCGGCTGATCGGCCCGACGGCAGGCCCGCCGCCCGAGGCCGGACGTCCGGAGCTCGCGCCGCTGATGGCGAAGGACAACACGTTGGAGCCGACCGGGACGTCGCACTTCATCGTCCGCGATGCCGAGGGCAATGTCGTGTCGATGACGACCACGGTGGAGAGCATCTTCGGCACCGGGCGGATGGTCGACGGCTTCTTCCTCAACAACCAGCTGACCGATTTCTCCTTCTCCCCGGTCGACGCGCAAGGCCGCCCGGTGGCGAACGCGGTCGCGGCAGGCAAGCGCCCGAGATCATCGATGGTGCCCTCGATCCTGCTGACCCGCGACGGCACGTTCGCCGGTGCAATCGGCTCTGCGGGGGGCAATGCGATCCTGGCCTATGTGGCCCATTCGCTGGTTGCGTCCGTCGACTGGAACATGAGTATGGCCGATGCGCTGGCGGCCCCGAACCTCGTCGCGCGCGGGCCGAATTTCCAAGGTGAAGTGACGAAATTCCCGCCCGCGATCCTGGAAGGCCTGCGGCAGCGGGGGATCGACCTGAAACCCGGCCAGGGCGAGGATTCCGGCCTCACTGGAGTGCTCATCCGCGACGGCCGGATCGACGGCGCCGCCGACCCACGCCGGGAGGGTGTGATGCTAATTCTTCAGCACTAGGGTTTTTCGGACCCAACCGCCTCGCCGATGCTGGCAAAGCCTTCGCGCTTGAGATGTTGCGCGAGGCCGAACGCGATGCGGCGCGCGATGCCCGGGCCGTCGTAAACCATCGCGGTGTAGAGCTGCACCAGGCTGGCGCCCGCGCGAATCCGCTCCCACGCGTCGTCCGCGCTGGCAATGCCGCCGACCCCAATCAAAGGGATTCCTCCGCCGCTCGCACTGCGGAATTTGCGCAGCGCGTCGAGCGCCAGCGTCTTCAGCGGCGCGCCGGAAAGACCGCCCTGTTCTCCTGCATATTTCGATTTGAGAGGTGGCCGCGAGACGGTGGTGTTCGAAACGATCAGTGCGTCGATTCCGTGGTCGATCGCCGCCTTGACGATTCGCTCCGGATCGCCCGGCTGGAGGTCCGGCGCGACCTTGAGAAAGATGGGCTTTTTGCTGCGGACTTCTCTCACCGCCGAAAGTAACTCCTCAAGCGCGCCTTCGTCCTGGAGCCCGCGAAGCCCCGGCGTATTGGGCGAGCTGACGTTGATCGTCAGATAATGCGCCACCACGCTCATCGCCCTGACGCCGCTCACGTAATCGGCGATTCGGTCCTTGCTGTCCTTGTTGGCACCCACGTTGACCCCGATGATGCCGGGCAGCCGAAGGTCGAGCTGAAGACGCCCATAGGCCGCGGGCTGCCCGCCATTGTTGAAACCCATTCGATTGATCACCGCGCGATCTTCCCCAAGGCGAAACAGCCGGGGCCTGGGATTCCCGCCCTGGGGAAGCGGCGTCAGCGTGCCGACCTCGACGAAGCCGAAGCCGAGCGAGAGCATCTGTTCCGGGACTTCGGCATCCTTGTCGAAGCCGGCGGCCAGGCCGATCGGCGTCGGGAAGTCGATTCCCGCGACGCGTGTCTTCAGCGAGGCCGGAAAATCGGGCGGCCTCCTCGGCGGCAATATCCTCAGCGACTTCACGGTCAGCCGATGCGCCCTCTCGGCGTCTAGCGCGAAGGCGAACGGGCGGATGAAGGAGTAAAGGTTCACGCGCGCGGTCTGTCATTGCGAGCGAAGCGAGTCGATAGACGACGGCAGGTCAACCAATCCAGTCTGGATTGCCGCGTCGCCCCGGATCAGGTCCGGGGCTCCTCGCAATGACGAGTCGCGAGGTTGAGTTTTCCCTCGCAACGCACTAAATCGGACTAAAGAAGTCCGAATTAGACATGCGCCTGAGCCACCTCGCCGATTATGCGGTCGTCCTGATGACCGCCGCTGCCCGCCGCGAAGCGGGGGCGCGCCTCAGCGCGACCGAGCTGTCGGCCGACACCGGAGTCCCGCTCCCGACCGCGCAGAAATTGATGGGCCAGCTGGCGACTGCCGGGCTATTGTCGAGCTCGCGCGGCGTAGGCGGCGGATTTGCCCTGGCGCGGCCGGCCAGCGAGATCAGCCTCGCCGACATCGTCGAGGCGGTCGAAGGGCCGATTGCGCTCACCATGTGCTCGGATTCGAACAATCACGAATGCATCCTCGACGCGCATTGCCGGGTTAAGCCGCACATCGGCGTGGTCGGCAGGGCGGTTCGCGGCGCGCTCGGCGCGGTCAATTTGACGGAGTTGGCGCGATGAACGAGGCCGTCAAGAACCGCGAGCTGCGCGACAAGATCGCGCAGGATTACGAATGGGGCTTCGTCTCCGACGTCGAGCAGGAATTCGCGCCCAAGGGCCTCAACGAAGATACGGTCCGCTTCATCTCGGGCAAGAAGAGCGAACCAGCCTGGATGCTCGACTGGCGCCTGAAGGCGTATCGCGCCTGGCTCGAGATGGAGGAAGTGACCTGGGCCAAGCTCGACATCCCCGAGATCGATTACCAGGACGCTTATTATTACGCCGCACCCAAGGCGAAGCCGAAGCTCGCGTCATTGGACGAGCTCGACCCCGAAATCCGCCGCACCTACGAGAAGCTGGGGATTCCCATCGAGGAGCAGAAGGTGCTCGCCGGCGTCGAAGGCGCCGCGAAGGTCGCGGTCGACGCGGTGTTCGACAGCGTTTCCGTCGCGACCACCTTCCGCGAGGAACTGAAGAAGGCCGGGGTCATCTTCCTCTCCATCTCCGAGGCGATCCGCGAGCATCCGGAGCTGGTGAAGAAATATCTCGGCAGCGTCGTTCCGCAGCGCGATAACTACTTCGCCTGCCTCAACAGCGCGGTCTTCAGCGACGGCACCTTCGTCTACGTGCCCGAGGGCGTCCGCTGCCCGATGGAGCTCAGCACTTATTTCCGAATCAATGCCGAGAACACGGGCCAGTTCGAGCGCACCCTGATCGTCGCCGACAAAGGCGCCTACGTCTCCTACCTCGAAGGCTGCACCGCGCCGATGCGCGACGAGAACCAGCTGCACGCCGCAGTGGTCGAGATCTTCGCGCATGAAGACGCCGAGGTAAAATATTCCACCGTCCAGAATTGGTATCCGGGCGACAAGGAAGGGCGCGGCGGGATCTTCAACTTCGTCACCAAGCGCGCGCTCTGCTCGGGCGACCGCTCGAAGGTCAGCTGGACGCAGGTCGAGACCGGAAGCGCGATCACCTGGAAGTATCCGAGCTGCATTTTGAAGGGCGATGGCAGCGTCGGCGAATTCTATTCGGTCGCTCTGACCAACAACCGCCAGCAGGCCGACACCGGGACCAAGATGATTCACATCGGCGCCAACACGCGCTCGACCATCGTCTCCAAGGGCATCAGCGCCGGCCGCTCGAACAACACCTATCGCGGGCTGGTGCGCGTACTCCCGCGCGCGGAGAATGTGCGCAATTTCACCCAGTGCGATTCGCTGCTGCTCGGCAGCGACTGCGGCGCGCACACCGTGCCCTATATCGAGGTCAAGAATCCGACCGCGACGATCGAGCATGAAGCGACCACGTCGAAGATCAGCGAAGACCAGTTGTTCTACGCGATGTCGCGCGGGCTCGACGCGGAAAGCGCCGTCGCGCTGATCGTCAATGGGTTCGCCCGCGAGGTGCTGAAGCAGCTGCCGATGGAGTTCGCTGTCGAGGCGCAGAAATTGCTCGGGATCAGTTTGGAAGGAAGCGTCGGCTAGTGCTTGAGATCACCAACCTCCACGCGACGGTCGCCGATAAGCCGATCCTGAACGGCCTGTCCTTGGACGTGCCCGCGGGCGAAGTCCACGCCATCATGGGCCCGAACGGGTCGGGCAAGTCGACGCTCGCTTATGTGCTCGCTGGGCGGCCCGGGTATGAGGTGAGCGAGGGCGGAGTCAGCTTTGATGATCGCGACCTGCTCGCGATGGAGCCGCACGAGCGCGCCGCGGCGGGGCTGTTCCTCGGCTTCCAATATCCGGTCGAGATTCCCGGAATATCCTACCTGCAATTCCTTCGCGAAAGCCTCAATTCGCAGCGCCGCGCGCGCGGCGAAGCCGAGCTGAGCGCCGGCGATTTCATCAAGCTCGCGCGCGAACAAGCCAAGCTGCTCGAAATGGACGCGGACATGCTGAAGCGCCCGGTCAATGTCGGCTTTTCCGGCGGCGAGAAAAAGCGCGCCGAGATGGTCCAGATGGGCATCCTTAGCCCCCGCTTCGCCGTGCTCGACGAGACCGACAGCGGGCTCGATATCGACGCGCTGCGCATCGTCGGCGAAGGCATCAACCGCATCATGCGCAGCGCCGACAAGGGCGTGCTCCTGATCACTCATTACGAGCGGCTGCTCGAACATGTGCGGCCCGATCGCGTCCATGTGCTTCAGGCCGGCCGAATCACCCGCTCGGGCGACATCGAACTGGCGCGGAGCCTCGAGAGCACCGGCTATGCGGAGGCGGCGGCGTGACGCCCTTCCCAACCCGTAAGCAGGAGGAATGGCGCTACGCCGACCTCGACGCGCTGAAGCCTGTTTGGGAGCGGTTCGCCGAGCCGGTGACGCTCACCATCGGCTCAGGCGAGAGCTTCGAGGAGACGTGGCTCCCAACCGCTGACGATGTGCAGGTTCGCCGCGTGCAGATCGCGCTCGAAGCGGGAGCGAAGGCGCGGCTGTTCGCGCTCAACATTGCGCCCGTCTACGGTCGCATCGAGCTCAACGTGAGCCTCGAGGAAGGCGCGCAGTTCGAGCTGTTCGGCGCCAACATCGGCACCGGCCTTTCGACCAACGAGATCGTCACCAACGTCAAGCACATCGGCGAGGGCGGCCGTTCGCGCCAAACGATCCGCAGCGTGCTGAACGGCAAGGCGGCTGGCTCCTATCTCGGCAAGGTCGAAGTCGCGCGCGGCGCCCAGCAGACCGACGCCGAGCAGTCGGTCAAAGCCATGCTGCTCGATCGTGGAGCGACCGCGAACTGCAAGCCCGAGCTCGAGATTTTCGCCGACGACGTGAAGTGCGCGCACGGCGCGAGCGTCGGCGAACTGGACGCAATGCAATTATTCTACGCTCAAAGCCGCGGGCTCGATCCGGCTAGCGCGCGGGCGCTGCTGCTCGAAGGCTTCGTCATGGGCCTGTGGGACAGCGCGCGCGAACCGGATGCGATCTGCGAAGCCGCGCGCGAGGCGCTGCGGAGGGTAAGCTCCTCCCCGGAACGGGGAGGGGAACCATCGAACGGAGATTCGATGGTGGAGGGGGCGTGATGCCAGACTCCGGGCCCCCTCCGTCAGTCCTTCGGACTGCCACCTCCCCGTCCCGGGGAGGATCAAATTCGATGCTGTCGGTGCGCGACCAGTTCCCGGCGATCGCCAATTGGCATTATCTCGACAGCGCCGCGACCGCGCAGAAACCTCAGTCGGTAATCAACGCGGTCACGGCCGCTTATTCGCGCGATTATGCCACCGTTCACCGCGGCGTTTACGAGCGCTCGGCGGAAATGACCGCGAGCTATGAAGCATCGCGCGCTGCCGCGTCGAAGCTGATCGGTGGCCAGCCGAACGAGCTCATCTTCACGCGCGGCGCGACCGAGGCGATCAACCTTATCGCGCGCTCACTTCCCAAGGAGAGCCGCAACCGCGTCCTGCTGTCGCAGCTTGAGCATCACAGCAACATCGTTCCCTGGCAGCTCGCCGGTTACGAGGTCGACGCCGTGCCCCTGACCGGCGACGGGCACATCGATCTCGACGCGGCCGAAGCCATGCTCACCGAAGAGCATCGCGTCGTGGCTTTCGCGCATGTGTCGAACGTCCTCGGATCGGTCCTGGACGCGAGGCGCGCGGCGGACATTGCGCATTCGAAAGGCGCGCTGCTGCTGCTCGACGGCTGCCAGGCCGTTCCGCGGCTGCCGGTCGACGTCGCGACGATGGGCGCCGACTTCTACGCCTTCTCCGCGCACAAGCTTTACGGTCCGACGGGCATCGGCTGCCTGTGGGGCCGCGCCGATCTGCTGCAGTCGCTCCCGCCTTGGCAAGGCGGCGGGTCAATGATCGAGAAAGTGACGTTCGAAGAGACAACTTATCTCGACGCGCCGATGCGTTTCGAGGCGGGCACACCGCACATCGTCGGCGCGGTCGGGCTACACGCCGCGGTGAACTGGGTCGAGAACCTCACGCTGGACGCGATTCATGCGCATGAATGCGCGCTCGTCGCCGAAGCTCGGGCAGCGCTGTCCGCGATCGACGGCGTGACGCTGTACGGCCCCGAGGACAGTGCCGGAATCGTCAGTTTCAACGTCGACGGGGTGCATGCGCACGACACAGCCACCATATTGGACGATGCGGCGGTTGCGGTCCGCGCCGGCCATCATTGCGCCCAGCCTTTGATGCGCTGGCTCGGGGTGGAAGCGACGGCCCGGGCGAGCTTCGCGGCGCACAGCGACAGCTCGGACATCGAGGCCTTGGTGCGCGGGATCGAGCAGGTGAAACGGATCTTTTCGGCATGAACCGGGAACGCAAGATCGAGACGGAAGAAGTGGCGGATGTCGCTCCGCCGCCGCGCGCCCGGGTGACTCCGGAATTCGAGCGAAAGCGCGATTATCTCTCGGGCTTCCTTTCCGGCGAGCAGCCGGACGAGCCGAATGGCGGTGCGGGAAGCGACCTGCAAGCCTCGGTCGTCGAGGTCCTGAAATCGATTTACGACCCCGAGATCCCGGTCGACATCTATGAGCTCGGCCTGATCTACGATGTCGACATTTCCGAAGACGGCGACGCGGTCATCACGATGACCTTGACCACTCCCCACTGCCCGGTCGCGGAATCGCTTCCGAACGAGGTCGAACTGCGCGTCCTCTCGGTGCCGGGAATTCGCGACGCGGTCGTGAACCTGGTCTGGGATCCGCCGTGGGACCCCTCGAAGATGAGCGACGAGGCTCGGCTAGAATTGGGAATGTTGTGACCCTTCGAGATGGGCCTTCGACAAGCTCAGTCCCTCCTCAGGATGAACGGAGTTGGAGAATTGCATGAATAAGATGACCGCTCATCGTGAGGAGCCGCTGAGCTCGTCGAAGCGGCGTCTCGAACGACCGGCCGCGATCACGCTGACAAGCGCGGCGCAGGACCGAATTGCCGAGCTGATGGCCAAAGCGCCCGGCGGAGCGATCGGGGTCAAGCTGTCGACCCCCCGCCGCGGATGCTCGGGCCTGGCTTATTCGGTCGATTATGTGACCGAGGAGAATGCGTTCGATGAGAAGATCGAGACGCCAGGCGGCAATTTCTACGTCGACGGAGCGTCGGTCCTCTATCTGATCGGATCGGTCATGGACTGGCGCGAGGACGATTTCGCGGCCGGCTTCGTGTTCGAGAACCCGAACGCAAAAGGCGCCTGCGGCTGCGGCGAAAGCTTCACCGTCTAGCTCAACAGTGATAAGTGCGGCAACGAAAGGAGCAGTTGTATGTCTCTCCTTCTCGTCGCTCTCGCCGCAGCCTCCGCCGCGCCCGCGGGCGATATGCCCATCGTCAATCCGAAGAACGGCCAGCCGGCCAGTTGCCCGGCGACCTCGCGCTACGAAGCAGCCCGCCGAGGCGGCTCGCTAAAGGCGCAGAAGCTCGGCGACCTGCCCGACGCGGATGTGTACAAAGCCGTTTATCGTCACATTGGCCGCTGCGAGGCGCCGATCATCGTGAAGTACGGAGTCGCCGGCCGCTAGCGAGTTCATCAGCCGAAAGGGGGAATCGGCATGTCACGAGCATCAACCTTGCTCTTTTCGATCGTCGCTTATGCGATTTTCTTCGCGACCTTTCTCTATTTGATCGTGTTCGTCGGGGACCTGAGCTTTGCTCCGGTCACGGTCGACAATGGCGGGCCGCACACGAACCCCGTTAGCGCGGCCATCATCGATGTCGTGCTCATCGCGCTGTTTGGGTTTCAGCACAGCGTCATGGCGCGGCCGGGCTTCAAGCGATGGTGGACCCGGGTGATCCCCAAGTCGGCGGAACGCAGCGTCTATGTCCTTATGGCGAGCGCCGCACTGATCATTCTGATGTCATTCTGGCGGCCCATCGATCCGATCGTCTGGAACATTTCCAATCCGCTGGCTTCCGACCTGATCTGGGCGACGTTTTGGGCGGGCTGGCTGATCGTCCTGTTGAGCACGTTCCTCATCAACCATTTCGAGCTGTTCGGCTTGCAGCAAGGCTGGTTCCATTTCTCGGGCCGCGAGGCAGCCGCTCCGAAACTTCGCCAACCCTTCTTCTACCGGTGGGTCGCCCACCCGCTCTACTCGGGCTTCTTCCTGGCCTTTTGGGCGGCGCCGGAAATGACCATGGGACATTTGCTGCTCGCCGCGGGAATGTCCGCCTTCATGCTGATCGCGATCCGTTACGAGGAACGCGATCTCACCGACCTGTTTGGCGAGGACTACAGCCGGTATCGATCGGGCGTAGGGATGCTGACACCGCGCTTCCGGCGCGCTCCTCCCCCGGAGGGGGAGGTGTCAGCCTGAGGCTGACGGAGGGGGTTCCGAGATCACGCCCCCCTCCACCAGCTTCGCTGGTCCCCCTCCCTGTGCCGGGGAGGATCAGAAGCCGAGCGTGAAGCGGATCGCGGCGCCGACGTCGTTCTTGGAATCGGCGATGTGCCCCGGCTGACGCCGGAAGAACAGGTTTCCGCCCAGCCAGCCGTTCCCGTCGAACAGGCCCGAGCCGTAGCTCAGCTCCGTATCGATTTCACGGCCGCTCGGAGCCAGCGAGAATCGGCTAAGGCTGTTGGTCGCAGTCTCTGTCGAATAATCGTAGGCGGTCGGAAGGAGCATGGCGAATCCGCCGTGCTCGATCCGCAGCGGCTGCGAGATCCTGAGGCCGAGCTTGTCGCCGTCGCCCAGAACATTCAGTTTGGAGACGTCGACGCCATAGGCGCCCGTCTGGAATTTGCCTGCCGCGAAGTCCGTCCAGCCGCGGCGGGCACTGAGCCCTGCGCTCCAGCCATTGCCGAAACTGCGGCGAGCCTCGACGTCGAGGAAGGTGGTCGTCGCTCCGCCCCCGCCGAGCACCGCGGACATGCGGCCGCCGAGAAGGGTCTGCTTTTCTTCAAGCCGACTCACGCCCGCCGACAACCAATTGCTTCCGAAGCTGCGGTCGAGAGAAACCGACGTATAGCGGTAAGGCGAGCCGTAGGCGCTGTTCCGGGTCTCCTGCCACACGTTTCCGCTTTCCGCCGAGATCGTGAAGCCGGTCTTCCCGAACTCATGGCGGACGGCCATGCTGGAGTTGCGCTTCGCAGCGAACCCAGGGTCGCCTGAAATATCTTTCGCGATGAGGAACGCGCCGGCTTGAGCGCCGGTCAGCCGCCGCTCGAGGGCCTTGGCGCCTTCGGCGAAACCGAAGGCGGCCGCGGTCTTCTTGTCGAGGCGCGCAACCGCCGATCCCGCGACCAGCCGCGCCTGCCGGGCGTCGTCCGGGCCGATACCAAGCCGCTCGAGCGCGAAGCCCTGCAAATTGTGCCGCTGGCTCACAGTCATCGCTATGCTGATGGGACCGGCGGCGGCGCTGCCCGCCCTGATGTCGCCCTGCAAGGCGCGGCTCAGCGGGTGATCGGCGTCAGCGCGACGCAGCGTCGCGGCCAGGTTGATCGCGAACGCGCGGTTGTAGCCGTCGAGGATGATCGCCCCGAAGCCCTGGTTCGTGTTCGCGTCGCCGGCTGCCGGCGGCATATCGCCGTTGGACGTCGTGCTGACCGGAGTCTCGCTTCCCGCGAGGCTGGTCGACCCGATCGGTTGGAATGCCTTGGCGATGTTGAGCCGTCCGCGGCCATAAATCGAATCGGTCCCGACCGCGCCGAGGTCATCGGCGCTTTGGAACAGGATATTGACGATCTGAGAGCCCGTAAGGTTCGGAAAGGCCTGCGCCATGAGCGCGACGGCACCGGTGATCGTAGGCGCGGAGAAGCTGGTCCCGGACCAATAAAAATATGCGCCGGTCTGGTCGGGGGCGACGTCGTTGAAGCCCTGCGCCATCAGATAATATTGAGCGCCGCTGCCGGCGCGGTTCGAGAAACTGGAGATGACGTCCGGATTCACTCCATGCAGCGTGCCGTCGCTGACTCCAACCGAGCCGGCAATGATGACCATCCCCGGGAAATTCTGCGCCGGACTGAGCGCGAAGGGGTCGGGATTAGCGCCTTCGGGCTTGTCGCCGTCATTGCCCGCCGAGATGACTATTACGATTCCGGCGTTCACTGCGCGCTGCATAGCCGCGAGAAGAGTCGAGCCCGGGCTGGAGCCACCGAGCGAGAGGTTGATGACCTTGGCTCCGGCAAGACGCGCCGCGTCGATTCCGGCCGCGATCGGTCCGTCGAAGAAGGTGCAGCCTCCGTCGGCGGACGTGTCGGCGCAGCTTCCCGGGCTATCGGCACGCTCGCTGACGATCGTCGCGTCGAAAGCGACGCCGAACGTCCGAATGTCGTTGCGGGCCGCTGCCGCAACCGAGCTTACGGCTGTGCCGTGGCCGCCCTCGTCGGAAACTCCGCGGTTGCCGGCGACGTCGCCGCTTGCGGGGTCGATCCTGCCGGAGAACTCGGCGAGACTCGGATTGATGCCGCTGTCGACGATGCCGATCTTGATGCCTTTGCCCGTGGCGCCGGCATTATAGGCGGCGATCGCGTTGGCGTTCACCGCATAAGTGGAGGTGTGATACTCCTGCGTATCGTAATTCGTGCCGGTAGGCGGGGGCGGAGGCGGCGGCGGGGGCGGCGGTGGAGTCGTCGTCGTTGGCGGCGGGGAAATCGGCTGGACCGTGCCTCCGCCTCCTCCGCCTCCGCCACAGGCCGAAAGGCCGAGAGCGAGCAAAGTCGCGCAGCCGGTGGTCGCCAGGAACCTGCTTTTCATCTCAAACTCCGCTCAAGCCGTTGAAACGCCACGGCTTCCCCGTTTGCGCTTATGGTTTATGAAACCTTACAATTTGCTTAAGCTGTTGAAACCATTAGGGGCCATGGCGGCCATGGACTCGCATTTTCGACACGTTCGCGACTGGATTTTCGACCTCGACAATTGCCTTTATCCGGCCTCCGCGGGACTGTTTTCACTGATCGACGAGCGGATGGGAGCTTACATCCAGCGCTTGCTCGGCTGCAACATGGACGAAGCGAAACGCGTCCAGAAGGCGCATTTTCATGAGCATGGGACGACGCTCGCTGGCCTGATGAAAGAGCATTCGATCGACCCGCATGATTTCCTCCAAGACGTTCACGACGTCCCGCTCGACCGAATCCAAGCGAACGCGAGCCTCGGTGCCGCGCTGTCTCGACTGCCCGGCCGCAAACTCGTCTTCACCAATGGCGATGCGCCCTATGCCCGCCGGGTCCTCGAGGCGATCGGAGTGCACGAACATTTCGATGAGCTCCACGATATCCACGCGAGCGAGCTACGGCCCAAGCCCGATCCTCACGGCTATGCCTTGCTGTGCGAGCGGTTTGGAATCGAAGCGGAGCGTGCGCTGCTGGTCGACGACATGGCCCAAAACCTTGCGCCCGCCAAGCAACTCGGAATGACCACGGTATGGGTCGACAACGGCTCCGAACGCGGTGATCACGCCTATGACAAGGCCCTCGTCGATTACCGAATCACGGATGTCGGCGAATGGCTCCAGACGATCCTGGGGGACAAGTGAATGGATGAAGCGCTGCAAACCGTGATCGATCGCGCGTGGGAGGAGCGGGATTCGATCGGACCGGCCACGAAAGGGCCGGTCAGGCAAGCGGTGGACGCTGCGCTCGCGGCGCTCGATCGCGGTGAAGCGCGCATTGTCGAGAAGGCCGGCGGCGAATGGACCGTCCGGCAATGGCTCAAGAAGGCCGTGCTCCTCTCGTTCCGCCTGAACCCGATGGAGCTGATCGCGGGCGGATCGGGCGGCGGCCATTGGTGGGACAAGGTGCCATCGAAATTCGCCGGCTGGGGCGAAAAGGAGTTTTCCGAAGCCGCATTTCGGGCGGTGCCGGGAGCGATCGTCCGCCGCGGCGCCTATATCGCACCGGGAGCGGTGCTGATGCCGAGCTTCGTGAACATCGGCGCCTATGTGAGCGAAGGCGCGATGGTCGACACCTGGGCGACCGTCGGAAGCTGTGCGCAGATCGGCCGGAACGTCCACATTTCCGGCGGCGCAGGCATCGGCGGAGTGCTCGAGCCGCTGCAGGCGGGCCCTGTCATCATCGAGGACGATTGCTTCATCGGGGCGCGCGCGGAAGTCGCCGAAGGAGTCGTCGTCGAACAAGGCTCGGTCCTGTCGATGGGCGTGTTCCTCGGCGCATCGACCAAGATCGTCGACCGCGCGTCGGGCGAGGTGCATTACGGCCGCGTGCCCGCCTATTCGGTCGTGGTCCCGGGCGCGCTGCCGGGCAAGGACGGGGGCCCGTCACTCGCCTGCGCCGTGATCGTCAAGCGCGTCGACGAGCGCACCCGGTCGAAAACCAGCATCAACGAGCTCCTCAGGGACTAACATAAGCTGAGCTTATAGGCCGAGTCCGGGCATTTGTTGGCGGGCACACGGCTGTAACCGTTATTTCCGTCGGCCATGAAGCCGATCGATCCTCATGCGTTTGACCGCAAAGTCGCGGAGGCAGCAGCGCTCAGCGAGCGCGATAATGCGCACGTGATCCGCACCGTCATGAACCGCAGCGACTGGGGCGTGCTCGCCATTCTCGCCCTGATCTGGGGCGGCGCCTTCTTCTTCATCGGAGTGGCGGTCCGCCATGTTCCGCCGCTGACCTATGTCTTGCTCCGTCTTTCGATCGCGGCGATCGCGATGTGGGCGTATCTATGGTTCAGAGGCGAGCGCGTCGGGTTGCCGCGAAAAGTCTGGGGCTCGATCCTGCTGCTTGCGCTGCTCAACAATGCCATTCCCTTTGTCCTGTTCGGCTGGAGCCAGACGCACATCGCCAGCGGCCTCGCATCGATCCTCAATGCGACTACCCCGATCTGGGGCGTAGTCGTCGCGCACTTCCTGACCCACGACGAACGCATGAGCCCGCGCAAGATCGCCGGAGTGCTCTTGGGCTTCGGCGGGGTTGCGACGATGATCGGTCCGTCCCTGCTGTCGAGCCTCGGCAGCTCGGCGCTTGCCCAGCTTGCCTGCGTTGCTGCCGCGCTCTGTTACGCCTTGGCCGCGGTCTGGGCGCGCCGGTTCCGGGCAATGGCGTTGTCACCGCTGTCGGTCACCACCGGCCAGCTTAGCGCAGGTGCGCTGATGATGCTCCCGGTCGCATTCATCGTGGACCGGCCGTGGACGCACGCCTTTCCGCCAATCACCGCATTGGGCGCGATCGTTTCCCTCGCCTTGCTATGCACAGCGTTCGGTTACGTGCTCTATTTCAGGCTGATCGATTCCTCGGGCGCGACCAACGCTTTGCTCGTAACCCTGCTGGTTCCGCCGGTGGCCATTCTGCTTGGGGCCTTGTTCCTCGGCGAGAGCCTTGGCGCTCAGGATTTCCTCGGCCTTGGCCTCATCGCTCTCGGCCTCGCTGCAATCGACGGCCGAGTCCTCAACCTTTTGAAGCTTCCGGCGCGCCGGCCTCAGACAATAGTTTAGCCGCCTCCGGGCTGGTCCAGTCGAGGTCGCCGACGTAGCGCCAGACCTCGCGTCCCTCAGCGTCGTACAGGATCGATGTCGGCAGCACCTCGGCGCCGAGCGCTCCGGACAGTCCCATTTTCGAATCCTGGTAGGCGCCGAGATCCTTGATATTGAGCTTGCCCAGGAAGGCGACGACAGACGGATGCGGTCCCGAATCCTGGCTGACGGCGATGACCCCGAGTGCCTCGTCAACGTCGTGCGACTGTGCGAGCTTGTCGAGCGTCGGAAGCTCCTTGACGCAGGGGGCGCACCAAGTCGCCCAAAGGTTCACAAG
>JBKPOO010000091.1:0-30033 GCA_046733175.1 Pseudomonadota bacterium
ACCGTGGAGACGATGGCGGCCAACGATTCGGAACCGGCGCCGGCACTGGAAGAGACCGAAGCACCGCAAGAGCCCGACATCGAGCAAGACGCTGTGGTCGAGGAAGAGGCTACGATCGACGAGGAAGCTGACCCGGAGACCCTCGACTTGGAATCGGAGTTCCAGGTGCCGACGGTGGAACCTGATCTCATCGACGACGCGGAATATGCGCCGCTGGGCATCGATGACGAGCCGCACGTGCCCGTGACGCCCGAAGAGCATTTGACATGGGAAGACGGGCCGCTCGCAGATACTGGCGAGGACGAGGCCGGCCCCGAGATCGAGCTCGGCGACGACGCCGGCCTTGCGGATCGCTTGTGGGCGGCGCGCGAGACTGCGGAAGCGGTCAAGACGGCCGACGGCCGGAGCCGCGCCGCGCTCTACCGTGCACTGTCCTCAGCTTATGACTTCGCGGTCGCCGCTCAGGCGAATCCGGACGATTATGCCGAGCTGCTCGAGGAATCGGGCGTGAAGGCGCAAGCACGCGCGCCGATGACTCCGATCGTCAAGCTGGTATTCGGGATCGACTATGACAAAGCGCGGCTGACCGAGTTCGCCGCCGCCATGTCTTACGGCCAGCGCCGGCAGGTTGCCGCGGGCGGCTTTCAGCAGTTCATCGAGCAACAGCCGGGCGGCTTGAAAGCGCTGGTTGCGGCAGAGCGGGAAGCTCGGCGGCCTGAGCCGCGGGCTGACACGAAGGGCGAAGCCGCGCGAGCGAGGTTGCGCTCCGCCCCCTCCATTACCCTCGAGGACGTGCCCGCCGACGAGGAATTCGCCGTAGTCATCACCCGCCGGAGTGCCGACGGGACGCACGAACCGGTCGCGATCGTCGACGACGAAGCCCTGGTCGAACGCGCAATTCGTCGCGCACGCTGATCTGACGGGGTTGTCCCCCTAAGGACCCGGCGGCTATAGGCGCCCCGCGTCGCCCTACTCGCGGAGCTCAACCCGTCCATGACTGCTCACATGCGCCTGGCCAAGCCGCTGGTCGACTCGCTTCGCAAGGCGCTCACACTCAATGCCCTTCCGGGCGAAACCCGGGGCTTGCACCGCGACGCGGAGCGCGATGCGGCTGAGTTCCTCGCGCAGGTCGCGGCCCGCCGGAAAAAGGGTGAGCTCGCGCTTTCCATCGAATCGACCGGCGGCGAGGCAGGCCGCAGGCGGATGCGGATCGGAATCGTCAACGACGACATGCCCTTCCTGGTGGATTCGGTCGCGAACGCGATCGCAGCCCGGCAGCTGACGATCCATCGGCTTCTCCATCCGGTCGTTTGCGTGACCCGCAACGAGGACGGCGTCCTCAACGATGTCGAGCCGCTCTGCGGGGACAAGAGTCGCCGCGAATCGATGATGTATCTCGAACTCGATCGCGCCGACGCTCGCGGCCGGCAGGAGCTCGCAGCGGACCTGAGGCGGGTGCTCGACGACGTTCGGCTCGCGGTGCGCGACTGGCGCGCCCTGCAGGACCGGATGCGGCAAGACGCGGCGAACATCGAAGATCCAGAGGGCTGCGCGCTCCTCGAATGGTTCGCCGACGGGGCAATGACCCTGCTCGGCTACCATGTTGAAAAACCGTACGAAGCGCCGTCGGATTCGCTGGGCATTTTCAGCATTCCAGGAGCACCGACCGACAAGGGCGGCGCCCTGGGCGCGATGCGTTACTTCGAACGGGGCGGCGAAGTGCCCCTGATGGCCAAAGCGGAACGCAAGTCGAGCGTCCACCGCAGGGTGCCGCTCGATCTTGTCGTGGTTCCGATCCGCGAAAAAGGAAAGATCGTCGGGATCGGCGTTCACGCCGGCCTTTGGACGAGCGAGGCGCTGCGGCTGCCGCCCGAAGAGGTGCCCGTGCTTCGTCAGCGACTGAAGCAGCTGGACGAGGATTTCGGCTTCGACCCGAAGGGCCATTCGGGCAAAGCGATGCGCCACGCGGTCGCGTCCCTTCCACGCGACCTACTCATCACAATCACCTACAATTCCGTCCGATCCCTGGTGATGATGGCCATGTCCCTCGCGGACCGCCCTCGCCCCGCATTGCTCCAGGTCAGAAGCATCCTCCAGGGTCAGCTGTTCAGCTTTGTCTGGCTGCCGCGCGAGGAGCTGACGACGTCCCGGCGCAACTCGATCGCCGTGCTTCTGGAATGCGAGGTCGGACGGGAAATCACCAGCTGGTCGGTAGAGCTCGGCGACGGCGACCTCGCTCTTATCCGCTACACCCAATATATCGACGCCGAGGCGCCCGATCCGGATTGCGACGCCCTCGACGCCGCGGTCGTGGAGATGGTCCGGGGTTGGGCGCCCGCGGTCGAGGCCGAGCTGATCGCCGTTGCCGGAGCGCCGCGAGCGACCCGTCTCGCCTTCACCTATTTGCCGGCCTTCACCGACAGCTATCGTTCGCGCACGAGCCCTGACGAGGCGGCGGCCGACATCCTGCGCCTCAACTCTCTTCGCGACGAATCCGACCGCGACGTTCGAATCACCAGGATCGACAGTGATCCGCCGGGCCAGCTTCGGCTCAAGACTTACCGGACCGGAGGCCTGATTCCCCTTTCGGAAGCGGTTCCGGTGCTCGAAAATTTCGGGTTCAGGGTGCTCGAAGAGATGCCGAGCGTTCTCGGCGGAGGCATCGGTTACATCCACGACTTTCGAGTCGAGATCGGCAGCGAGGCCGATATGCGCTCGATCGTTGCGCGTGGGCTGGAGATCGAACGGGCGATCGCCAATGTCCTTTGCGGCTCGGCCGAGGACGACGAGTTCAACCAGCTGGTGCTGTACGCCGGGCTTGCCACCCAGCCGGTCGTTTGGCTGCGTTCGTGGTTCCGCTATCTGAGGCAGACCGGAAGCAGCTTCGGCCTCGTCACGGTCGTCGACGCGCTTCGCCGCGCGCCGCGCGCGACTCAAGCGCTCGTCGACCTGTTCACGGCCCTCCACGACCCCGCGATCCGGAGCCGCGATTCCAAAAGCGGCGCGCTGCGGGAGCATTTCGACCAGGCATTGACCAAGGTGCGTTCGATCGACGACGACCGAATCCTGCGGCGCCTGCGCGCTTTGGTGGAAGCGATCCTGAGAACCAACGCCTTCGCGCCCGCGGCGGCCGAAGCGCTCGCATTCAAGCTCGACTCGTCGCTGGTTCCAGGCCTGCCTGCGCCCGTTCCGTGGCGCGAGATCTGGGTCTATTCGCCGCGAGTTGAAGGAATCCACCTGCGCGGCGGGCCGATCGCTCGAGGGGGATTGCGCTGGTCCGACCGGCGCGACGATTTCCGGACCGAAATCCTGGGCCTGATGAAGGCCCAGCTGGTCAAGAATGCGGTCATCGTCCCGACCGGGGCCAAGGGCGGATTCTATCCCAAACAATTGCCGCCCGCCGCTAACCGCGACGCATGGCTCGCGGAAGGTACCGAGAGCTACCGCATTTTCATCCGCTCACTGCTGTCGGTCACCGACAATCTGGTCAACGATAAGGTCGTCCACCCCGAGGGCGTGGTAATCCACGACGAAGACGATCCCTATTTCGTCGTCGCCGCCGACAAGGGCACCGCCACTTTCTCCGATATCGCGAACGGGATCGCGCTGGAGCGCAACTTCTGGCTCGGCGACGCCTTCGCGAGCGGCGGATCCAACGGCTACGACCACAAGGCCATGGGGATCACCGCCAAGGGCGCGTGGATCTCGGTGCAGCGGCATTTCCTCGAAATGGGCACCGACGTTCAGTCGGACCCGGTGACGGTCGCGGGCTGCGGAGACATGTCGGGCGACGTGTTCGGAAACGGCATGCTGCTTTCCAAGAAGATCAAGCTCATCGCCGCCTTCGACCACCGGCACATCTTCATCGATCCCAATCCCGATCCGGCGGCAAGCTGGAAAGAGCGCAAGCGGCTGTTCGGGCTGCCGCGGTCGAGCTGGGACGATTACGACCGCAAATTGCTGTCGAAGGGCGGCGCCATCTTTCCGCGCACGCAAAAGTCGATCGAGCTCAGCGCCGAAGCGCGCAAGGCGCTCGGCATCGAAGTCAAATCAATCGATCCGACGAGCCTCATCAACCTGATCCTCAAGAGCCCGGTCGAACTCCTCTGGTTCGGCGGAATCGGGACCTACATCAAGGCTTCGACCCAGAGCCAGGCGGACGTTGGCGATCCTTCGAACGACGCGCTGCGGGTCGACGCGACGGAGGTCCGCGCCAAGGTGATCGGGGAAGGCGCCAACCTCGGCGTGACGCAGGCCGCCCGCATCGAATTCTCGTTGCACGGCGGACGAATCAACACCGACTTCATCGACAATAGCGCGGGCGTCGATTGTTCGGACAATGAGGTCAACATCAAGATCCCCCTGAACCGGGAAATGCGCGAGGGACGGCTCGCCGAAGCAAAGCGCAACGCGCTGCTGGCGAAGATGACCGACGAAGTTTCCGAACTCGTGCTCGAGGACAATCGGCTTCAGAGCCTCGCCTTGTCCATCGCCGAGGCGGGCGGCGCGCAAGCGGTCGCCGGACATGTCCGAACGATCGAGCTTCTGGAAGCGACCGGGCGACTGGACCGAAAAGTGGAGGGGCTTGCCTCGAGCGAGGACCTGATGCGCCGCGCCCAGGAAGGCCGCGGGCTGACCCGGCCCGAGCTCGCGGTCGTGCTGTCGATGTCCAAGATCACGCTTCAGGACTCGGCCGAGAAATTGCGCCTGGCCGAGGATAAGCTCATCGAGCCGCAGCTGTTCGAAGCTTTCCCGAAACCGATGCGCAAGGCTCATGCCGACGCAATTCGCGCGCACCGGCTGCGCAATGAGATTGTCGCCACGAAGGCGGCAAACCGTTTCGTGAATCGCCTCGGCCCAGGCATGGCGTTCGACCTCACCGAGGAAGAAGGATCCTCGCTCCGCCAGGTGGTGACGGCTTTCCTGGTCGTCGAGCGGCTGCTCGAACTCGATAAATTATGGGATCAGATCGAGCGGGACGCGGTCCGCGAAAACGTCCGGATCGAGTTGTTCGCAATCGCTGCGGCGAGCGTTCGGGCCCATCTCTCGGACATTCTTCGTTCCGCGGGCGGCGAGACCAGCGTCGCGGCGCTGTGCAAGTTGTTCGAGCCCGGACTGCGCAGCATTTCGGCGGCCGCTGACCGACTGATACGCACGCAGGTCCGCAACGAAGCCGATACTCGGCGCACCTACCTTCTCGGCCTGGGCGCAAGCGAGGGCGTGGTCCGGCGGCTCGTCCGGCTCTACGAGCTCGACGGCGTGTTCGGGATCGCCGCGCTTGCCGCGCGCCGCAAGTTCGACGATCTGCTGCTGACGCGTGCCTACACCAAGATCGGCGATGTGCTCGGTCTCGACTGGGCCCAGCAACAAGTCGCCCGGTTCAAGCCGGCCGACCAGTGGGAGCGCCTCCTGACCGCGGGGCTGGCGCGCGATTTCGAACAACTCAGAATCGAATTCCTCTCGCGCACTCGGAACAAGGACCCGCACGAGGCGGTGCTCCAGTGGATCGACGCACAGAAACCGCGCATCGACCAGTTCCGGCAGCTCGTGACCAGGGCGCGTACCGAAGGGCATGTCAGCGCGCCCATGCTCGCGCAGATCGCAGGCCAGGCCCGGATTTTGCTAGCCCGCTAGCCGTCGCTCGAACAGCCACTGCCTGATTGCGGACGTCAGGTTCGGCACTCGCCCGGAATCAAGCCGCGCCGCGTCGATTTCGGCCACCAGGGCATTGACCGCGCAGCCGCGCTCCCGAGCAGCAGTTTCGAGCGCGCGCCAAAATATCGGCTCAAGACTGATCGAAGTCTGGTGGCCGGCGATCAACATGGACCTCTTGGTGGGGACCCCGAATGCCGTCATTGCGAGGAGCCTTGGCAACGAAGCAATCCAGACCTGAATCTGCTCACTGGATCGCTTCGCTCCGCTCGCAATGCCGCCATGGGTCAGTACATGTGCTGGCCGCCATTGATCGACATCGTCGACCCGGTGATGAAGCCGGCATTCTCATCCACGAGGAACGCGACTCCGCGCGCGATCTCGTCCGCCTTGCCGAGCCGTCCGACCGGTATGCGCGCGACGATTTTGCCGAGCACTTCTTCGGGGACCGCTGCGACCATGTCCGTATCGATATAGCCGGGCGCGATCGCGTTCACCGTAACTCCGGCGCGCGCCCCTTCCTGGGCCAGCGCCTTGGTGAACCCGTGGATTCCGGACTTCGCGGCGGCATAATTCACCTGGCCGTATTGCCCGGCCTGGCCGTTGATCGATCCGATGTTGACGATGCGCCCATAACCGCGGCCCGACATTCCTTCGAACACCGCTTTGGCCATGTTGAAGCAGCCGCCGAGGTTCGTATCCATCACCTCCTGCCACTTCTGGTGATCCATGCGCTTCATCGTCGAATCGCGGGTGATGCCCGCATTGTTGACCAGCACATCGACGGGGCCGAGGTCGGCTTCGACCTTGCCGACACCCTCCTGGCAGGCGTCGAAGTCCGACACGTCCCATTTGTAGGCGGGAATGCCCGTTCGATCCGTGAACTCGCGCGCTCGCTCGTCATTGCCGGCATAGTTGGCCGCGACCTTCATCCCCATGTCTTTCAAGGCGACGCTGATCGCTTCGCCAATGCCGCGCGTACCGCCGGTGACGATCGCCACTCGAGCCATGAGAATCCTCCTTTTGAATGCGGCTGTGGCGCTTAGGTCGGCGGCAGCCAGCCTGCAAGCTCGCGCACGATCAGCTGTTCGAGCATGTCGATGCCCTCCGGAGAGTCATTGAGGCATTCGAGCAGCGCGAACTTCTTTCCGCCGGCGGAGAGGAACGTTTCGCGGCCCCGAATACCCAGCTCCTCCAGCGTTTCGAGGCAATCGGCGGAAAATCCCGGCGCGGCGATCGCAACGCTCTCGATTCCCTCACGGGCGTATCCGGCGAGAGTCGCGTCGGTCGCGGGTTCGAGCCATTTCGCCCTGCCGAAACGCGATTGGAATGAGACGTCGACTTCGCGGTTCAGCGCCTTCGACAACAGGCGCGCGGTTTCGAGGCACTGATCGTAATACGGATCGCCAAGCTCACGGGTGCGCTCGGGCATTCCGTGGAAGCTCAGCAGCAGTTTCTGCGGCTCGAAATCAAGCTGCGTCAATTGCCGCTCGAGATTCGGCTGCAATGCGTCGATGTAAAGCGGATCGTCGTAATATGGCGGCAGGGTGCGCAACGCAGGCTGCGCGCGCATCGGCGCCAAAGCGGCGAACAAGGCGTCGTTCGCCGAAGCGGTCGTCGCCGCGCAATATTGCGGGTAGAGCGGCGCGAAGAGCAGGCGATCGACGCCTCCGAGATCGATCATCCGGCTGAGGGCCGTGTCGATCCCGTGCCGCCCGTACCGCATCTCCAGGCCAACGACGACGGAGTCGCCGAGGCGCTCGCTGAGCGCCGCTTGCTGACGCAGTGAAATGGCGAGCAGCGGCGATCCCGCCTCCGTCCAGATCTGGCGATAGGCCTCGGCGGATTTGCCCGGCCGGGTCGTCAGGACCGCGCCGTAGAGGATCGGCAGCCAGACGGGCCGTGGAATCTCGACGACCCGAGGATCGCTCAGGAACTCGGCGAGATAGCGCCGAACGGCGCGCGGATTCGGCGCGGCCGGGGTGCCGAGATTGACCAGGAGGACTCCGACGCTCACGCGACAGCCATGGGATCGAAGGGCAGCGAGCGCATTCGCTTGCCGGTTCCGGCGTAAATCGCATTGGCGACCGCCGGCGCAAGCACGGCCATGCCGAGCCCGCTGATACCGCCGGCCGGAGCCGCCGATGGAATGAGCTGAATCGTGAAATCCGGCGTGTCGGGCAGGCGTGGCAGGCCGAGCGATCCATAGGGCCGCGCGCGCGGCATTCCGGCGATCCATTCGGGAGCGGCCACGCTCGCTTGGCCGAGGGCCCAGATAAGACCGCCGGCAATCTGCTGAGCCACAAGTCCGGAATTGATCACCTGGCCGCAATCGACGGCCGCGACGAGCCGATGGACCTCGACCTTCTGGTCTTCGCCGATGGTCGCGGTGGCAACGAGCGCGATGTGCGACCCGTAGGCCGAGCAGCCGGCGATGCCCATCGTGCTCCCGGCTCCGCCACCGTCCCATCGCGCCGCTTGCGCTGCCCTCTCGAGGCAGCGCGCGAGCCTCGGGTTGCGGCCAAGCATCGACATCCGGAACGCTAATGGTTCCATCCCCGCGGCGTGCGCAAGCTCGTCGACGAAACCTTCGGTGAAGAAGGTGAATTCGCGCTGCGGCGAGCCGCGCATGTAGCCCGCTTCATAGGCGACAGGGACAGACACGGCATCGACCGCAATGTGAGGGATGGCATAGGGAGGCGCTGAACCGTCAAAGTCGGCGGCTCCCGTGTCCGTCGGTGGCTTGTCTCCGTGGAGCGAGGCTAGGGCGGCGCCGAAGCCGCCCGGCGACGCGACGCGCATCTTCCACGCGGCGGTGATCCCGCCGGCGCCCGGAAGGGCCATCATCTTGGCGATGGCTCCGCCGGATACATGGTCGTGAAGCTGGCTAGAGGACTGCGACAGGCTGAGCTGCACAGGGCGTCTGGTCGCGCGAGCGAGCTCGACGGCAAGCGGAATCGCGTCCGCTTCGAGCGCCCGGCCCGACGGCTCTCCGACGGGAAGTGGATAAAGGCTGACTCGCGCGCCGCCTGCGATTTTTTCGGCGCGGGCGCGAGCTGCCTCCGGCGCCTGCGTCGGAACCCAGATTTCGAGATGGTCTCCCGTGAACCGCGCGGTCGCGGAAAGGGGTTCGAGTCCAAGGTGGAGCGAGGGCGCGACATAATAAGTCGAGGCCAGCGGCCGGGACCCGCTAACGGTCGCATTATAATTGCCGCGGCTGAACCATTGCTGTGCATCGCCGGTAGCGAGCGCTTCTTCGAACGTGGGCCGAACGTCAGGGCCAGTTCGCGGACCGCTGAATTTTGCATCGGCCAAATGAACGGCACGTTCGGCCGCCCACCAGGTATCAGCGGCCGCCGCGACGGAATTGCTCCGGACGGCGAGGTGACGCACTCCGGGAACCGACTTGACCGGATCGCTCGAGAGACCCGTCAGGCGGCCGCCCGGCGGCGCAAGACGGGCCGAGGCAAACAGCATATTCGGAAGACGGACGTCCCCGGCAAAGCGCAGGCTCCCGTCGGACTTCGCCGGACCGTCGAGCCGCTGAAGCGGCTGCCCGATCAGCCTCCCCTTATTGCCGGTCCGAAGCTGCGGCCGTCGGGGAGGCGTGCGGTCCGCGGCCTCTTCGGCGAGCTCGGCAAAGCTGAACGTGCGGACGCCGTTGATCACGAAGCCGTCAGCAGTCTCGCATTCGCCTGCGCTTATGTTCCAGCGGTCGGCGGCGGCTCCGACGAGCATTGCGCGAGCGATCGCGGCAGCTTCCCGAAGCGGCGGCTCGAACGCCCGCACGGAGGTCGATCCGGCCGTGATCCTGAGCTTATTGTCGAACAGCGAGTTCGCATATTCGCCGGTGAATGGCGCCGGTTCGACCGCAACCGTTTCCCAAGCCGCGCCGAGCTCGTCGGCGACGATCTGCGGGAGCGCGGTCCATATGCCCTGCCCGGTTTCAACCTGAGGGACCGCCACGGTCACGCGGCCGTCGCGGCCGATCTTGATGTAGTTCCCAAAGGCTTGCTCGCCGGCCTCGACGGGGAGGTCACTGGCGAGATGGCGGGGCCAGAACGAGAATGCGACGATCAGGCCGACCCCGACCCCGCCACCGATCACGACAGTTCGGCGATCGAATTTCAACGCGCGTACTGCGCCTTCAGCGCGCGGCGATCGATCTTGCCCGTGCCGAGCCGGGGAAGCGGTTCCTGGGTGAAGATGAAACGCGCCGGGATCTTGAATTTGGAAAGCTGCCCATCGAGAAAGTCGCGCAGATCCTCCTCGCACAGTTGCTCGCCGTTCTTGGCGTGCACGACCGCCACGGGGACTTCGCCGAGGCGCTCGTCGGGCGCTCCGAAGACTGACACTTCGGCGACGGACGAGCAGGCGTAGCAGGCCGCTTCAACCTCCGCCGCGCTGATGTTCTCGCCGCCGCGAATGATGATCTCTTTCTTGCGGTCGACGATGAACAAATAGCCGTCATCGTCGAGATAGCCGACGTCGCCGGTTCGTATGTAACCGTCAGCCGTGAACAGCTCTTCGGTCGCCTCGGAATTGCGCCAATAGCATTTGATCGCTGCGGCGGTCCGAATCGCGATCTCACCGATTGCGCTGGTAGGAAGGTGGGCATCGCCAGGCCCGAGGATCGCGAGCTCGATCAGCGGTCTTTGGGCGCGCCCGGTGGAAGCCGGCTTGGCTGCATAATTTCCCCAATAATTCGCGCAGCCGGCAGCGTTCGTTTCGGTGAGTCCGTAGCCGAGCGCCGGTTGGGCGTTCGGAAATTCGGTCTTCAGGCGCTCGACGTGAGAGATGGGCCGCGGCGCTCCGCCGCCGGTGATGTCGCGGAGCGAGGACAGGTCATATTTGTGCCGGTCGGGATGATTCATGAGCTCGAGACTCATGGTCGGCACTCCCACGAAATAAGTGATTTTCTCCTGTTCGATCAGCCGAAGCGCTTCGCCCGCGTCCCATTTGGGCATCACCACCATGCAGCGGCCGATCACGAAACTGTTGATCATCACCGGCACCTCGCCCGTCACGTGGAAGAGCGGCACGCTAAGAAGCGTTCGGGCCTGGCTGGTCGGCGCATCGCCCTCGTCGGTCAGAATTCCGAGCAGCACGATGAGGCCCGTCGCATAAGCATAAGTCGCCGTCGTCACCGCCCGATGGGTCGACAGCGCCCCTTTGGAATCGCCGGTCGAGCCGGAGGTGAACAGGATCGTCGCATCGTCTTCCGGCGTGACCTCCGGAAGCTCGCTGTCTTCGTCCTGGTCGTGCAGGAGCTCGGCCATCGCTTGTTCCAGCGGGAGCTCGATCGGAATCGTCAGGACCTCGCAGGCCGTGCATGAGGCGGCGATGCGCTTCGCTCGCGAAGCGTCCGCGATCACCAGCTTCGGCTCGACGAGGACCAATGCGTGCTCAAGCTCATGATACTCCCACCAGCCGTTGAGCAGCGTGGCAATTGCGCCGGCTTTGACGATCGCCATGTAGCTGGCGATCCATGACGGGCAGTTGCGCATTGCAATCCCCACGCGGTCGCCCTTGGCAATGCCGCGCGCCGCAAGCCCGTGGGCGATGCATTCGGAGATTCGGTCGAGCTCGGCGAAGGTCAGGCGCTCTTCGCCGCAAACCACAGCTTCGACGTCGGGGTTGAGCGAGCAAAAGGTTCGGAACAGCGAGGGCAGGGTGTCGGGAAAGTTGGTGACGATCGCGCGGCCCTGCTCGTCCTCGCCGATGACCAGCCGCCCGCCGGGCGCGATGACCTCGGCCAGCTTCTCGTCATACTTGCGGTCGAGCTCGGTCTGCATCTCTCGCTTGGTCTCGTTTGCCTTTCCCGTCTTGCACCTTATGAGGCGCTGACCTTCACGGGGAAAGCCCTTGCCGCCAGTAGACTATTCCCACTTCACAAAGTTCACGGACCTCGGCCTCTCGCCGGTCGCGCTTCACATCTGGAAGTTCGACCTGCGGTGGTACAGCCTCGCTTACCTCGCCGGAATTTTCATCGGCTATTGGTACTTGCTGAAGCTGACCAAAAGGCCCGGCTCGCCGATGAGCCGGAAGCATGCCGACGATTTGGTCTTCTACGCCGCTCTTGGGATCATCCTCGGCGGCCGCCTCGGCTACGTCCTCTTTTACAACCTGGGCGACTACCTCCGGCACCCGATCGAGATCCTGAGGCTGTGGGACGGCGGAATGTCGTTCCACGGCGGCGTCATCGGGACTTCGCTCGGCATCTTCTATCTCGCCTGGAAGGAGAAGCTCGCCTGGCTTCGGCTTCACGATTATGTCGCCTGCTGCGTGCCGTTCGGACTGTTCTTCGGGCGCCTCGCGAATTTCGTGAACCAGGAATTGTGGGGCGCTGTAACGACGGTTCCATGGGCGATCCGTTTCGTGGAGCAGACGCCGCTCGGCCTGATCGTCGGCCCGCCGCGCCATCCGAGCCAGCTCTACGAAGCCGGTCTTGAAGGGCTGGTCCTGTTCGCGATCCTGTGGTGGATGTTCTGGAGGACGGACGCTCGTTACCAGCCGGGCAAGCTCGTCGGCGCTTTCCTGTTCTTCTATGGAATCTTCCGGTTCGGGTTGGAATTCATCCGCGAGCCGGACTCTCAACTCGCCGAATTCGCCCGAATGACGGGGCTTCACATGGGCCAATGGCTATCGCTTCCAATGATCCTCGGCGGCTTGTACCTCATGCTGACCGCAAAGCGCCGGCGCGTCCGCGTCGAAGGCACCGCGGGCACCGAATCGGTGGCGTGACGCCGCTCGAGCGGGCGCTTCGCGAGCGCATCGCGACGGAGGGGGCGATCACGGTCGAGGCCTATATGGAGGCCTGTAACGCTTATTATTACGCGACTCGCGACCCCTTAGGGACGAACGGCGACTTCGTCACCGCTCCGGAGATCAGCCAGATGTTCGGCGAGATGGTCGGCGCCGCGCTGGCCGATTGCTGGACGCGCGCCGGCAGGCCCGGTGACGCAATCTATGTCGAGCTCGGCCCCGGCCGCGGGACTTTGGCGAGTGACGTCCTCAGGGTGCTTCGCGCCGCGGGCTTTGAGGGTGAAGTCCATCTGGTCGAAACCAGCCCCGCGCTTCGAGCCATGCAGGAAAAAACGGTGACTCCCGCTAATTGGCACGAGGAGATTGAGAGCCTTCCCGCCAAACCACTGCTGCTGGTCGCCAACGAGTTCCTCGATGCACTGCCGATCCGTCAGTTCGTGGGCGATGTCGAACGCCGGGTCCTCGTCGCCGCGGGCGGGCTGGCGTTCGATCGGGACGGGGAGATCCGCGAGACTTCGCCGGCGCGCGACGAAGCCGTCACTGCGATTGCGACGTGCCTCGCGGCGAAGGGCGGTGCCGCGCTGTTCATCGATTATGGTCACTCGAAGACCGCTCCCGGCGACACGCTTCAGGCCGTCCGGCAACACCGCTTCTCGCCCGTGCTCGCCAATCCAGGTGAGCAGGATCTGACCAGTCACGTCGACTTCGAAGCCGTCGCGATTGCGGCGCGTGAGGCTGGAGCAGCCGTCACCTCGCTCGTCAACCAGGGAGAATGGCTCGAGCGGCTCGGGATAAGCACGCGCGCAGAGGCCCTGGCCGGAGCCAATTCCGACAAAGCAGCGGACATCCAGGCGGCTCTCGAACGTTTGACCGCTCCGACCCACATGGGCGACTTGTTCAAAGTGATCGCAATCCATTCGGTCGACTGGCCGAAACCGGCGGGATTCGAATGACGGTTACCTATCGCGACGCGACGGTGGAGGATGCCGTCGAGCTCGATCGAATCTTCAATCGAAGCTTTTGCGATACTTTTGCCCATCTCTATCGCGCCGAAGATCTCGACTCCTTTCTCTCCGGCTTCGGCGTCCCCGAATGGGAGGCGCAGCTGCGCGATCCCGACTGCGCATTTCGAATCGCCGAAGTGGGCGGCTGCCCGGTGGGCTATGTGAAGATCGGCCCTCAGAAGCTGCCCGTCGAGACGGACCGGCGGGCGCTGCTGCTCGACCAGCTCTACCTGATGAAGGAGCACCACGGCGCCGGGATCGCGCAGGCCCTGATGGAGTGGGCGCTTGCCGAGGCGAGTCTCCGAGGCGCCGAAGAGCTTTACCTTACCGTCTTCACTGAGAATCACCGTGCACGCCGCTTCTATGATCGGTACGGATTCGAAGCCGTGGGACGCTACGATTTCATGGTCGGCAATCATGCCGATGAAGATGTGATCATGAGGAAGACCTTGTGAGCGGCGTCGAAGTCATTCGAGCGAGCTCGCTCGGAACGATTCCCCATGGCTTCCTCGGACGGCGGGGCGGCGTGTCGAGGGGCGAAGTCGCGGGGCTGAACGTCGGTTACGGAAGCAAGGACGACCCCGCCGCAATCGCCGAGAACCGGCGGCTGGCGATCGACGCGGTGTTTCCCGACGCGAAGCTCGTTACCGTGCACCAGGTTCATTCCGCTAGGTCGGTCTATGTCGACCATGTTTGGTCGCAAGATGATCGGCCGGAAGCAGATGCCTTGGTCACCGACCGGCCGAAGCTGCTGCTGGGAATCCTCACGGCGGATTGCGCGCCGGTCCTGTTCGCGGACGATGACGCCGGGGTGATTGGTGCCGCGCATGCCGGCTGGCGCGGGGCGCTGGGCGGGATCACCGATTCGACGATCGCCGCGATGGAGACTTTAGGCGCGCGGCGACACCGGATCGCGGCTGCAGTCGGCCCCTGCATCGCTCAGCTTTCCTATGAAGTGGACGAACGTTTCCGGCAGCGTTTTCACGCCGAAGAACCCGGCAGCGAGCGCTTCTTCGGCGAAAGCGCGACGGGCAAACCCCACTTCGACCTACCGGCTTATGTGGTCCACCGGCTGATCGCCGCCGGAATCGAGCAGGTCGAGGCGTTGCACCTCGACACCTACGCCGAACCGGACCGTTTCTTCAGCTACCGCCGCGCCACCCACCGCGGAGAGGCCGACTACGGGCGACAAGCCAGCCTTATCGCCTTGCCCTGAACTTCAACTTGCCCTGCCGGGACCCGCGGCTTAGCGAGCGGCCATTGAGGAGACTCCCTTGTCCACCGAAGACGAAACGCTGCATCATCGGCCACCCCGGCCGTCACCGACGAAGATCGGCAATCACAAGCTGAAGGCGCAGACCCTGATGCTCGGCTACGGCTTCGATCCGGAGCTCAGCGAGGGCTCGCTGAAACCGCCGATCTTCCTCACTTCGACCTTCGCGTTCGAAAATGCGGCCGCGGGCAAGCGCTTCTTCGAAGGCGTGACCGGCAAGCGGCCTGGCGGCGCCGAGGGCCTGATCTACACGCGCTTCAACGGCCCGAACCAGGAGATCCTCGAGGATCGCCTGAGCGTCTGGGAAGAGGCCGACGACGCGCTAGCCTTCGCCAGCGGGATGGCGGCGATCGCGACCTTGCTGCTCGCCTTTGTCCGGCCCGGCGATTGCGTCGTTCATTCCGGGCCGCTCTATGCCGCGACGGAAACGCTCATCGCCAAGATCCTCGGCCAATTCGGGGTGTCGTGGGTCGATTTCCCATCCGGCGCCACTCGTGAGGAGATCGATACGGCGATCGCCCGCGGCAAGGAAAAGGGCCGGGTCTCGCTCATCTACCTCGAAAGCCCGGCCAACCCGACCAACCAGCTCGTCGATGTCGAAGCGGTCGCCGCCGCTCGGGACGCTGCCTTCGCTGCCGATGAACGCCCGCCGATCGCGATCGACAACACCTTTCTTGGCCCGCTGTGGGCAAAGCCCCTCGGTAACGGCGCGGACCTTTCCGTCTACAGCCTCACCAAATATGTCGGCGGCCACAGCGACCTCGTTGCCGGAGCGCTCGTCGGAAGGCAGAAGCTGATCGATCAGGTGCGGATGATCCGCAACACGATCGGCACGATCTGCGATCCCAATACGGCGTGGATGCTGCTGCGCAGTCTCGAGACGCTTGAAATGCGAATGGAACGCGCGGGCGAGAATGCCGCTAAAGTGTGCGACTTTCTGAAGAGCCATCCGAAGGTCGAAAGCGTCGGCTACCTCGGCTTCCTCGACGAGGGATCGCGGCAGGCGGATATCTATCGCCGCCATTGCACCGGCGCCGGCTCGACCTTCTCGCTGTACCTCAAAGGCGGGGAGGAGGAGGCCTTCGCCTTCCTCGACTCGCTGAAGATCGCGCATCTTGCGGTCAGCCTCGGCGGGACGGAGACGCTCGCAAGCGCTCCGGCCGCAATGACGCACTTGTCGGTGCCCGACGAGCGCAAGGCGCAGCTTGGGATCACTCCGAACCTCGTTCGCGTGTCGATCGGGGTCGAGGACGCCGACGACCTGATCGCCGACTTCGCGAATGCGCTCGACGCAGTCTAGCTAGATTATTCAACCTATCGGTTGACAATTGCGCGCGACTCGCGCATATTCAACTGTATGGTTGAAAATCATCTGGACCTGACCTTCCATGCGCTTGCCGATCCGACGCGGCGCGGGATGCTGGCGAGCCTCGCGCTCGGCGAAAAGTCGATCGGCGAGCTCGCCGGCCCGCTCAGTATGAGTTTCGCCGGCGCATCGAAGCACGTGAAAGTGCTCGAAGAGGCCGGGCTGCTCTCACGACGCAAGGTCGGGCGGACTCACTTCATCCAGCTCAATGCGGGGCCGCTCGAACAAGCGACGCGCTGGCTTCGGCAATGGGAGAAATTCTGGAACGTCCGTCTCGATCGCCTCGAGGCGCTGATCGAACGCGACAAGGAAAGGGAGAAGGACAATGGCTGAAGCTGCAGCAAAGATTCGTGCGCCGCTCGAGAAGATCGCTCCGGACACGATCCGCCTCGAGCGGACGCTCGACGCGCCGGTCGAGACCGTATGGCGCTACCTGACGGAAGCCGAACTCCGGCAGCAATGGTTCATGGGCGGCACCGACGCGCGCGGCCTCGGGGAGTTCGAGCTGCTGGTCGATCATGACCAGCTCTCGACGGACGAGGTGCCCTATCCGGAAAGCTACGCTGGGTTCAAAGGCGCGACCTGGACCGAGAAGGTTTCCCGCTTCGAGCCACCGCGCCTGCTCCAGACGAGTTTCCAGGGCGGCAAGAACGGGACGGTCACCTATGAATTGTTCCCGGAAGGCGCGAAGACCAGGCTGGTCCTGACCCACAGCGGAATCGTCAGCCCCGTCGGAGCACAGGATTTCGGCAGCGGTTGGACTTCGCATCTCGCGGTTCTCGAAGAGCGGCTTGCCGGGCGCGGGGTCAGGAATTTCTGGGCCCTTCACACGGAATCCCGCGAAGCGGTCAGAAAAGCGCTGGAGGGCTGATTCGCCTCGAGGTTGCGGCCGTTGTAAGGCTCCGGCTCCTTTACCAGCGGGAGTCGGGGCATGGCGGATGAGCAGGTTCACAGCGGTCAGTGCTTTTGCGGTGCGGTCGAACTCGAGACGAGGGGCCAACCCGCCGCCCAGGGCTATTGTCATTGCGCATCCTGCCGAAGCATGTCGGGAGCGCCGGTCCGCGGCTTCACCGTCTGGCCGAAGGATTCCGTCACCGTGACGCGCGGCGAAGACCAGCTGAAAGGATACAGCAAGACCGATTTTTCGGACCGCCGGCACTGCGCCACTTGCGGCGGCCAGGTCCTGATCAATCACCCGACGATCGGGATGATCGACGTCCATTCGGAAACGCTCAAAGGCTACGAGTTCCAGCCGGCGCTGCACGTCAATTACCAGGAAAACGTGCTTCCGATCCGCGACGGGCTGCCGAAATTCAAGGACTTCCCCGATGCTTTCGGTGGGTCGAACGAAACGATGGCGGAATAGATGATGTGCTCACAACTGCCCCCGGCAGTTGTTGCGCGCATCATTCTTCGGTCCTTACGAGCACCGTTTCACCGATCAGCAAGAAGAGAAGGAACGGCGCCCAGGCCGCGATAATGGGCGGGTAGGCGCCGCTGTTACCCATCGCCAGGCTGAAATTGTCGGCAACGAAGTAAGCGAAGCCAAGCGCCATCCCGAGACAGGCCCGAAGAAGCACCTGGCCGGAGCGCGCAAGGCCGAAGGCTGCGACCGCGGCGAGCAACGGCATGAGCAGGATGGACAAAGGTTGGGAAATCTTGTGGGCGAGCCCGGCTCGGGCTTCATCGGTCGGGCGCCCCGCGCGTTCGAGCTCGCCAACTCTCTCCTGCAACGTCCAGTAATCCAGTTGGGTCGGGTCGACCTTCGCGAGCGTCAGCTGCTCCTGAGTCACGCCCTCCAGTCCGTCGGCCTGCGGCTGTTTCATCACCAGGTTCATGGCGGCATCGTAGATGCGCACATTCTTGAGAACCCACAGCCTGGAGCCCGGCCGAGGCGACGCGAAATCGGCGCGGATGACGCGCGAAAGCTCACCCCCCGTCCGGTCGTAGATCGCAAGCGCGTCGATGCGGAAGCTCGGTCCCCGGCCGGATACCCGGCCGGCGCGGATGAGATCCTCGCCGTTCAGCAGCCACACGTTGGAGGTCACCCCGCTTTCCGGCGGAATCGGCTTGTAATCGTTGTCGGACCAGGCCGTGACCACGCGCGCGGATTTGACGACGACATTTTCATTGAAGGCAAAGAGAAGCGCAGCGACGCCGACGCTTGCGAGGATTAGCGGCGCGAGGATCTGATGCGCCGAAATGCCGGCGGCTTTCATCGCCACGACCTCGCTATGTTGGTTGAGCCCGACGAATGCGATCAACGTTCCAAGCAACACCGAAAACGGCAGGAACCGGGATATCAGCAGTGGGATCCGGAGCGCGACGTAGCGCCAGAGATCGGAGTCGCCGTTGCCCGGGACCGCCAGGATCTTGCCGGACTCGCCGAGCAGGTCGAGCGTCATCAGGATCAGCACCAGCGCGATGAGCACGGCGAGGCTCCGCGTGACGAACAACCGAACGAGATAGGAAGCCAGTTTGCGCGACGGGAAAAGGTTGAGGTTGATCATGCCGCTGCGCGCCGCGGAAGGATTCCACGAATGAAGCGCCAGCTCTTTGATGCTGCAAATTCCAGAGCTCCAATCGGCTGACCGCCGGGCCTGTGAGCGAGGATGTGATACATCCAGATGATCATCACCCCCAGGAATAGGAACGGCACCCACAGGGCGAGGATCGCATCGACCCGCCCCTGCGATGCCATCTGTTCGGCATATTGGTTGATCTTGTGATAGGCGACGACGATCACGATCGAGAGGAAGATCCCCAGCGAGGATGAGCTGCGCTTGGGCGGAACGGCGAGCGCGACTGCAAGGAGCGGAAGAAGGAGCATCATCATCACTTCGACCAAGCGGAAGTTGAGATGCGCCCGAGCTTCGAGTTGCTGGTGGAGATCCGAGGCGCCGCCCAGGTAGCCGATACGAAACAATTCATGGAGATATAGCTCGTCCGATTGGGTGCCGCCGCGGCGCCGGAATTGGTCGATCACGGGCAGGCTCACAGGGAGATCGTAAGACTCGAACGACAAAGTCCGTGGCGCGGGGAATTTGGGCGATTCCTGCACGAGCCGCCCGTTCATCAGTCGAAAGAGGATCGTGTCGGGGTCGTCCGTGGCGAGAAAGCGGCCATGCCGGGCGGTCGCAGCGACAGTCATCCCGTTCTTGTCGTCCATCTGGACGAAGATGCCGTGAAGCTGGGTGCCGTTATTCTCGCTCCGGTCGATCCGGAGAGTCAGCCGGCGTCCGAGATTGTTGAACTCGCCGACCTTGATCGCCGCCCCGAGAGCCCCCGATTTCAGGTCGAACCGAAGGCCCTCGTAGCGATAGTGGGACCAGGGCTCGAGATAGCCGACGATGAACAGATTGAGCGCCAGGAGCGGCACCGCGAAGAAAAACGGGACGCGGAGCAATCGGCCGAAGCTGATGCCGATTCCGCGCAAAGCGTCGAGCTCCGACGACAAAGCGAGCTTGCGGAAGGCGAGCAGGATCCCGAGCATCAGGCCGATCGGAATGCCGAGCGAGAGATATTCGGGAAGAAGATTGGCGAGCATGCGCCAGACGACGCTCACCGGGCCGCCTGCGTCGACGACATACTGAAAGAGGCGCAGCATCTTGTCGAGGACGAGCAGCATCGCGGCGAGGATGAGCGACCCTAGCAACGGGACCGCGATCGATCGGGCGAGATAGCGGTCGATCAAGGACAGCTGGCGCAAATTTGGTCGTCCTGACACCATCATTTGGCCGCAAAGGCGGCCGAAACTGCACAACGGGCGGATGCACCCTGGCCTTGGCCAGTCGCAGCCTGTCCGAGTGAGGTCCTATAGCGAAGCGGCTCGTGAAATCATGATGAAATCGCCTTCATTGCTGATTGCGACGGTTCAGCCATGATGAACCGGCCGAGGATCGCGCTGCTTTCCAACCCGAAATCCACGGGGAACCTGGCGCAGCTGCCGCGCATCCGCGCTTATTGCGCCGAGCATCCGGACATCTTCCACTATGAGGTCGAGCATGCGCATCAGGTCGGCGATGCGCTGCGCACGATCGCCCGGATCCGCCCCAAGGTGCTGGTGATCAACGGCGGCGACGGAACCGTCCAGGCCGCCCTGACCGAGCTGTACAATGGCGGTCATTTCGGAGCTGCGCCGCCGCCTGTTGCGGTGCTCCCCAGCGGCAAGACCAACCTCATTGCGCTCGATCTCGGCGCGCACGGCGATCCGATTGCAGCGCTCGAGCGGCTGGTGGAGATCGCCCAGGGCGACATCGCGCCATATGTCGTCCCGCGCGAGCTGATCGCACTGAGGAACGCCGAAAACGGGGACCGTCCGGTGATCGGCATGTTCCTCGGCGGCGCGGGGCTCGCCGACACGATGCTCTATTGCCGGAACAAGATTTATCCGCTCGGTCTTCCCAATAGCTTTGCGCACGTCATCACTGCGATCGCGCTTCTCGCGAAGCTGTTCCTTCGTGTGAAAGCGAACTTCCTTCCGCCCGATCCGCAACCGCTGAATGTTTCACTGCGCGAGGAAGGGAATATGATCAGCGGACGATTCTCCCTGCTCGCCGTGACGACCCTCGAAAAACTCCTGCTTTCAGGCGAGCTCGGCGGGCGGCGCGAGGGGGTTTTGAAACTTCTTGCGATCGAGGAGCGGCCGATGTCGCTCATTCGCGGGTTCGCGGCGAGCCTTCTCGGCAAGCTCGGCCGCTCAAAGGTGCGCGGAGTCCATTTCGAGGAAGCCAACGAAATCACCATCGAAGGCGACAGCTCCGACGTCATTCTCGACGGGGAGACGTTCCGCGCCGAAGTGGGGAGCCCGATCAACCTGAAACCCGCCGCGCCGCTGTCGTTCGTCAAGCTGGCGGCGTAATCCCTTCCCCATGCACGACCTCCGCACGCTCGTCGCCGAGGAGCTGAGCCTGCCTGTCGATCCGCGGGTCGCCGCAATGGCGGAGGCAATAGCGGCGAAGCACGGCCGTGCGAGCCGGGCGGTGCTGTTCTACGGCTCGTGCCTCAGGCAAAAGCAGCTCGACGGGCTGATGCTCGATTTTTACCTGATCGTGTCGGAGTATCGGTCGGCCTATCCGAAGCGCTGGCTCGCCGCCGCGAACGCTTTGATCCCGCCCAATGTCTTTTACTTCGAGCATGAGGGCCTCGCGGCGAAATATGCCGTGCTGAGCGAAGTGGACTTCCATCGCCTTAATGGTCCTGAGACGAGCAGCGTCTCGGTTTGGGCACGGTTCGCACAGCCATCGCGGCTTGTATGGTGCGCCGATAAGCGGGCGCGCGACCGTGCGATCGATGCCGTCAGCCGTGCGGCTCCCACCTTGCTCGCGGCTGCCGATCCGCGGCGTGACGAGCCGGCTCTCGATCTTTGGCGACGTGCGTTCGCGCTGACTTATTCCGCGGAGCTGCGGGCTGAGCGTGCCGGGCGGGCCGCTTCGGTTATCGATCTAGAACCCGAACGCTATGTGCGGTTCTCGGCGCCGGCGCTTGCGGCGGCAAAGGTGGTTCGCCCGGGCGCGAGCTGGAGTTGGCGCCGGGTCGAGGGCAAAGCCCTGTCCATCCTTCGCCTCGCCAAGGCCAGCTTCACCTTTGCCGGCGGAGCTGACTACATAGCCTGGAAGATCAACCGGCACGCCGGGACGAAGATCGCATTGAAGCCGTGGCAGCGGCGGCACCCGCTACTCGCCGCGATCAGCCTTTTGCCGCGGCTCTTGAAGTCCGGGGCGGTTCGCTAGGCGCACGCGCCAGAGCGGCTGAAACGGAGCTGGCCAGCGCTCCGACGGTGAACGGCTTGCGCAGGAGTTCGTGGCTGCGGAGGTCGTCGCTTTCGCCCTCACCGACATATCCCGTGACGAAAAGCACTGCGAAGTCCCGGGTCTGCGTGGATTTCAGATGCCGGATCAACTCGGGGCCCGTCATCTCGGGCATGATCACATCGCTGATCACAAGGTCGAATTCGCGTGTTTTGAAGAGCTCGATCGCTTCTGCTCCGCTGGAACAGGCGACCGGGTCATAATCCAGATCTTCGAGTGCTCCGACGGTTGCTGCCCGGACCCTCGGGTCGTCCTCGACCAGCAGGATCCGCGCGCCAGGCACCCGTGCATCCGCATCGGCCTGTTGGGGTGCCGGACGGATCCGGATCGGCGCCGCGGCTTCCGTACGCGGCAGATAGATCGAGACCGTCGTGCCTTTTCCGACTTTGCTCTGGATTCCAACTTCGCCGCCGGATTGGTGCGCGAAGCCGAAGATTTGAGACAGGCCGAGGCCGGTGCCCTTGCCGACCGGTTTGGTCGTGAAGAACGGCTCGAACGCCCGCTCCATAACCTCCCTCGTCATTCCGCAACCCGTATCGGTGACACTGATCCTCACGTAATCGCCAGCTCGGACGTCCCCGACTTCATTCGCGGCGAGCGTCACGTTATCGGTCGCAATTCGCATCATACCCTGGCCGTCCATCGCATCGCGGGCGTTGACCGCGAGATTGACGATGGCGTTCTCGAGCTGGTGCGGATCGACGTAAGTCGGCCAGGTTTCGGACGCGAGGTCGACTTCGATCCGGATGCGTTCCCCGAGCGTGCGGTCGAGAAGGTCGGACATTCCTGCGATCAGGTCGCGGCTGTCGACGCGCTCCGGCAGCAATGGCTCCGATCGGGCGAAGGACAAAAGCCGACGGGTCAGGGCCGCAGCGCGGGTCGCTCCTTCCATTGCGTTGTGGAGGTGCATCAGCACCTCCCGCCGAGGACCATTCAGTCGCCGTTGTGCGAGATCTATACCTCCGACCACCACCGCCAGCATATTGTTGAAGTCGTGGGCGATCCCGCCCGTCAGCTGGCCGACCGCCTCCATCTTCTGGACCTGGCGAAGCTGGGCCTCGGCGGCTTCGCGCTCGGTCGCCTCCGCCTTGAGCGCCTGGTTCGCCTCCCACAGTTCCTGAGTCCGCTCGCGCACGGCCTGCTCGAGCACTTCGGCCCGCTCGGCCTCGCTCTCGATCTGCTTCCGGGCCAGGGCATTCTGGCGAAGCGCCTGGACGGCGATCACTCCCAGGAAGACCGCGCCGGCACCGACGAGCATTCCGAGCCAGCTCAGATAATCGGTGAATCGGTCGGCCTCAGACGAAAAGAACTGACTTTGCGCGAATTTGGCGCGGAGCGTTTCGCGCTCTGCGCGGGTGATCGCCTCCAGTTTGTCGTCGAGCAGCTCGCCGTTGCCGGACTTCGCCGCCTGATAATAATAGCTGATCCCGGCCTGGCCCTGCTTTTGCAAAGCCGCCCGGGCGGCGAGCGACAGCTCGTCGCTTCGGATGCGATATAGCTGGAGCACCTCCGCGACCCGCAACTCCTGCTCGCGATTCCCGCGAACCAGCTTTTGAAGCTGACTGATCTGGAACCCGGCAAGCTGCCAGTCGCTCGCGTAGATGTTGCCGTTCGGCTTGACCTTCTCATCGAGCACGAAGCGCGCAAGGGCCGCCTCCGACCGCGACACGTTCGAGCTGACGTTCCTGACGACCAGCGCGACGTCATAGGCATGACGCTCAGCCGCAAGGGCTTGCTCGCGCGAGCTGTTGGCGGCTGCGACGAGCCAGACCATCGCGAGCAAAATGAGGGCCGCGATCAGGCCGGCAGCGGCAGCACCTCCGCGCCTCCAGTCGAAGCGGATGTCGTCCCCATCCCCGATCATCGGTTCCAGTGTAATCCCGTTAACCAATGGGCGAAAGCCAAAGGTTCCCCAGTTTATGCTGATTCAACTCAGCTTATGCAGCCAGTCGAACGGCCTGCCGCAGCGAACATGCCGAGAATTTCGCCGACCTGCTCCTCGCTGTGCAGGGCGCAGAGCGAGCAACGCAGCAAAGTCATCCCTGCCGGAGTCGCCGGCGGCCTGGCGAGATTGACGTAAAGCCCTTCGTTCAGCAGGGCTTCCCACATGGCCGCGCCGGTTTGGAGGTCGGGCATGACGACCGCGATGATGGCCGACTGAGGCTCCTCCGTGCCGAGCTTGAACCCCAACTGGCGAAGGCCGGCATGGAGCCGCTTTGAATTTTCCCACAGGTGGGAGCGCTTGTCGGCGCTGTCCATCAGCTTGCGGATCGAGGTCGCAGCCGTCGCGACCACCGACGGTGGAAGCGAAGCGGTGAAGACGTAAGGGCGGCACACAAGGCGCAGGATCTCGAACTTCGGATGGTTCGAAACGCAGAAGCCGCCGACGGTTCCGACCGATTTCGAGAAGGTGCCGATGATGAAGTCGACATCCCCGATGACGCCCTGCGCCTCGGCGACTCCGCGTCCATGCTCGCCGATGAAGCCCATCGAATGCGCTTCGTCGACGAGGACCATTGCCCCAGCCGCCTTGGAAACTGCGACCATTTCCTGCAGCGGCGCGATGTCTCCGAGCATCGAATAGACGCCCTCGAGAATGACGAGCTTGCCCGCCTCCGGCGGAAGGCGCTTCAGGCGTTTGTCGAGCGCCTCGACGTCGTTATGGCGGAACGGGACGATCTGGGCATTGCCGAGCGCGCAGCCGTCGTAGATCGACGCGTGGCTGTCGATGTCCAGGATGATGTAGTCTTCCTTGCCGGCGATCGTCGAAATGATCCCGAGATTCGCCTGGTACCCGGTCGAAAAGACCATGGCATGGTCCATGGCGTAAAAGTCCTTGAGCGCCTGCTCGACGGCTTTGTGGCCGCCGTAAGTGCCGTTCAACACCCGGCTGCCGGTCGTTCCCGAACCAAATTCGTCGAGCGCCGTCTTTCCGGCCGCGACGACGTCCGGATCGAACGTCATGCCCATATAATTGTAGGTGCCGAGCAGGATCGTTCGCCTGCCGTTGCAGATGGCGACGGTCGGGCTTTCGACCTTCTCCATGACCAGGTTGAAGGGGTCCGTGATGCCGGATTCCAGAAGCGTTTCGCGCTCCTCGATCAGCGGATCGAACTTGGAAAAGAGGTCGGTCACCGGTTCTTCAGCCGCTCGAGCGCGTCAACGAGCTGACCGACGGTCTCGATCTCGGCCTGCATGTTCATCGTGATGATGACGTCGAACTCGTCTTCGATATTGGCCACGAAATCGAGGACGGTAAGGCTGTCCCACTCGAGGTCCGCGGCGAAGCGGGTCGCCTCGTTTACCTCAACGCCTTTCTTGTTGAAGGGCTGGATAAGCTCGAGGACTTTCGCGAAGGTTTGCTTGGCGTCGGACATGCTCGCCCCGTTAGTGCTGAGCCCGTGCTTAAGCAACGCAATGGGGCGCGAATGCGGCGGTTCTAGAGCCAACCTTGGCCGATGTACCAGCGGGCAGTGGCCGCAAGGCCCTCGTGCGTCTCGATCCTCGGATGCCACAGATCCGGCGGCGGGAAGCGGTGCGTGCTGACGACCCAATCGGGATGGCTGAAATAGGCCGCCCGATCCGCGGTCAGCTTGGCGCGGTCGCGGCGCACCAGGCGGTCGATCCTCGCCGCAAGCCGCATCAGCGGGCGTGGAGCAGAGACAGCGACATTGCGCCGCCCAACGGCTCGTCCCAGCGCTTTGGCGAAGTCCTTGTGGCTCCAGCCGCCCGGCGTCCCGTCGTCGGGCTCGATGACCAGGCGCTTGGGCATTCCGCGGGCGGTCAGAGTGACCAGCAGACGTGCGAGATCGTCGACATGGATCAGGGACACGCGGCCTTTCGGCGGGAGGAGGACGACTCCGCGCTTGGCCATTTTGAACAGTTCGAGCGTCTCCTTGTCGCCGGGGCCGTAAACTGCAGGCGGTCGGACGACCGCCCAGTCGAGTCCGGAGCTCTCCACCAATTCTTCCGCTCGCGCCTTTGACGCGCCGTAAAGCGACAGTTTCGGTTCGCGCGCCGCGAGCGACGAGACATGGATGAAGCGGCGAACCCCGCCCGCTGTGGCGGCGGCGAGCATTGCAAGCGTGCCCGCGACATTGCCGTGTTCGAAACCCGCCTCGTCAGGAGCGTTGATGACCCCGGCAACGTGAATCACGGCGTCGGCCTCGTCGACGAGCCTTTTGAGCGCGCCGCGATCCTCAAGGCTGCCGGATACCCAATCAAGGCGGTCGCGTGCTTCCTGCGGGCGCCGGGTCAGTGCTTTGACATCGTGCCCTGCGGCGAGCGCGGCCTCGATCAGGTGCGACCCGACGAAGCCGGTACCGCCTGTGATCGCGAGCCTCATCAGATCCTCCCCGGAACGGGGAGGGGAACCGCGACGCGCAGCGTCGTGGTGGCGGGGGCCCAGGGTGGAGCGCCGCAACTTCGGTGGCCCCCCACCACCAGCTTAGCTGGTCCCCCTCCCCGTACCGGGGTGGATTTTAGAGGGGCGACCATGGCCGTTGTTCTTCCGCTTCCGTGGGCTCGTCCTGTGCGATCGCAAGCCGCGCGATCACCGAGTCGAGCAAGGATTCGAGGCCCTCTTCCAGCGGAGCGGAAACGGCGAACACCGGATCGCCGGTGGCTTTTTCGAGAGCCTTCACGAGCTTCGCGCGCTGCTTGTCGTCGACCAGGTCCGCCTTGGTGAGAGCGATCACCTCGGGCTTGTGGGAAAGGCCCGAGCCGTAACCGTCGAGCTCGCCGCGGACGACCCGCCAGCCCTCGACCGGATCTTCTGACGAAGCGTCGACCAGGTGGAGCAACAGGCGAGTGCGCTCGACGTGCCCGAGGAAACGATCGCCGATGCCCGCGCCCTCCGCCGCGCCTTCGATCAATCCTGGGATGTCGGCGACGACGAACTCGCGGCCCTTGTGGCGAACGACACCGAGCTGCGGGCGCAGCGTGGTGAACGGATAATCGCCGACCTTGGCCGCAGCATTGCTGACCGAGTTCAGGAAGGTGGACTTGCCCGCATTGGGGAGGCCGACGAGGCCGACGTCGGCGAGCAGCTTGAGGCGCAGCCACACCCACATGTCCTCGCCCGCTTCCCCGGTCTGGTGCTGGCGAGGAGCGCGGTTGGTGGAGCTCTTATAGCTGGCGTTGCCGCGGCCCCCCTGGCCCCCGCGCAACAGTATGACGCTCTCTCCCTCTTTCGTCAGATCGGCGAGCAGCGTGCGATCATCGTCGTCGGCGAGGATTTGCGTGCCGACCGGTACCCTGATGACCAGGTCTTCGCCGCCGGCGCCGGTGCGGTTGGAGCCGGCGCCGCCTTTGCCCCGCGGCGCCCGGAAATGCTGGGTATAGCGGAAGTCGATGAGTGTATTCAGCCCCGGCACGGCTTCGAACACGATGTCGCCGCCCTTGCCGCCGTCACCCCCGTCGGGGCCACCGAACTCGATGAACTTCTCGCGGCGAAAGCTGACCGCGCCGGGCCCGCCGGCGCCCGACTTCACATAGATTTTCGCCTGGTCGAGGAAGTGCATGGCGGCGAACTAGGGGGGTGAGCCTCGCTTGGCGAGTCTTGGCGGATTTCTTCAAGTTGGCTCGCGCTGCCAACAGTCAGGCGTAAACCGTTCAACAGACGGATCAATTCGGCACCCAAGTGATTTACGCTTCCCGGTTCAGGCGAGTCGGGCGGGGGAGATGCAGACACAAAGTCCAGTACAGCAGCACGGGTCCGGGACCGCGCTTCGCAACGGCGAGATCGCCGAAGGCCTGATGCTCTGGCGCGCCAGCACGCTGCGGATGATCCGCCTCCAGCTGGCGATGGAGCAGGGCGACCGGCGGGCGACGCTCGAAACGGTTGACGACCTCGTGGCTCTCGACCGCCAGCTCCAGGATTATCTCGCGCCGCATGTTCCGGCGTCTCTCACGGCCGAGCTCGAAGCCGAGCGCGCCGCGCTCAACCGGGAGAAGCTTACGCTCGCGGCCGGGATCGTCCGGCGGCCGGAGCCTGTCGCGCCCGTTGCGGAGCTACCCGCCGACGATTGGCTCGGGCCGCGCGGCTTGCCGGAGCAGGAGCAGCCGCGCCGCCGCCACCGGTGGCTGATGCTCGTCCCTGTCCTCGGGTCGGTCATCGCCGGGGCAGTCTATGCAATCAGCTCGCCGGACGCGCAGGCATGGCTGGTCGAAGCGATGCGGTCGCTGTCATGATCGAGTCGGACGGCTTCTTCCGAGCAAAAGAGCTCGAAGCTTATGAAGGCATGGGCTCGCTCGACGAGCATGGCGAGATCGTTCGCCTGATCCTCGCCGAAGCTTCGCTGCTCGCCGAGAAATATCGCTATGTCGCTCGCCACGACGTTCCGCACGTGCGGGAGATTGCCGGCCTCATCGATCTGCTGTGGCAGGAGGTCGAGATGGAGACGGTGCCAGTCACCGCAACCAACCCGCTCGACGAGGTTGGAATCTATTAGCGGAGCGACGCGACGCGCTGAGGCACGCAATCCGCGCGCGTAAGCGGCGGTGGCGCGTCTGCGCGCAGTTTGAACCGCGGAGTCAGCTCCGTCAGCCTCCGAACATAAGCGTCGGTGAACACCCTGGAGCATTTGCGGCTGAGGTGCGACCATTCGGGAAGGGTCAGCCCCTGCGCCGCGGGCAAATCGTCGATGTGGATTCCGACGGCGTTGGTGGTCTTCAGCAGGACGTCCCAGCCCTTCGCCTTCGGCACCTGCGCTTCTTCGTTGACTCGCAGCTCCGGAGCCGACGGCGGGCGAATGAACACGACGTCGCCCCCGCGGGCGCGGATCTTGTCGACCGCCGCCTTCGCCCGCTTCATGCCCTTGGCGATCAACTGCGGCGTGAACGGGAATTTCTCCTTGAAGCCCTTCCATGCCCAGCGGGTCCGCGCGCGCCACTTTGGATCGTACTCAACCCGGTCCCACATCCATGTCTGGCGATGCTCCCCGACCTCCTGCAATTTCCAGATATCGTCCGCCGGCCCCTCGACCCCCGGGCGGTAATCGCGATCGAGCCGGTGCGCGAGCACGCTCAGCCGATAGTTGGAATCGAGGAATGCGATCCGGCGCTGAAGGACGTGGTCGATTTCGTTCGAGACGATCCGATAGGGCGCGCGATATTCGTGCCACTTTTTGACGTAGCCGCCGTAACCGTCGAACGGCTGGAAGAACATCGTGTCCGCAAGACCGACGATCAGCACGCCTTTGAAATCCTTGTCGTCAGCCATCGTCTCAAGAAGCGTCAGCGCGCTCGTCCCGTGGATCGCGAGCTGGATCGGGCGGACGCCCGTCAACGCCTCGAACCGGTCTAGGTCGGTATCGAACAGGATGCGGGAATCGCCCACGATCGCCGCGGGAGCACCCGCGGCGCGCAATTTTTCATCGCTCCACGAGATCTCGCTATTGTCGAGGTCGCCGGCGTGAAGGCCGATATTCTCGCGCGCATTCACTTCGAGCGCCGCGATAGCCGCGACGAGCACCGCTGCGACGAAGATCATGATCCTGCCCCACGGCTGTGCCGGTATGTCGCGGGTCGGAACCGGCTGCGCCTGGCCCGGCCGGTCCGAAGCCGTCAGGCGAAGGCCGGCCGGAAGCGCGCCTTCGCGCTGGACGACGCCGCGCGGCGCGGCGTCGCTCCGCTCAGAACTGGAAATAGATAAAGGCACTGCCCTTCCCCTGTTCTGCGACGATCGCGACGGCCATCATCGCCAGCAACCCGCTGACCAGCCAGGACGGCGTCCGTTCGACGGCGATCTCCAAGGTCTTGTCGCGCATCCACCAATGGGTGCCGACGATCGCGCTGATGATGACCATGGCGTAGACCATGGGAAGGAGCGCGATCATCGGGATCGGCTTGTCCGCGAACCCCGCCATCGATGTCAGCATGGTGGCGGCGCCGGTGAACGTCTTCGCGCGGAAGAAGACCCAGGTGATGTTGACCAGAAGGTAGGTGAGAAGGCCGAGCCCGAGGATCGCCCCCGGCCCGGGTTTCCAGCCTGAGAAGCGCGACCTCAGCCAGCGCTCGACGGCCAGATAGGTGCCGTGGAGCCCGCCCCAGACCACGAACGTCCAGGCGGCGCCATGCCACAGGCCGCCGAGCAGCATCGTCCCCATCAGCGCGGTATAGGTTCGCGCCGGGCCGTGCCGGTTCCCGCCGAGCGGAATGTAG
>JBKPOO010000092.1:0-45322 GCA_046733175.1 Pseudomonadota bacterium
TGGTAACATCGGCAGGAACGGGCCGGAGGGCCTAACGGTTCCTGCGGATTAATTCAGATTAAACAGAATCGGCCCTTGCTGCAGCGCAGCATTCGCCAGTCTGCCCGATTGACCCGCCAAGTTGCTCGTGGAAGGACGGAACCCTGGGAGGAGTTGCAGTTGGCGACCACCATCGAAGAGCTCGAAGCGAGGCGCGCGGCGGCGCGCTTGGGCGGCGGCGAAAAAAGGATTGCAACGCAGCATGCAAAGGGGCGCTTGACCGCCCGCGAGCGGCTGAGCGTGCTGCTCGATCCGGGCTCGTTCGAAGAATATGACATGTTCGTCGAGCATAACGCGACCGACTTCGGGATCGACAAGCAGAAGATCCCGGGCGACGGAGTCGTCACCGGCTCGGGCACGATCAACGGCCGGCTTGTCTATGCCTTCGCCCAGGACTTCACCGTGTTCGGCGGCAGCTTAAGCGAACGGCACGCGCAGAAGATCTGCAAGATCATGGACATGGCGATGAAGGTCGGCGCGCCGGTCATCGGCCTCAACGACAGCGGCGGGGCGCGGATTCAGGAGGGCGTCGCATCGCTCGCGGGCTATGCCGAAGTGTTCCAGCGCAATGTGCTCGCGTCCGGAGTGATCCCGCAGGTCAGCCTGATCATGGGCCCGTGTGCCGGCGGCGCCGTCTATTCGCCCGCGATGACCGACTTCATCTTCATGGTGAAGGACTCAAGCTACATGTTCGTCACCGGACCGGACGTCGTGAAGACGGTGACGAACGAGGTCGTGACGCAGGAGGAGCTCGGTGGGGCCGTCACTCACACGACCAAGTCCGGTGTCGCCGATGTCGCCTTCGAGAACGACATCGACGCGCTTCTGGCGACCCGCGACTTCATCGATTTCCTGCCGCTTTCGAACCGGCACGATGTGCCCGAGCGACCGTGCGAGGATCCGGTCGATCGCATCGAGGACAGTCTCGACAGCCTGGTGCCGCCGAGCGCGGCGACCCCCTACGACATGCACGAGCTGATCCGGAAAGTCGCGGACGAAGGCGACTTCTTCGAGCTTCAGCCCGCGCATGCGGCGAACATCATCGTCGGTTTCTGTCGGATCGAGGGGCGGACCGTCGGCGTGGTCGCGAACCAGCCGATGGTGCTCGCCGGAGTGCTCGACATCAACAGCGCCAAGAAGGCTGCGCGCTTCGTGCGTTTCTGCGACGCGTTCGACATTCCGATCCTGACTTTCGTCGACGTTCCAGGCTTCCTTCCCGGGGTCGGGCAGGAGCATCACGGGATCATCAAGCACGGCGCGAAACTGCTCTTCGCTTATGCCGAGGCCACGGTTCCGAAGATCACCGTCATCACGCGCAAGGCCTATGGCGGGGCATATGACGTCATGGCCTCCAAGCATTTGCGCGGCGACTTGAACTATGCCTGGCCGACGGCGGAGATCGCGGTGATGGGCGCCAAGGGCGCGGTCGAGATCATCTTCCGCGGCAAGACCGACAAAGAGATCGCCGAGCATACGCGCGAGTATGAGGAGCGCTTCGCCAACCCGTTCGTGGCGGCGAGCAAAGGGTTCATCGACGAGGTGATCATGCCGCACTCGACGCGCCGCCGCGTAGCGATGGGCTTGCGGAAGCTCCGCAACAAACAGCTCGAAAATCCGTGGAAGAAGCACGACAACATTCCGCTGTGACTCGTGAACAGCGGCTGTTCGCCTGGATCTATCACCTCGGCTCGCTCGTCTTAGTCGTCAGTATCTGCCTTCAGATTTTCCGCAGGATCGACGCCCTGTACCCCGCCATTCTCGGGGTGGGAGCCACGAGAATCGGCCTCGCTGCCTGGCAACTGGCGTGGCCGCCAAACTCGCAAGCGGAGCGGACCCGTTCCGGGCTGGTTATCAATATCATCGTGTGGGGAAGCGTGATGGTTCTCTTGATCTGGGCGCGCCTGTATGGAGCGGGGACATGAGCACCTACACCGCCACCATTCGCTGGAGCCGCACGGGCGACGGCGACTTCACCAAGGGCCAATACAGCCGCGCGCACGAATGGGCCTTCGACGGCGGCGCCGTCGTTCCGGCGAGCCCGAGTCCTCACATCGTGCCCGCGCCGTGGTCGGACCAGGCGGGGGTCGACCCCGAGGAGGCGTTCGTCGCTTCGCTGTCCTCGTGCCACATGCTGTTCTTCCTCGAATTCTCGCGCCGCGCGGGGTTCGTGGTCGAGAATTACGTCGACGAGGCGGAAGGCGTCCTCGAGAAGCGCGCAGACGGGAAGATGGCGATGACGAAGGTCACGCTCCGGCCGCACGTCGCCTGGGCGGGCGACCCGCCCTCGGAGGAGCAGGTCGCGGACCTCCATCATCGCGCGCATGAGGCTTGCTTCATCGCGAACAGCGTCACGACGGAAGTGACGGTGCAACAATGAAACTCGGCCGCTTGAACCATGTCGGGGTCGCAACTCCGTCGATCGAGCGGAGCCTGGAGATCTACCGCAGCATGTTCGACGCCGAGCCGCATGGGGAGCCGTTCGACCTCCCGGCGCAGGGTGTGCGGGTCTGCTTCGTCGACACGCCCAATTCGCAGATCGAGCTGATCGAACCGCTCGGCGAGAACTCGCCGATCGTGAAGTTCCTCGAGAAGAATCCGCTCGGCGGGCAGCACCATGTGTGCTTTGAGGTCCCCGAAATTCACGCCGCCAAGGCCGAGTTCGAAGCCAAGGGCGCGCGCGTGCTCGGCGAGCCACGGATCGGCGCTCACGGCACGCTCGTGTTCTTCGTCCACCCGAAGGACATGGGCGGGCTGCTGACCGAGATCATGGAATCGCCGAAGTAAGAACCCTCACCCTCCGCGCCTGCGGCGCTCCCCCCTCTCCCGCTCGCGGGAGAGGGTTGGGGTGAGGGCCTTTCTTCGCTAAGCCGCGCCCGTGACCGATAAGCCCTCGAAATCCGACTGGGAAAAGCTCGCCGCGAAGGAATCGCGCGGCAAGGATTTGTCTCGCGAAACATTTGAGGGGATCAAGCTCAGCACCGTCTACGGCCCCGAGGACGATGAGGGCATCGACAGCGGCTATCCGGGCCTCGCCCCCTTCACCCGCGGCCCGTACGCGACCATGTACGCTGGGCGGCCATGGACCATCCGCCAGTACGCCGGTTTCTCGACGGCGGAAGATTCCAACGCTTTCTACCGCCGCAACCTCGCCGCGGGGCAGAAGGGCCTTAGCGTCGCGTTCGATCTCGCCACCCACCGCGGCTACGACAGCGACAATCCGCGCGTCGCGGGCGATGTCGGAATGGCAGGGGTCGCGATCGACACCGTCGAGGACATGAAATTGCTCTTCGACGGCATTCCCTTGGACGAAATGTCGGTCAGCATGACCATGAACGGCGCGGTGCTTCCGGTCATGGCCTTCTTTATCGTTGCGGGCGAGGAACAGGGCGTTGCGCACGACAAGCTCACCGGCACGATCCAGAACGACATTTTGAAAGAGTTCGCGGTCCGCAACACCTACATCTACCCGCCCGAACCCTCGATGCGGATCGTCAGCGACATCATCGCTTATTGCGCGGAGGAGATGCCGAAATTCAATTCGATCTCGATCAGCGGCTATCACATGCACGAAGCCGGGGCGACCGCGGTGCAGGAGCTCGCCTATACGCTCGCCGACGGCATGGAATATGTCCGCTGCGCGCTCGCGGACGGGCTCGACATCGACGATTTCGCGCCGCGGCTCAGCTTCTTCTTCGGCATCGGAATGAACCTCTTCATGGAGGTCGCGAAGCTGCGCGCCGCGCGTACGCTCTGGCATCGGATCATGACCGATCTCGGCGCGAAGAACGACCGGTCGAAGGTGCTGCGCACCCACTGCCAGACGTCGGGCGTCAGCCTCACCGAGCAGGACGCCTACAACAACATCGTTCGCACCACGATCGAGGCGCTTGCAGCGGTGCTCGGCGGGACGCAATCGCTCCACACCAACAGTTTCGACGAGGCGATCGCGCTTCCGACCGATTTCAGCGCGCGGATCGCCCGCAACACCCAGTTGATCCTCGCCGAGGAAAGCGGAGTGACCGCGGTCGCCGACCCGCTCGGCGGAAGCTGGTACGTCGAGAAGCTGACCCGCGAGCTCGAGGAGAAAGCCTGGGCGCTGATCCAGGAAGTCGAAGAGCATGGCGGCATGACGAAAGCCGTTGCCGAGGGGCTCCCGAAGCACCGCATCGAGGAAGCCGCCGCGGCCCGCGCTGCGAAGGTCGACACCGGCGAAACGGTGATCGTCGGGGTGAATCGCTACCGTCCAGAGAATGAGCCCGACCACGACATCCTCGAGGTCGACAATGCGAAGGTTCGTGCTTCGCAGATCGCCAAGATCGAGAAGGTGCGGGCCGGCCGAGATGAGGGGAAGGTGCGGGCTGCGCTGAACGCGCTGGAGGCTGGAGCAAGATCCCAACGGAACTTGTTGGCGTTGTCGGTGGAATGTGCCCGCGCCCGCGCCACGCTCGGCGAGATTTCGGATGCGCTGGAGCGCGCGTTCGGCCGTTACGGAACGGTCCCCGAGCCAGTGCGCGGGATTTACGGCAAGGCGCGCGCCGACGGCCGCTGGAAAGCCGCGGAAGAGGCGACGCGCTCCGTCGCCGAGCGTCTCGGCCGCAAGCCACGGATCATGGTCGCGAAAATGGGCCAGGACGGGCACGACCGCGGCGCGAACCTCGTCTCCAGCGCCTTCACGGATCTCGGCTTCGAAGTGATTCCGGGGCCTCTCTTCCAGACCCCGCGCGAGACGGCACAAATGGCGATCGAGCATGACGTCGACGTGGTCGGCGCGAGCTCGCTCGCCGCGGGCCACCGCACGCTCATCCCCGAGATGATCGAGGCCCTGAAAGACATGGGCCGCGCCGACATCAAAGTGGTCGCCGGCGGAGTCATCCCGCCCCAGGATTATGCGATGCTCCGCGCCGCGGGAGTGCAGGCGATCTTCGGCCCTGGCACCAACCTCGCCGATGCCGCCGATGAAGTTTTGCGCCTGCTCGGCCACAACCGACCCCCGCTGGATGAGGCTGCCGAGTGAACGCGCAAACCGGCGGCAGCTTCACCGCGATCGCGCTGATGATGCTCGCCGTCGGCATGGGCATTCCAGTGACGGCGGCGCTGAACTCGGTCCTTGGCACGCATCTTGGAAGTCCGGTCGCGGCGAGCGTGATCCTGTTTGCGATCGGCTTCGCCCTGACCGCACTCGTCCTCGCCTTTGTCGGCCTGCCGCCATCGAACGCATTTTCCGGAGTGCCGCTCTGGTCCTATGCCGCAGCGCTTGGAGTGGTAGCCTACGTTCTCTCGGTGACCTGGTCGGCGCCGCGCATCGGCGTCGGCAACGCAATCTTCTTCGTGCTGCTTGGGCAGCTGATCGCCGCTGCGACGATCGACCATTTCGGGCTGTTCGGAGCGCTCAAGACCACGCTGACGGCCAAGCGCGCACTCGGCTTGCTCGTGATGGCGGTCGGCGTCTATCTCGCTAAGAAGCCGCGATGAGCCGCGCGTTCAAGAAAATCCTGATCGCCAATCGCGGGGAAATTGCGTGTCGGGTGATCCGCACGGCGCGGCGGATGGGGATCAAGACGGTCGCCGTTTATTCCGATGCCGACGCCCGCGCACCGCATGTCAGGATGGCGGACGAAGCGGTGCGGCTCGGGCCGCCGCCGGCGAGCGAATCCTACCTCAAGGCCGAGCTGATCGTCGACGCGTGCAATGCAACCGGCGCCGAGGCGGTGCATCCGGGCTACGGCTTCCTCTCGGAACGCACCACCTTCGCCAAGGCGCTTGAGAAAGCCGGAATCACGTTCATCGGTCCGCCGCCCAAGGCCATCGCCGCGATGGGCGACAAGATCGAGTCCAAGAAGCTCGCGCAGAAAGCGGGGGTCAACGTCGTCCCCGGCTATCTCGGCGATATCGCCACCACCGCCGAAGCCGTGAAGATCGCCAAGGATATCGGCTATCCGGTGATGATGAAGGCCTCGGCCGGCGGCGGCGGCAAGGGCATGCGCCTCGCGTACAATGAGAAGGACGTGCGCGAGGGCTTCGACAGCGTGAAGCGCGAGGGGCTGGCGAGCTTCGGCGACGACCGGGTCTTCATCGAGAAGTTCATCGAGCAGCCGCGCCATATCGAGATCCAGCTGCTCGGCGACCAGCACGGTAACATCCTTTATCTGGGCGAGCGCGAATGCTCGATCCAGCGCCGCCACCAGAAAGTGGTCGAGGAAGCCCCGTCGCCGTTCGTCACGCCCGAAATGCGCAAGGCGATGGGCGAACAGGCCGTCGCGCTGGCTCGGGCGGTCGGATATTACAGCGCGGGCACGGTCGAGCTGATCGTCTCGGGCGCGGACCCGACCGGCAAGAGCTTCTACTTCCTCGAGATGAACACGCGGCTGCAGGTCGAGCATCCGGTGACCGAAGAAGTGACCGGCCTGGACCTCGTCGAGCAGATGATCCGCGTTGCGGCGGGCGAGAAACTGGCCTTCACACAGGACGAAGTCGCGCTGAACGGCTGGGCCGTCGAAACGCGGGTCTATGCCGAGGACCCGTACCGCAGCTTCCTGCCGAGCACGGGGCGGTTGGTGCGGTATCAACCTCCTAATGAATCCCCCTCCCGCGAGCGGGAGGGGTTAGGGGAGGGTTTGCCTTCCAAGAGCCGGGGCAAACGACAGACCCTCACCCCGGCCCTCTCCCGCTCGCGGGAGAGGGGGGACGTGCGCGTCCGCGTGGACGACGGCGTCGCCGACGGCGGAGAGGTCAGCATGTTCTACGACCCGATGATCGCGAAGCTGGTCACCTGGGCGCCGGACCGCGATGCCGCGATCAATGCGCAGGTCGACGCGCTCGATCAATTCGTCATCGACGGCATCTCGGACAATGTCGATTTCCTCTCGGCGCTGATGCAGCACCCGCGCTACCGCAGCGGCGACATCACCACCAATTTCATCGCCGAGGAATATCCGGAAGGCTTCTCAGGCGCTCCTGCCGATGCGCAGCTCACCGCCGACCTCGCGGTCATCGCAGGCATGGTCGCGGTCATCACCGACGAGCGCGCGGCGGGGATCAGCGACCAGCTTGGCAGCGAAGTGCATATCCACTGCGAGCGGGTGGTCCGGCTCGACGGCGGAGCGCAGCATCTTGTGCGCATCAAGCCTTACACTGGGGGAACGCTCGCGGTTCTGGATGGCGGGGATTTGATCGACATCGTCGGCCGCTGGGTGCCAGGGCAGCGGCTGCTGACGGTCGTGGTCGACGGTCGCCGCCGCACGGTTCAGGCCCGGCGCGCCGGCCGCAACTGGGAGCTCCAGACCCGCGGCGCGAGCCACAAGGTGCAGGTCCTGTCGCCCCACGTCGCCGAGCTCTCGAAGCACATGATCGAGAAGCCCGCGCCCGACCTGTCGCGGCTGCTGCTCGCGCCGATGCCGGGGCTGTTGACCAAGCTCGACGTTAAGGTCGGCGACAAGGTCGAGCCTGGCCAGCCGGTCGCGGTCATGGAAGCGATGAAGATGGAGAATGTCCTCCGAGCGCCCAAGGCGGCGAAGGTCAAGGCGACTCCGGCCAAGGCCGGCGACAGCCTCGCGGTCGATCAAATCATCGTGGAGTTTGAGTAGGCGCGCTTGTGGACGAGCCAGAGCTTCGTCGCCGGTTAAAACCCATCCTGGAGGCCGAAGAGCGCGGAGACTGGGCGGTGGTCGATCGCTTAAGCGACGATCTAAATCGGGAGCTTTTCGAACAGAGATTCAATGCGCCCGAAGTCGTCGATCATTACCTGGATGACGCCGACATTCGGGAACACGACTCTCGGTACGGCGAAGGTCAGCGGCGTAAGGTTCGCCGGTACGTCGATACGGGAGAGCATGACGACGGCACCCGCGTCCCGCCATGGTCCTGTGTCCTGGTCCTCGGTGTAATCATCGCCGCTGTCATTTGGCTGCTGAAGTAGCTCCGCTCCTCAACTCACTCCGCCTGAGTTTGCCTGTCGCGGTTTTCGGCAGTGCCTCAACGAACTCAATCTCCCGGGGATATTTGTACGGGGCGATCTGTTCCTTGACGAAGCCCTGCAGCTTCTCGGCGAGCTCGTCGCTGGGTTCCGCGAAATCGGTGAGGACGATGAACGCCTTCACCTTCTGCCCGCGCTCCGGGCAGGGCACGCCGATCACCGCGCATTCGGCGACGGCGGGGTGCGCCAGTAGCGCATTCTCCACTTCGGGAGCGCCGATATTGTAGCCCGAGCTGACGATCATGTCGTCGCTCCGCGCGAGGTACCAGAAGTAGCCGTCGGCATCCTTGCGGTAGGTGTCGCCGGTGACGTTCCAGCCATTGACGACATAGCCGCGCTGGCGCGGGTCATCGAGATAGCGGCAGCCCGTCGGACCCTTGATCGCGAGGCGGCCGACGCCTTCGGCGACTTCGCTGCCGTTCGGGTCGAGAAGAGTCGCGGTGTAGCCGGGCACGGCCTTGCCGGTTGACCCGGGCTTGATGTCGTCGCCCGCGGCGGAAACGAAGATGTGCATCATCTCGGTCGAGCCGATGCCATCGGTGATTGCGATCCCCGTGCGGTCCCTCCATGCGCGCCAGGTCGCTTCGGGCAAATGCTCGCCCGCGGAGATGCAGTAGCGCAGGGTCTTCAGCGCGGCGTCGAGCGCGGGCTGCGACAGCATCGCTTTGTAGGCGGTGGGCGCTGTGCCGAGGTGGGTGACGCCGTGCTTCACGATTGCGTCGAGCAAGACGTTCGGCTGCTCGATCGTCGCGCTCGCCGCACCGAAGCGCAGTGGAAACATCGGCGTGATGCCGAGCCCGAAGGTGAAGGCCATGGGCGCGCTGGTGAGGAAGACGTCGCCGGGCTTCGGATCGACGAGGTGCTTTGCGAAACTGTCGCACGGAGCGAGCACGTCGCGGTGGAACTGGACGCATCCCTTGGGCACGCCGGTCGTCCCGCTCGTGAAGGCGATGATGCAGGGATCGTCGCGGCCGGTGTGTTGCGCCGGTAGTGATTCCAGTCCCGAGGTGCGGGTCTCGAGCTCGCCCCTTCCGTAATCGCCGTCATATTTGACGATGTGCTTGACCGAATGCGTCTGGTCGACGGCCTGCCGGAAATCGCCGATGAAGCGGCTGTCGACGATCGCGTGGCTGATCTGCGCGCGCTCGATCACCGTCGCGATCTCCCCGGGCCGGAGCAAAGGCATGGTCGCGACAACGACGCCGCCGGCCTTGAGCACGCCCAGCCACGCGGCGAACATGGTGTAGCCGTTCGGCCCGCGCAGAAGCACGCGGTTGCCGGGGACCAACCCTTCCTCCTCGGCCAGCAGCCGCGCGATGCGCCCGCTGAAGTCATCGAGCTCCGCATAGGTCCAGCGCCCGTGCTCGTTGACGACAGCCAGCGCGTCCGGCGCGCCGCCTTTCAGCAGCTCCGCCGCGGCATTCAACCGCTCGGGATATTGCAGCTCGGGAAGGTCGAAGCGGAATTCCGGCAGAAGCTCCGGAGGGGGCAGGCGGTCTCTAACGAAAGAGTCGTACGTCATCGCCAACGTTGCGAAGCGACCAGGAGATTTGGTTCACACGAAGACACGAAGGACACGAAGGAGTCGCGGCCTTCATCGTGGTCTTCGTGAACTTCGTGCCTTCGTGTGAAAATCACTCCGGCACCACGGCGGTCGCTTCGATCTCGACCTTCGCTTCGGGTTCGACGAGGCGAACGACCTCCACCAGCGCCATCGCGGGATAGTGCTTGCCCATGACTTCCCGGAAGGCCGCACCGATCTCGCTGAGGCTCGCGCCATACTCCTCGATCGAGGTCACGTAACAGGTCAGCCGCGCGATGTTCTCCGGCCCGGCGCCGTCGCAGGCCAGGATCGCGACGATGTTCCGCAAAGCCTGCGCGAACTGGCCGGCGAGGCTGGTCTCGGCGAAGCGCTCCGCCTCGTTCCAGCCGACCACTCCGGCGGTGAAGATCGTCCGCCCGCGCGCAGCCATGGCGTTGGAATAGCCCTTGGGCCGGGGCCAGCCGGGCGGGCAGAGCGACTTCATGCCCGATGCTCCTTCAAGAGGTCGCGAGCGATGATCTGCCGCTGGACCTCGCTCGCGCCCTCGTAGATCCGAAGCGCCCGGATATCGCGGTAAAGTTCCTCGACCTTCACCCCGCGGGTGACGCCCGCGCCGCCATGCATCTGAACCGCGGCGTCGATCACCTGCTGTGCGGCTTCGGTGGCGTGGAGCTTGGCCATGGCCGCGGCGCGCCGGTGGTCGGTTCCGCCAATGTCCTGCTGCCACGCGGCCCGGTAGATCAGCAGTGCGGAAGCATCGATCAGCAGCGCCATGTCGGCGAGCTTTTCCTGCGTGACCGCATTGTCGGCGAGCTTGCCGCTGCCGAGGCGCCGGTTGGTGGCGAACTTCAATGCCTCCTCGAGCGCCCGCCGGGCAAAACCGAGCGCCGCCGCTCCAACCGTCACCCGGAACAGGTTCAAGGTCTCCATCCCAATGCGGAAGCCCTCGCCCGGCTCACCGATGATCGCATCCGCGGGAATGCGCACATTGTCATACTTCAACCGCCCCAGCGGATGCGGCGCGATGACCTGGATGCGTTCGGCGACTTCGACTGCGTCCGCGGGTACGATGAAGGCGCTGAGGCCCTTCGCGCCTTCGCCTTCGCCGGTCCGAGCGAAAGTCACATAGAAGTCCGCGATGCCGCCGTTCGAAATGTAGGTCTTCTCGCCGACGAGCACCCATTCGTTGCCGTCCCGCATCGCCGAGGTGGACATGTTGGCCGCGTCCGAACCGCATTCGGGCTCCGTCATCGCGAAGGCGGCGATCGCTTCGCCGGCGGCGACCCTGGGCAGCCATTCGCGCTTTTGCTCGACCGTGCCGAACAAGGAGATCGCGCCGGAGCCGAGGCCCTGCATCGCGAAGGCGAAATCGACGAGGCCATGATGGCGCGCGAAGGTTTCGCGGCAGAGCGCGAGGCTGCGGACGTCGGGCCGGGTGTTGCCGTCGGAGACCGCGAGCTTGAGGAAACCGGCCTTGCCGAGCTCCGCGACGGTTGCCCGGCACGCATAATCGGGATCCCCCGGCTCGGCGTCGTGGATTGTCTCTTCGCACCATTGTTCGAGCTTCGCGGCCAGTTCGCGGTGGCGCTCCTCGAAAAAGGGCCAGCTGAGGTCAGTCACCGCGGAACACCGGCTGCGCCTTCGATGCAAAGGCCTGATAGGCGCGCTTGAAATCGTTGGTCTGCATCAGTGCGGCCTGCGCCTCGGCCTCCAAGTCGAGGGCGGTTTCGATCGACACGTCCCATTCCGCGTCCAGCTGGCGCTTGGTCGCGGCATGGGCGAGTGTCGGGCCGTTCGCGAGATCGCGCGCAAGAGCTCGTGCATCGGCCAGCACATCGGTGCTGAGACGGTTCCAGAAGCCCCAGGCGAGCCCTTCGTCGGCACTCATGTTCCGTCCCGTGAACAGCAACTCCGCGGCGCGGCCGTGGCCGATGATCCGCGGAAGGATCGAGCACGCGCCCATGTCGGCGCCGCTGAGTCCGACACGGGTAAAGAGGAACGCGGTCTTCGCGTTCGACGCGGCAATTCGAATGTCGCTGGCCATGGCGAGGATCGCGCCCGCGCCGGCGCACACCCCCTCCACGGCTGCGATAAGGGGTTGCGGGCATGCGCGCATCGCGCGGACGAGGTCGCCGGTCATGCGGGTGAAGTCGAGCAGCCCGCCCTCGTCCATCCTGGTCAGAGGGCCGATGATCTCATGAACGTCGCCGCCCGAGCAGAAATTGCCGCCGGCGCCGGTGATGACGACGACCTTCACCTCGGGCGTGCGGCAAAGCTCGCGGAAGGTATCGCGAAGCTCGGCATAGCTTTCGAACGTCAACGGGTTCTTGCGCTCGGGCCGGTTGAGCGTGACGGTCGCCACGCCATCCTCGAACGCCCACAGGAAATGCTCGGGTTCCAGAGTCTGGGGGTCGAGACTCATGCGGAGGTGCCTCCGTCTATGGTCACCGCTGCGCCGTTGATGTCGCGGCTCTGCGGCAGGCACAGCGTCAGGATCATCGTCGCGATTCCATCCGGATCGACCAGTCGTCCGCTCGCATTCATGTTGGTGATCGCGGAGCGGGAATCGTCCTCGCTTCGGCCCGTGATCGCCGATACGCGCGCGATCGACTGGTCGGTCATCGGTGTGTCGACATAGCCCGGACAGACCGCGTTCACGGTGAGGTTCGTCTTCGCATATTCGGCGGCGAGCGAGCGGCTGAGGCCGAGCAGGCCGTGCTTCGAAGCCGCGTAATGGGCAGCGTATGGCACTCCCCGAAGGCTCGCGACCGAAGCGACGAACACCAGCCGGCCGTCCTCGCTCTTGAGCAGGTCGGGAAGCGCCGCCTGCGCGCAGTCGAATGCGGCCGTAAGGTTGGTCGCGACGATCCGATCCCAGCTCTCGCGGGTCATCTTGTGGAAGGGCGCGCTCTCGGCGATTCCCGCATTGACGACGAGCAGTTCGATCGGACCGTTCAGGGTGCGCGCTTCCTCGAACGCCTTGGCGATCTGGTCCGGCTGGGTGACGTCGCACGAAACGGCATAGCCCCCGATGCGCTCCGCGACCTGCTGGAGCGGTTCCATCCGTCGCCCGACCAGCGAAACCTTGGCTCCTGCGGCGTGGAGGTGGGCCGCGGCCGAGGCGCCGATACCGGTGCCTCCGCCGGTGACCAGGGCATGCCGGCCCTCGAGCCAGTTGTTATCCGCCACGGCTCTCCCCTTTCACTTCGCCATTGGCCGAACGGCAATGAGGTGGCAAGGCGCACGCCATGAAGCTCGCTATCCTTGAGACAGGCCGCCCGCCAGGCGACCTCGCCGGCCGGTTCGGCGACTATCCTTCGATGTTCGAGCGTCTGCTCGGTGAGGGCTTCCAGGTCGAGACGTTCGACGTCCAGGCGGGCCAGCTTCCGGCCGCTTCCGATCACGACGCTATCCTGATCACCGGCTCGCCGGCCGGCGTCTATGACGGTCTCGCCTGGATCGAGCCTCTTTCGGATTTCATCCGCGCCGCCAACGACCGCAAGATGGTCGGCGTCTGTTTCGGCCACCAGATCATGGCCGAAGCGCTGGGCGGCCATGTGGTGAAGTCGGACAAGGGATGGGGCGCCGGCCTGCACCGCTATTCGGTCGTCCGAAGCGAGCCGTGGCTGGACGGAGAGCGGGAGATCGCGATCCCGGCATCGCACCAGGACCAGGTCGTCATCCCGCCTCCGCGCACCGAGATTGTCGCGGCCTCGGATTTCACACCCTATGCTGCTCTCGCGTGGACCGATCGCCCAGCCATTTCCTTCCAATTCCACCCGGAGTTCGATCCTGCATTCGCCAAGGCGCTGATCGAAAAGCGCTATGACGTGGTGCCAGATCCAAACGCAGCGATCGCGTCGCTCGACGCGCCGAATGACAATAGCCGCGTGGGCGGGTGGATTAGGCGCTTCCTGTTGGGCTAAGGCGCGCATCCTCCCCTGCATTTGCAGGGGAGGGGGACCAGCGTAGCTGGTGGAGGGGCCCCTCCGTCAGCGCTTCGCGCTGCCACCTCCCCTCGCAATCGAGGGGAGGATGAATAGGAGGAGCCATGAAGACCCGCGCCGCCGTCGCTTTCGCAGCCAAGCAGCCGCTCGAGATCGTCGAGGTCGATCTCGATGGTCCGAAGGAAGGCGAAGTCCTGGTCGAAATCATGGCGACTGGCATCTGCCATACCGACGCCTACACGCTCGACGGGCTCGATTCCGAAGGGATTTTTCCCTCCATCCTCGGCCATGAGGGAGCCGGAGTCGTTCGCGAGGTCGGACCCGGGGTGACCAGCGTGAAGCCCGGCGACCATGTGATCCCGCTGTACACGCCCGAGTGCGGCAAGTGTAAGTCGTGCCTGTCCGGCAAGACCAACCTCTGCACCGCGATCCGCGCGACGCAGGGCAAGGGCCTGATGCCCGATGGGACGAGCCGCTTCAGCTACAAAGGCGAGACCATCTTCCATTACATGGGCTGCTCGACCTTCTCGAACTTCACCGTGCTTCCCGAGATCGCTGTGGCGAAGATCCGCGAGGACGCGCCGTTCAAGACCAGCTGCTACATCGGCTGCGGGGTCACCACCGGGGTTGGGGCCGTGATCAACACCGCCAAGGTCGAGCCGGGCGCGAACGTCGTCGTGTTCGGCCTCGGCGGAATCGGGCTGAACGTCATCCAGGGTGCGAAGCTGGCGGGTGCCGGCAAGATCGTCGGGGTGGATATCAACCCCGCGCGCGAGGAGTGGGGCCAAAAGTTCGGAATGACCGATTTCATCGACGGCCGGAACAAGGACCGCGGCGCGATCATCGAGGAGGTGCTGAAGATCACCGACGGGGGTGCTGATTACAGCTTCGACTGCACCGGCAATACGGAAGTGATGCGCACGGCGCTCGAGTGCTGTCATCGCGGCTGGGGCACCAGCATCATCATCGGCGTCGCCGAGGCCGGCAAGGAGATCGCGACCCGGCCCTTCCAGCTGGTGACGGGCCGCAACTGGCGCGGCACCGCGTTCGGCGGCGCCAAGGGCCGAACCGACGTTCCCAAGATCGTCGACATGTACATGGACGGGAAGATCGCGATCGACCCGATGATCACCCACGTGCTCGACTTGGCGGATATCAACAAGGGCTTCGACCTGATGCACGCCGGAGAAAGCATCCGCTCGGTGGTCGTTTACTAGGAGACTCGACGATGTTCAGTCACGTGATGGTGGGATCGAACGACATCGACCGCTCGCAGCGTTTCTATGACGCTTTGTTCGGCAAGGAAGCTCACCGCGACGGAAAAAACCGTCTCGCCTATCGCCGCGGCGGAGCGGTGTTCATGGTGTCGAAGCCAATCGACGGCAACCCCGCTTCGCATGCGAACGGCGGCACGGTCGGCTTCAACTTCGAAACGCCCGAGGAAGTGGACGCCTGGCACGCGGCGGGCTGCGCTGCCGGCGGCCAGAGTTGCGAGGACCCTCCCGGCTACCGCGAGGGCGAGTTCGGCAGGCTCTATCTCGCATATCTGCGCGATCCCGACGGCAACAAGCTCTGCGGCCTGCACCGTCCTCCTCAGTAAACATGGAGATCGTTTCCGAGGCCAAGTCGCACGGCGGCCGGCAGCTCGTTCTCAAGCACGGTTCGGACGCCTGCCGCTGCGAGATGACCTTCTCGGTCTTCCTCCCGCCGCGGGCCGAGCAAGGCGGCAAGCGTCCAGTCGTCTGGTACCTTTCGGGCCTCACCTGCACGCACGCCAACGTCACCGAAAAAGGCGAATATCGAGCAACATGCGCGGAGCTCGGGCTGATCTTCGTGGCGCCCGACACGAGCCCGCGCGGCGAGGGCATTGCCCACGCCGAGGAGTGGGATTTCGGCAAGGGCGCGGGCTTTTACGTCGATGCGACCGAGGAGCCTTGGGCGCCCAACTATCGCATGTGGAGCTATGTGACCGATGAGCTTCCGGCGCTGGTCGCTTCGCAATTCCCGGTGGACATGGATCGCCAGGCGATCACCGGCCATTCGATGGGCGGCCACGGGGCGTTGACGGTTGCCCTCAATCATCCCGGACGCTTCCGAAGCGTCTCGGCCTTCGCTCCGATCGTCGCACCGTCGCAGGTGCCTTGGGGACAGAAAGCGCTCGGCGGCTATCTCGGCGAAGATCGCGCGACGTGGGTCAGGCATGACGCCGTCGCCCTGATCGACGGCGGGGCGCGCGTCGAAGAAATGCTGGTCGATGTCGGCGACGCGGACCCGTTCATCGAAACGGAGTTGCGGCCCGAGCTTCTGGAACGAGCCTGCGCAGACGCGGGCATCGCGCTGACCATGCGCATCCAGCCGGGGTACGACCACAGCTATTATTTCATCTCGACCTTCATGGATGAGCATTTGCGCTGGCACGCTGAGCGTCTGAAGTGAGCGCCGGCTGGTATTGGCAGGCTTTGTCGGTCGCGACTGCACTCGCGTGCGGACTGCTGATCGGAATCGAGCGGGGCTGGAAGCTGAAAGACGAAAAACCCGGCACGCGGGTAGCCGGGATCCGCACCTTCTCGATGCTCGGCCTGGGCAGCGGGATCGCCGGCCTGATCGGAGTCGCTGGCTATCCTCTCGCCGCTTCGGCGATCGTGATCGGAGCTGTCGCGATCATGGTCGCCGCTTATTCGCCAGAGCTCCGAAGCCAGCACGATTCGACGAGCGCGGTGGCGGCACTTGCGACCATCGCGATTGGCTTCCTCGCTGGAAGCGGCAACCCGGCGCTTGCGATCGCGAGCGCCGCGGTTGGTGTCGCGTTCCTCGCCCTTAAAACCGAGCTCCACGGGTTCGTTGAGAAGCTCGACGAAGACGATGTGAAGGCCGGTGCTCGCTACGCGGTGATTGCGGGCGCCATCCTCCCCTTCTTGCCGAGCGGACATTATGGGCCGTTGGGCGCGTGGAACCCGCAGAAGCTGTGGCTGGTGGTGGTCCTCGTCACCGGTTTCTCCTTCCTTGGTTATGTCGCCAATCGCATTTTCGGAGAACGGCACGGGACGATCGCGACCGCGCTGATCGGCGGAGCCTACAGCTCGACGGCGGTGACCCAATCGCTCGCCCAGCGGCTCGGAAGCGAGAAGCGGGCAGGGGCCGAACCGGCCGGAATCGCGCTCGCCACGGCGGTCATGTACTTGCGCGTCGCCCTCCTCGTCGCCGTGCTTGCGACCCGAGTGTTCCTGCCGCTGATGATCATCCTGCTTCCGGCGACGCTCGTTGCCTGGCTTGCGGGGTGGTGGCTTTATCGCAACGCCCCGCGCCATGAAGGGCCGAGCCCGCCGGGCAACCCGATCGCGCTTCTTCCGGCGTTCGGGTTCGTGGCCTTTGTCGCAATCGCGGCGGTCGCCGCGCGATGGGCTGCCGGGCGCTTCGGGGAGCAGGGGATCGCCGTGCTTCTCCTGATCGTCGGTTCGACGGACGTCGATACGGCGATCATCACCCTCGGCGGCTTGCCGGCCACAGCGATCTCGCCTCTATTGGCCGCAATCGCGATCGCCGGAACGGTCATCGCGAACATGGCGGTGAAGATTGGAATCACCTTGGTCTACGCGCGGGGCAAAGGCGTCTCGGCCGCTTTCGCAATGACGGCCAGCGTCATCGCACTCGCGATATCGATCGCCGTCGCCTGGACCCAGCTCTAGCCCTAGTGCTGCATCTGCAAGTTCATGAGCTCCGGGCTGACGCCCATGTTGGCGTTCATGTGTGACATGATCCAGATCGTGCCCACCATTACCAGGAAGACGATCAGCACCCCGAAGGCCAGCGCCAGGACGTTGTTGGTATTGTCGGGCCCGCTCGTGATGTGGAGGAAGAAGACGAGGTGTACCCCCATCTGCGCGATAGCGAGGACGACCAGGCCGGTCGCCACCCCGGGCCCCCATAATACGCCGGTCGACGCAACCCAGAAAGAAACGGCGGTCAGGATCAGCGCGAGCGCCAGCCCGATGACGTAGGCCAGCGTCTCGCTCATGATATTGCTGTGCGGCTGCCCCGGCGCGACGTCGAGCAGGTCGTTTTCGTTGTTCGTCATGGCAAGGTCCCGATCAAATAGACGATCGTGAAGATGGCCACCCAGATGATATCGAGGGCGTGCCAGAAGATGCTCAGGCAAAAGAGGCGGCGGATGATGTGCGGCTGGAAGCCCTTGGCCCAGATCTGCGCCATCATCGTTCCGATCCACAGAAGGCCGCACGTGACATGCGCTCCGTGGCACCCGACCAGCGTGAAGAACCCGGACAAAAACGCGCTGCGCTGCGGCCCGGCCCCTTCGCCGATCATCTTCGCGAATTCGTACAGCTCGATCGACAGGAAGACGAAGCCGAGCAGCCCGGTGAGGAAGAGCCAGCCTTGCGTCCAGAGCATGTTCGCGCGCTTGGCGGCGATCATCCCGAGGCCGCATACGAAGCTCGAAAGGAGTAGCGCGATCGTCTCGATGGCGACCAGGTTGCGGTCGAACAGTTGGTTGCTGCTCGGGCCTCCGTCGGTCGCATGGGCGAGCGTGGCGTAAGACGCGAACAGCGCCGAAAAGAGCACCATGTCGCTCAGCACGAACAGCCAGAAGCCGTAGGGGACTACGATGCTCTTCGATTCCGGTCCGCGGTGCCCCAGGCCCGTATCTTCCGACCCGCCGTGCGTGAGGCCGATGGTCGCTGCTTCGGTCGTCATGTCGATTGGCTCAGTTCGTGAAGATGTTCCATCCGGATACGGCGCCGCTCGCGGGCATTCGCCCTGACCTCATCAACCGGGATAATATGTTCGTTTTCGTCGCGCCAGGCGTACCAGACGAACACTGCGAAGGCGCCGATGAGGCCGAGGATCGCAAGCCACCAGATGTACCAGATGATCGCGAATCCGCAGACTGAAGCGAAAAAGGCGACGATGACACCGGTCGGCGAATTCACCGGCATTTCGATCGGCTGGTAATTGGGCTCATCGATGAGCTTCTCTTCCTTGATCGCCGTTTGCTTGCGCGTCCAATAGGCTTCCTCGCCGTGGACGTCGGGCAGTACCGCGAAATTGTAATGCGGCGGCGGTGACAGGGTCAGCCACTCGAGCGTCCGCCCATCCCACGGGTCGCCGGTGATGTCGCGGCGCCGGTCGCGGGTCTTGATCGAGTAGAGCAGCTGTACGACCGTCAGCACGATCCCGAGGCCGATGATGACCGCGCCGAGAAGCGCGACGTTCAGCCAGGGCGCCCAGCTGGGATCGCTGATATGCTGCAGCCGCCGCGTCCCGCCCCAGAAGCCGAGCACGTAGAGCGGCATGAAGGCGAGGTTGAAGCCGATGAACCAGCACCAGAAGACGGCCTTGCCCAGCCGCTCATCGAGCGTGAAGCCGAACGCCTTGGGGAACCAATACGTGTAGCCGGCCATCAGCGCGAAGACGACGCCCGGAATGATCACATGGTGGAAATGCGCCACCAGGAAGAGCGTGTTGTGGGTGATGAAATCGACCGGCGGAATGGCCAGCAAAACACCGGTCAGGCCGCCGCCGACGAACAGGAGCATGAAGCCCAGCAAATAGTGGACCGGGACGGTGAAGCGAACCCGTCCGCCGTACATCGTGAACAGCCAGTTGTAGATCTTCACGCCCGTCGGAATGCCGATGATCATGCTGGCGATGCCGAAGACCGCGTTGACGTTCGCACCGGCGCCCATGGTGAAAAAGTGGTGCAGCCAAACGCAATAAGAGACGATGCAGATGATCATCGTCGCGAAGACCATGGAGCGGTAGCCGAACAGCGGCTTGCCGGAGAAAGTCGCGGCGATCTCCGAATAAATGCCGAACGCCGGAAGGACGAGGATGTAGACCTCCGGATGCCCCCAGACCCAGATCAGGTTCATGTAGAGCATCGAGTTGCCGCCGCCGTCATTCGTAAAGAAGTGGAAGCCGAGGTAGCGGTCGAGCATCAACTCAGCCAAGGCGACGGTGAGCACCGGGAACGCCGCGAGCATGATCAGGCTCGACGCCAGCGCCGTCCAGCAAAACACCGGCATTCGCAGATAGCTCATGCCCGGCGCGCGGATCTTGAGGATGGTCGTGACGAAATTGACCGCCGTCAGCACGGTCCCGACGCCGGATATCTGGAGGGCAACGAGATAATAATCGACGCCCACTCCGGGTGAAAACGCCTTTTCGCTCAAGGGGGGGAAAGCGAGCCAGCCGGTGCGGGCGAATTCGCCAATGAACAGGCTGAGATTAACGAGAAGGGCGCCCGACGCGGTCAGCCAGAAGCTGACATTGTTCATGGTCGGAAAGGCGACGTCGCGCACGCCGAGCTGAAGCGGAACGACGAAGTTCATGAAACCGATCACGAGCGGCATCGCCACGAAGAAGATCATGATCGTGCCGTGCGCGGAGAAGATCTGGTTGTAGTGCTCGGGCGGCAAATACCCTTGCGAAGCGCCGATCGCGAGCGACTGCTGGGCCCGCATCATGATGGCGTCGGCGAAGCCGCGGACCAGCATCAACAGGCCGAGCACGATATACATGATGCCGATGTGCTTGTGGTCAGTCGACTGGATGTATTCGTTCCACAGGTACGGCCACCAGCCCTTGCGCCACACCCATATCGCGATCGCGATTATTGCCAGCAGGATGACGGCGGACGTGATCAGCGGAATCGGCTCGTCGAAGGGGATCGCGCTCCAGCTCAGTCTTCCGAACAGTGTCATGCCTTCGTCCCCGCGACAGCTTGGTTATGCTCCGGCGGAGGAACCGGGCTTGGCGGCATCCGGTTGGCGACGATCGCATCGAACAGGCCCGGCGCCACCGCGCCGTAAGTGATCGGCTTCACGTAGCTGCTGGGCTTGGAGAGCTCGGCATAGCCGCGGCCGTCCAATACCGCCCCCTTGCCTCGCGACCCTTGCGCCCAGGTCGCGAACTGTTCCGGCGGCAGCGACCGCACCTCGAATTGCATGCCCGGGAAGCCGTCACCGCTGAAGTGCCCAGAGAGACCATTGAACGAGCCTTGCCGGTCCGCCTGCAGGTTGAGGCGAGTGGTCATCCGCGGCATCGTGTAGATCATCGAGCCCATCTGCGGGACCCAGAAGACGTTCCAAACCGTCGCCGACGTCAGCCGGTAACTGACGGGCGTGCCGGCGGGGACGACCAGCTGATTGACGGTCGCGATACCCTGGTCGGGGTAAATGAACAGCCATTTCCAGTCGAGCGAGACCACCTCGACGTTGAGCGGCGGCTTGTCCGATGGCAGCGGCTTGCTCGGCTCGAGATTGTGGCTGCCGATCCAGGCGATGCCGCCAAGCAGCATGATGGTGAGGATGGGAATGCCCCAGACGACCATCTCGACCGCGCCCGAATATTCCCAGTCGGGCAAATAAGTGGCCTTGCTGTTGCCGCGCCGGAACCACCAGGCGAAGGCGACCGTCGCGATCATCGTCGGAATGATGATCGCGAGCATGATGGCAGTCGAGTTGATGAGGAGTTGCTTTTCCTGCGCCGCGACCGGCCCGACCGGATCGAGCACGCCTCGATTGCAGGCAGCGAGCAGGCAGGCGGTCGCGGCAAGAACCGCGCGCGATTTCAGTCCGCCACTGCGTCCGGCTGAATTCACGAGCCCCCTTCCCCGAAACGACGCGCCAACGCAGGGCGCTACTAAGCTCTCGATTTTGGAACCGCAACGCCGGTCCGGCCTCAGTGATTAGGGGTTGCTCGCTTTCCCGGCTTTGACCCAGGTCAAAACGCGGCAATGGTGGTGACCCCAACGGGACTCGAACCCGTGTTTTCGCCGTGAAAGGGCGACGTCCTAGACCGCTAGACGATGGGGCCGTGGAAGGCGGCTCGCCGGTTAGGCGAGGGCCGAGAGAGCGTCAAGCGAGCGCCGCGTCCTCGAGATGCATCTCCGCGGCACTACCTCCGGTCCACTCGTCACGTTTGATTGTTCCGGCGAGCCACCAGCGCGCGTCGGGCGGCGATTCGAGCAGGGCCTGGCCGAGCGCGGTTCCCGCGCTGCGGAAGGCGATCCACTTGAAGCTCTTGCCGTCATCGCCCGCCGCGATGCCTCGAACGTGGCCGTCGCCGACGATGCCAGCGCGGAGCAGGCGAACAGGTCCGGCAGCGACGTGGGGTTGCGGCCATCCGGCTCCATAGGGGCCGGCCGCATCGAGCGCGTCGCACAGCGAAGCAGCGACCCCGCCCGGTGCGAGCAATGCATCGAGCAGGACGGCGCGGTCGCCGCGCGATTTCTCGACGTCCGCGGAGAGCCGCTCGTTGATGAAGGCGCGGAACGGCTCGAGGCCGCCGGGCGGGAGAGTGATTCCCGCCGCCATGGCATGTCCGCCGCCGGCAACCAGCAAGCCGCTGTCCTTTGCTGCCAGCACGGCGGCGCCGAGGTCGACTCCGGAAATCGAGCGGCCGGAGCCTTTGCCGGTTCCGTCCTCCGTCTCGGCGATGACGATCGCCGGGCGGCCGAAGCGCTCCTTCAGGCGACCCGCAACGATCCCGATCACGCCCTGGTGCCAACCGCCGCTCATGACCGTGATCACCGGATCGCCGGTGAGTTCGGCCGCTTGTTCCTCGGCCTGCTGGCAGACCAGCATTTCGATCGCCCGGCGCTCCTCGTTCAGCCGATCGAGCTCGGTGGCGATCTGCCGTGCTTCTTCGGGATCGGTGCAGGTGAGAAGACGCACGCCAAGGTCGGACTTGCCGACCCGGCCCCCGGCATTGATGCGTGGGCCGAGCGCGAATCCGAGGTCGCGGCAGGAAGGCGGCTTGGTCAGGCGCGAGGCTTCGATCAGCGCCGCCATTCCGACATTCTGCCTGGCGGCCATGATCCTGAGGCCTTGCGTCACGAAGGCGCGGTTCAGGCTCTTCAGGCGCGCCACGTCCGCGACGGTGCCAAGCGCCACGAGGTCGAGAAGGTCGAGCATTTTGGGCTCGGCGAGCGCTTCGAAGAACCCGCGGCTCCGAAGCTCGCGGATCAGCGCGACCCCCAGCAGGAAAGCCATTCCAACCGCGGCGAGATGGCCGTGCGCCGAGCCATCCGCGCTTTCGTCCAGCCGGTTGGGATTGATCATCGCGAATGCGACTGGAAGCAGCGTCGCGCACTGATGGTGATCGACGACGATCACGTCGAGCTGCGCCGCCCGCGCTTCCTCGAGCGCCTCGAATGCCTGCGCCCCGCAATCGACGCACACGGCGACTCTCGCGCCGCGCCTTTTGAGCTCGACCAGAGCTTTTCCCGACGGGCCGTATCCCTCCATCAGCCGGTCGGGAATATATACGATGGGCTCGGCCCCGAGCCGGCGCAAAAGCAGCACGAGCAGGGCCGCGCTGGTCGCTCCGTCCACGTCATAGTCGCCGAAGATGGCGATGCTCTCGGCGGCCTGGACCGCGTCGGCGAGCCGCTTGGCGCCCTTGTCCATGTCGCGGAAGCACGATGGGTCCGGAAGGAAGTTGCGGATCTTGGGGTCGCGATGGCGGGCGAGGTCCTCACGGGTCACACCGCGGGCGAGCAGCAGCTCATCGACCAGCGCGTCCATGGCCAGGCTGTCGTCGGGCGGGCGCCGCCAGCGCCACGGCTGTCCGGTTACCGATCGTTCGATGTTGAGCGCGACAGTCACTGCGGCAAATTATGGTGCGCCGATTCCCCGGTCTAGAGGCCGCGGTGAACGAGGTCGTGATATTCTGTGGATACGCGGCGGACGGTGCCGGTGCTGGCGCGCATCACGATGCTTTCCGTCGTGACGCAATTGCGGCCGCGATGGACGCCTCTCAGCAGCGAACCGTCGGTCACTCCGGTGGCTGCGAAGATGCAGTCGCCCTTGGCCATCTCGTTCAGCGAATAGACGCGTTCGAGATCGTCGATGCCCCAGCGGTGGGCCCGCGCGACCTCGTCTTCGTTGCGGAACACCAGCCGGCCTTGCATCTGCCCGCCGACGCAACGCAGCGCGGCGGCGGCGAGCACGCCCTCCGGTGCTCCGCCCGTGCCGATGTAAACGTCGATCCCAGTCGCCGGATCGGTCGTCGCGATCACCCCAGCGACGTCGCCGTCGGGAATGAGCCGGATGCCGCAGCCAAGCTCCCGAAGCTCGCGGATGATGTCCTCGTGTCGAGGACGATCGAGCACGCAGGCAACGATGTCGCTCGGATCGACGCCCTTGGCCTTCGCGATCGATCGGATGTTGTCCGCGGGCGGACGGGTCAAGTCGATCGTGCCCTCGGGGTAGCCCGGGCCGATCGCGAGCTTCTCCATATAGGTATCGGGCGCGTTCAGCAGGCAGCCCTGTTCGGCGATGGCAAGGACTGCGAGCGCATTCGGACCGGCCTTGGCCGTAATCGTGGTGCCTTCGAGTGGGTCGAGTGCGATGTCGATGCTCGGGCCGCTGCCCTGCGCCGACCCGACTTTTTCGCCGATATAGAGCATCGGCGCTTCGTCGCGCTCCCCCTCACCGATCACGACCGTCCCGTCGAGCGGCAGCTCGTTGAGCGCGGCGCGCATCGCTTCGACGGCCGCTGCATCCGCGGCCTTTTCGTCGCCGCGGCCGATGAGCTTCGATGCGGAGATTGCGGCGGCCTCGGTGACGCGGACCATTTCGAGGACGAGAACCCGGTCGAGGACCGACGATGCTGCGGCGCGATTCATGGCGTGGCGATAGGGGCGCTATTCGCCCTCGTCCACTCTGTGTTGCAGCAGTTCCGAGCGAACGCGGACCGCCCGCGCGGCAATCGTCGTTTCAAGGAGGAACACGGCAAAGCCGGTACCGATCGTGAGCATGGATACGGCGAACAGAATTGCGATTTCACTCCCGAGGTGCGTTCGCGTGAGGTTGGCGGCGAACAGCAGGACCACGACCAGGCAGGTCAGAACGGCCGACGTCACGGACAGGCCCGTTGCCCAGTTGATCAGGGACATGCGCCTGTCGAGGATCCGGAGGTCGGCGATCCATCGGTCGTGCTCCGTGCCGCGGCTCTCGAGAACCCTGGGCTCGATCTCGCGCGATCGGTCGACGATCCGCGACAAGCGCGACGCGAGGACATTGAGGAAAGCGCCGATGCCGCTCAGCAAAAACACCGGGGCCAGCGCCAGGCGCACGGTCTCCGCGACGGTGTTGACGGAAAAGCCGGGCCCGTTTTCGAACATCGCTCCTGCTATGCAACATGCGGGAAGCCGAACGCCAGACCTAGTCTTTCCGGCCATTCTCCAGTTCGCAGCTCGCCACCTCAAGCAACAGCAGGCCGGTGACGACGAAGCTTGCCGCCAGGACCCAGGAGAAGGTGGCGACGAGAGGCTCGGTCGGGCCGAACAGGCTGACGATGATCGTCGCAATCTGGAGGCCCGCCACCAGCAGCACCGCGAGAAGGAAATCCATCCCGGCTGATAGCCCCATCCATGTCCTGACCGAGCCCGAAAGGTGCGTGCTCGCATAAGCGAGGATCAGGCTTCGGACGATCAGCCAGCCGATGATGGGGACGACCGTGGGGAAGAAGTGCGTTTCCGGATTGAGGACGAACAGCAGGCCGGCAAGCGCGGTCGCTCCGCCCGCGGCCATTGCAAAAACCCGAACGTCGCGCCGAAGCGATCCCGCAACGGTTTCGATGAGGCCCGCGGCGAGCATCAGCGCGCCGATCAGGTCCGACGGAATCGTCTTTCCGACCGGCAGCAAGGCCGCGCATATGCCAAGGCCGATGATCGCCAGCCCGGAGACTCGGATTCCGCGGGCTCGCACGCGCGCGGAAATGCCTCTTTCAGCTCGTGAAGCCATCATTGCACCTCGCTGCCAATCCCTCGGGCAGCTAAAGAGTTCCTAGCCGGCGCCTACAGTGGCCCGCTGACCGACGTTTCAGCGCCGTCGATGTCGCGGAAGCGCGCGATGTTCACGCCGTGCATTTCGGTCGGCGGCTGGGTGAAGTTCACCCCGAGTTCGTCGCGCCGCGCGTAGAATTCGCCGAGATTGTCGGTGGCGAAGCCGAGCTGGGCGCTTCCGGCCGCATGCTCGGGCGTGGGCGGGTGGAGGGCGAGCGTCGTCTCGCCCGTCGCGAACTCGCTCCAGAAGGGCGACGCGAACTTCAACTCCAACCCGAGCGTGTCGCGGTGGAAAGCGACTGCCTTGTCCATGTCGGCAACATATTTGATCGCATAGCTCAGCTTCATGTCTTCCTCCCGCTAGCGATTGAGGAGAGCGTAAGTCCGGCGGAATGCGCGTGCTTCCGCGGCCGTGAAGGCGCTTCGGTCGTCGCGCTCCGCCTCGTCCGGAACTCCCGTCACGAAATAAGCGATGCCGCGGCCGCGGGCTCGATCGATCCAGAGCCCGGCTTTCATCCCATAAGCGTCGCCGGCGTGCCCGACGAGAGTGGCGCCTGCAGTGCCCATATCGTCGGCGCAGTCGGGCACGCGTGTCGGGATCTGCTGAGTCGCGAGGCCGTAGCTGCAATAGAAACCCTTCTCGGTAGCCCCGTTGGACCCGTCGAAGCGCCAGATCTGCGTCAGAAGCGTGTCGACCGATTGCTGGGAAATGATGCGCACGCCCTCGATGGTGCCCCCGTTGAGGAGCAAACGCCCGACGCGGGCCAAGCCGCGAGCCGAAATGCGCAGGCCGCCCTGAGGCGCGAAGAGCGAGCCGTTGTCGCCCAACCGCCAGCGTGAAAGGTCGCACGGCGCGGCTTCCTTGACGAACACCGGACAGGCGGGCCGTTGCCCGTGGAGATCGTCCTTCACGGGCTTACCGCCCTGGTCCAGTTCGACCGCGCGCGCGACCATGGCGTCGCTGCAGGTCGGCCAGTTGTAGCAGGCATCGAGCTTCATCGGCTCCAGCACGTTGCGGCGCATCCAGATGTCGAACCGCTCCCCCGTGACGATCTCGATGGCCGAGCCGACGATCGGGAAATTGAGGTTGGAGTAGGTGAAAAAACCCGCGCCGGGGCCGTGCGCCGGATCCCAGCTATTCGGATCCGCCATCACATCGCGGAGCGAGACGCCGAGCGGAATGACATATTGGTCGTCATGATCGCGAACGCTGGACGTGTGCGAAAGGAGCATCCGCAGGGTTACCCGCGCGCTGGGGAATTTCGGGTTGCGAAGGTTCCAGCCGAGATAGGCTGAGACATCGCGGTCGAGATCGAGCTTGCCCTGCTCGACCAGCTTCATCACTCCGACGGCGACCACGAGCTTGCTGATCGACGCGATCCGTACGGGATCGTCGGCCATTACCCTGCGGCCGGACTGCGGATCGGCGATGCCCTCAGCGAAGCTCGCCAGCTCCGTATCCCGGTCGAACGCGACTCCGACCTGCGCTCCGGCCGACGGCTCGGCCGACTGAATCGTCGTGCAGCCAGCAAGCAGGAGGGCCAACGCGAATGCTGCGAACCGCATGGCTGCAGCCTAGTCGCGATAGGCCGGCAATGACCAGCGCCAAGCGATCGCCGCTCCGCGAAGAGCGAAGCCGGCGGCAATTGCGATCGCTGCGGCGATCCACACGCCCAGACCAGCGAGAGCCAATGCGACATAGAGGCCCGCCGAGAGCGCGGCAGGGGTGACATACAGCTCACGCCGCATCAGCACGGACGGCTGGCCGGCGAGCACGTCGCGGATGATGCCGCCGGCGCAAGCGGTCAGTACTCCCATGACGAACGCAGGAACCGGCGCGACGGCGAAGGCGAGGGCTTTCGCTGCGCCATAAGCGGCGTAAGCCGCCATGCCCGCCGCGTCGAACCACAGCAGAGCCTTGCCGGCGAACCGCTCTCGGCGGCCAAGCCACACTAGCGCTGCGGCGAAGATGCAGATGATCAGCGTGGCGTTGGTCCGCACCCAGAAGACGGGCGCTCCGATGAGGAGGTCGCGAAGAGTGCCGCCGCCGACTCCAGTGATCACCGCGAAGAATATGAACGTCACGAAGTCCAGGCGGCGTTCGGCGGCCACCAGCGCCCCGGAGACCGCGAACACGGCGATCCCGAAGAAGTCGAGCAACACGAGGGCGTTGGGGATTTGCGGGCCAACGGGCATCGAGATGTCATAGCTGCAACTTGACCGTTCGTCCTGAGCGGAGCGCGAAGCGCGTAGTCGAGGGGCGTCCTGCACTGGCATTGGAGCTGCGCCCTTCGACTTCGCTCAGGACGAACGGTGTTGGGTTCGCTGCATTGACGGCCTAAGTGAACGGAATGCCTAACGACCCTGAAACTCCCAACGCCATCCCGACGCTCGAAGATTGGCAGCACTGGACGCTGGTGATGGGGCGCGCCCAGCAGATGATGATGGAGTTCTGGGCCGAGAGCCTGAAAAAGGACCAGCCCTTCCCGGGCTGGTCGCCCCCGGCTTTCGGTTTTGGCGAGCAAAGCGCGGTCGCGGACCCGATGGCGCTGATGACCGCGGGCGCCCAGGCCTGGGCCAAGGGCCTCGAAGCCTGGGGCAAGATGCTCGGCGGAGCGGCCGCCGCTCCCGCCGACGGAGACAAAGACCGGAAGGACCGGCGCTTCGCTGCTCCCGAATGGCGCGAGAACCCGATCTTCGACACCATCCGCCAGACCTATCTCAGGGTTTCGGATCAGCTCCTCGGGACCGTCGACGAGATCGAGAATATCGATCCGGCCATGCGCGAGAAGCTGCGTTTCGCAACGCGCAGCTTCGTCGACGCGATGAGCCCGTCCAATTTCGCCCTCACCAATCCGGAGGTGCTCAAGAAGACACTCGAAACCCGCGGCGAAAATTTGCTCAAGGGCCTCGCCAACATGTTGAAGGACATTGCGGCCGGGCAGCTCACGCAGACGAAGCCGGGCGTGTTCGAGGTGGGCCGCAATCTCGCGACGACCCCGGGCAAGGTCATTAAGCAGACGCGGCTCTACCAGCTCATCCAATATACGCCGACGACGCCCGAAGTATTGAAGACCCCCGTCCTGATCTTTCCGCCTTGGATCAACCGCTTCTACATCCTCGATCTCAACCCCGAGAAAAGCTTCGTCAAATGGTGCGTCGACAATGGCGTGACCCTGTTCATGGTCAGCTGGAAATCGGCGGACGAGAGTATCGCCGACGCCACGCTCGACGATTATGTGATCGACGGCCAGATCGACGCGATCGACACGGTGCGCGACCTTTTAAACGTCGAGAACGTCCACACGATCGGCTATTGCGTCGCGGGTACGACGCTTGCGGCGACGCTTGCCTATCTTCAGGCGAAAAAGCAGTCGAAGACAGTCAAGTCCGCGACCTTTTTGACGGCGCAGGTCGACTTCGCGGAAGCCGGCGATTTGAAGCTCTTCACGGGCCCTGAGACGATGGGGCTGCTTGACGAGCTGACCAAGGAGAAAGGCTATCTCGACGGCCGCTACATGGCCGCGACTTTCAACCTGCTGCGGGGCCGCGACCTCATCTGGAGCTATGTCGTCAACAATTATCTGCTCGGCGAGGAGCCCGCGCCGTTCGACCTGCTTTTCTGGAATTCGGACACCACCAACCTGCCTGCGGGCTGGCACCGCGACTATCTCGAAAGCTTCTACAAGGGGAACAAGCTCGCCGTGAAAGGCGGGATCACCATCGACGGCGTGGGGATCGACATCGATACGGTCACAACCCCCACCTACGTGCAGGCGGGGCGGGAGGATCACATCTCACCGCCGCAGAGCGTGTGGAAGATCATGACCCATTTCGCCGGACCGAAAAGGTTCGTGCTTGCGGGATCGGGCCACATCGCGGGGGTCGTGAACCCGCCCGCGGCGCAGAAATATCAGTTCTGGGTCAACGACCGCCCGGAAGAGACGCTCGATGAGTTCGTCGAAGGCGCGACGGAGCATAAGGGGAGCTGGTGGCCCGATTGGCTGGACTGGCTCAAGGGGCAGGATCCAACGACCGTGAAAGCGACGGGCGCGCGCGTCCCCGGCAAAGGCAAGCTGAAGTCCATCGAGGACGCGCCGGGCTCCTATGTCAAAGCGCGCTGAGGCGCTGACGATCCGACTGGCTCGGCCGGAAGAACGCCTCGACCTCGAAGCGCTTCAGCGCCGGGCGTCTCTCGCGCTTTCCGAATATCGGGAGCAGCTCCAGGCCCATCCCGAGGTCATCGAGCTTCCGGCCGAGCAGATTGCGGAGGGCCAGGTGCTGGTTGCGGAACTCGATGGATACGTCGCCGGCTTCGCCACGGTGATTGCGGGCGAGCTCGACGGGCTTTTCGTCGAACCGGATCTCTGGAAGCGCGGCATCGGCGCCGCTTTGGTCGAGGCTGCCGCGCATGTCGCCCGGATGCAGGGCTTGTCGCTGACCGTGACCGCGAACCCTACGGCGCGCGGTTTCTACGAGAAATGCGGGTTCACGCTCGAGGGCGAGCGCGAGACGATGTTCGGGCCTGGGCTCAGGATGTCGCGCTGATCAGCAATTCTCATACTTCCAGTGGCGCCGCTTGCCCTCGCCCAGCCACTGGATCGCGTCGCCGATCCGCTTCTGCCGAGTGGCCTCCTGCTTCGCTTCGCCGATCCATTCGAGATATTCGCGCTGCGCCGAGGGCGGAAAGGCGTCGAGCGCCGCCTTGGCCTTCGGGGACTTGGCGAGAGCCGACGCGAATTCCGGATGCATTTCGGGCGCCGGCTTCGGCGCGTGCTTGGTCTTGCGAGGGACCGGCGCGTCGGAAAGCTCAGCCGCCCTCGCGATCATTCGGTCCAGGTCGACTGGCAGGTCCCTGAGGCTCGTGAGCTTGCCCAGCTGGCCCATCGCTCCGTTCCGCGTTTCGATGCCCAGTTCCTGGCCGCGCCAGAAGTTGACCACCGCGTGGGCTTTGAATGCGGCCGTTCCGAGGACGATCTTGCCGCCCTTGCAATAGGTCGGGTGGCTCCACTTCATCGCCTCTTCGATGTCGGGAACGACCGCGTGAACGCGCTCGCGCACCTTTTCGAGGATCGGCCGGGCGAACGGTTGCGCCTTCGCTATATAAGCGTCGATGCGCGGCTCACGGCTCACAGAAATCCTCCTCCCAGCATCAGTCGAACGACCCCGATCACAATCACAAGCAGGTTGAGATTTCGGCCGCTCGTACCGCGCGAAATCACGCCGACCCCGGCACCGATCACTGCCAGCGGGATAATCAGCCAATTGGCCCAGCCGAGCAGCGGAATGAAGGCGATGATCGCGAGGACCAGCGCGACGAAGCCAATGATCAGCGAAGCGACATTGAACATGATCCGCTCTCTATCATCATTCGGGAGCCTGGGGCAGACGCGGGCTCCCCAGCAATGCGGTAACGTAGAGGATCAGAGCGATCCAGATTGCCGCGAATGCGATCGCGTGCGCCTTGGTGAAGGGCTCGCCGTACCAGACGCCGATCGCGAACTGCAGGGTGGGCGCAAGGAACTGGAGCATGCCCAGCGTCGAATATCTCAGGCGCCTGGCGGCGGCCGTGAACAGGAGGAGAGGCGTAGTCGATACAATGCCGGCGACGAGAAGCAGCCCGGTATCCAGGGAAGACGAACCGAGAACGGGGCCTCCGGCCGTAAGTCGCCAGCCGAGCCACAAGAGCGCGACCGGGAAAAGAAGGCCGGTTTCGACTCCTAGGCCCGTGATCGCGTCGGCGGGCACGATTTTGCGCAGAAGGCCGTAAAGGGCGAAAGTGACGCAAAGGGTTAGGCTGATCCAGAGCTGGCCGAGCGCACCAGCGGCAAGGACCGAGATTCCCGCTGCGGCGATCGCGACAGCGGTCCATTGGAGCGGGACAAGCCGTTCCTTCAGAACGAACCTTCCAAGCAGCACGTTGGCCAGCGGGTTCAGATAATAGCCGAAACTCGCGGCCAGGATGTGGCCGCTGGTGACCGCATAGACATACAGCAGCCAGTTGCCTCCAATCAGAAGCGCCGTCAGCGCGAGCACTCCAAGCGTCCTCGGCCGGCCGACCGCTTCCCGGACATTGTTCCAGCCCTTGGCGAAGGCGATCAGCGCGGCCAGGAACGGAAGCGACCAGAGCACCCGGTGCGCGACGATGTCGATCGCCGGGATATGGCGCAATGCCCGGAAATAGAGCGGAAGGACGCCCCACAGCCCATAAGCGGCGAGGCCGAAGAGGAAGCCGGAACGCGGATGGCTCTCGGCAGCGTTGTTCGCGGCTTGCGGCGAGCCGTTGCGGGGATTCATCTTGCGCGCGCCTAGCGCCGGTGAGCGTTCAGTGAAAGCTCATGTTGAATGCCGTCTTAGTTGAATCTGAGGGCGGTCGCTGCCACTTTGGCTCCCGTCGCGGGAAGTGGGGGTAATGGCTCGATTCGACAGCTTCGAGGTGCGAACGGCTGCGGCGCTTGCCCTCGCTGCGCTCGCGGCCGGCTGCACGACCAAGCCCAAGCCGCCGCCGGGAATAACTCCGACCGTCGAAGTCGGAGCTCCACTCAAGTCCGACGTGTGGAAGCAAGTGGCCACGGCCGCCGACGAGGACCGGATCGCGCGGCTCGGACTTGCCTGGCAGCAAGCATTGGCGGATGCGCGCAAGACATCCGGTGATGAAGTTCGCAAGGAAGGCGCCTTGCTCCGCCCGCGCGCCGCGCTGCCGCGTCCGGCTCCCACTCCCGGAAGCTATTATTGCCGGCTGATCAAGCTCGGCAAGGCCACCTCAAAGAGCAAGCCATACGAAAGCTTCAGGCCCTTCTTCTGCTACGTGGAAGTCGAAGGCGACCTGTTGACGATCGTCAAGCAGACCGGAAGCCAGCGGCCCGCGGGCCGGCTGTGGGAGGATGACGATCCGACGCGGCTGGTGTTCCTCGGCAGCCTGGCGCTCGGCAACGAGGAGCAGCCGATCGCTTATGGCGACGATCCCAAGCGCGACATGGCGGGGGTGCTGGAGCGCATAGCGCCCTTCCGCTGGAGGCTCGTAATTCCATGGCCGCAGAGCACCTCGAAGCTCGACGTATTCGAACTGACCCCGGTGGCTCAGCAACCGACGACACCGTGACCCAAGCGGGATTGCTCGCGGACCCCGCCGAGGTCCGCGCAATCCTCGTCGCGTCGGCCAAAGCCGGGGAGCCGATCAGCTATGCCGAGGTGCTGGAGCTCCTCGGCCATCACTTCACGAGGCCTAAGATGCGAGCGCTGTGTAAGGTGCTCTCCTATGTGGACGACGAGGCCGAAGAGCGTGGAGAACCGGAGCTTGCGGTGCTCGTCGTGCGCCAGTCGGATGGCCTGCCGGGGCAGGGCTGGTGGGTCGGCGGCGCCCGGAAGCACGGCTACACCGGCCTGTGGGAGGGGCCGAAGGCGGCGAAGCTCATCCGCAAGCTGCAGCGGCAGGCGTTCGAACATTGGCAATCCTCCCCGGAACGGGGAGGTGGCAGCGCGAAGCGCTGACGGAGGGGGTTCGCCAATTGGCACGCCCCCACCACCACTTCGTGGTCCCCCTCCCCCGACCGGGGAGGAGCTGTTAGGGCATGGAAATGGCCGAGCCGCGCACCTTCACCGTCAACGACGACGACGACGGAATCCGGCTCGACCGCTGGTTCAAGCGCCATATGGCCGACGTCAGCTTCAACATGGTGTCGCGCTGGGCTCGAACGGGGCAATTGCGCGTGAACGGCAAACGCGCCGTCCCCGGCGACCGAGTCGAGGCAGGGCAGGAGATCCGGATACCTCCGGCCGAGGCAGCTCCGCAGAGGACTTCGCGGCCCCGGCCAGGGCGCGAACGGTTGAGTGATGATGAAGTGGAGTTCGTCCGCGACATGGTGATCCATGAGGACCCGAGCGCGTTCGTGCTCAACAAGCCGCCGGGCCTCGCAACGCAGGGCGGAACGAAGACCAACAAGCATCTCGACCGCCTGCTCGAGGGGCTCGCGGACGACCGGGGCCGGCCGAAGCTGGTTCACCGGCTCGATAAAGATACGTCGGGCGCCCTGCTGGTCGCCCGGACTGCGCGGTCGGCGGGCCATTTCGCGAAGGCCTTTTCCGGCCGGACGGCGCGCAAGATCTATTGGGCCCTGGTCGTCGGCGCGCCTAGCCTCGACGAAGGGCTGATCGACGCTCCGCTAGCGAAGCAGCCCGGAACCGGCGGCGAGAAAATGCACGTGACTCCCGAAGGCGGACTTCCCGCGAAGACGCGCTGGCGGGTCATCGACCGTGCCGGCAACCGCGCTTCCTGGGTCGAGCTACAACCGCTGACGGGCAGGACGCACCAGCTGCGGGCGCATATGGCGGCGATCGGCCACCCGATCGTCGGAGACGCGAAATATGGCGGACCGGAAGCCTTCCTGACCGGTGGGATCAGCCGCAAGCTTCATCTCCACGCGAGACGCCTGAAGATCGACGCGCCCGACGGTAAGATCGACGTCACGGCCCAGCTTCCGGCCCATATCGCAGAGAGCCTCACGACGCTGGGTTTCGATCAGGCTTCCGGCGACAGGCCGGCGCCAGTGGCTCAGCGGCAGCAACGGCCATCGAAGCCGCGCCGGGAGACTCGCCGGGGTGAGCGGCGCTCCCGCGGCGCGAAATCGAAAGACCGACGGCGGTGATTCATGGCTGACGAAGACACCTGGAGGCGGCGTTATTTCGCCTACAGCGCCGTCCGGATCGGCGGCCTTGCGATTTTCTTCCTGGGCATCGCGATCGGCTTCACGGATCTCATTCGAGAAGGCGGCTGGCCGCAGGTGGGCGCGGTGGTTGCAATCCTCGGCGCAATCGACACCGTGTTCGCGCCACGTTTGCTGAAGAAGAGCTGGGACGATCAGGACCGGCAGAATCCGCCGCGGTGAAACGCTTCTGGAAAGGTGTTGAGCTCCAACAAAGGGACGGCGGCTGGGCCGTCCTGCTCGATGGCCGACCGGTGCTGACGCCGGCGCGGGCGCCGCTCAGCATGGCAAGCCGCGGGCTTGCGGATGGCGTCGCGGAGGAGTGGCGCTCGGTCGATGAACAAATCGATCCGCGCGAAATGCCGCTCACCGGCTTTGCCAACGCTGCAGTCGATCGGGTCGCGCCGGACCGGCAAACCTTCGCAGCCGGCCTGGGCCGTTACGCGGAAGCGGATCTCGCTTGTTATCGGTCGGAATGGCCGCCGGAACTGGTCGAGCGCCAAGAGGCCTGCTGGAATCCTTTGCTGGCCTGGGCTCGGCGACGTTACGACGTGGATTTCGCGACCACGTCCGGGTTGATCCATGTCCCCCAGCCGCCCGCGACGGTCGATCGGCTGCTCCATGAGGTCACGGCTCTGGACGAGTTCCGGCTCGCGGGCCTGTCGTCGCTGGTCACGATCGGAGGTTCGCTGATCGCCGGGCTGGCGGTGATCGAAAAAGCGATGTCGGCGGAAGAAGCGTGGGCTGCGACCAGCGTCGACGACCGTTGGCAGCTCGAGCAATGGGGTTCCGATCCGGATGCCGAACAAGCGCTCGGGAACCGCCGTCGCGATTTCCTCGCGGCGGCGCGATTCCTGGAGCTGCTGGGCTAGTAGTTCGGTCGCTCGACCAAACGGCGGACAAAATCGAACAAGTACGGTCGGCGGTCGCGGCGTAGGCGTTCCGCGTCTATGATCGATCGCACTTCCGCCAGGCACTCGTCCATGTCTTTATTGATCAGGACATAGTCGTATTCGCCCCAGTGCCCAATCTCGCTCGCCGCGCGGCGCATCCTAGTGCCAACCACCTCTTCCGAATCCGTTCCTCGCGCACGAAGCCGTCGTTCCAACTCTTCCATCGAAGGCGGCAGAATGAAAATCCGGACCAAGTCCGTGGCGAACGCGCCGCGAAGTTGTTGCGTCCCTTGCCAGTCGATGTCGAACAGGATGTCGCGGCCGTCTTTCAACGCCTCCTTGATCGGCTCCTTCGGGCTGCCGTAACGATGGTCGAAGACATAGGCCCACTCGGCAAATTCATCGGCCGCAACCAACCGCTCGAACTCCGCGTCGCTGACGAAATGATAGTCGACGTCGTCCGTCTCGCCGGGGCGCTTGGGCCTGGTGGTCGCAGATACCGACATGGTGATCTCGGGATCGGAATCGAGGAGCATTCGGGAGATCGTGGTCTTTCCGGCGCCTGACGGGGAGGAAAGTACGATCAGCAAGCCGCGCCGGCGGCGAGTGGGAGCGTCGGGCGAAGCGTCCATGGCCGCTCTTGCTTCGGGCGGGCAGTTGCCGTCAAGCGGCGCGTTGACGCAGTGCACAAAAAACACCCTTGAAATTGTGCAACGCAGCGCTTATTGTGCACTGCAACAAATTTGGAGGAATGTTCGATGACAGACGAAACCAAGGTTGAAGCTCAGGCAGCCGCCGAAGCTCCGGCCAAGGTCGCCGAAGCGATCGCCGACACCGTCGAAACGATCGCCAAGGAGAGCAAGAAGGCAGTGAAGGCGGAGCGTGCCTCCGCCACTCGCCGGGCGAAGCGCAAGCCGGTCGCCGAAAAGGCCGCTCCGCGCCGTGCCAAGTCTGTCCGCCGCAAGAATCGCGCCGCCGCCCGCAAGACCGCGCGCCCGGCCAGGGAAAGGATTGAAACCGTGACCAACACCAATTTCTTCGAAGTTCCGGCATTCGCGCCGTTCCAGTCGCTCTTCGCTGACGCCAATGAGCGCAGCCAGGAGCTCGTCAAGCGCAGCCAGAAGGTCGCCGAAGAGCTTGCCGATCTCGCTCGCGCCAACGTCGAGGCAGTGGTCGAGGCTGGCCGCGTCGCCAGCGAAGGCGCTCGCACGATCGGCCAGGACGCCGTCAGCAAGAGCCGCGAGAGCTTCGAGCAGGCCGCCGACGCGATCCGTTCGCTCGCCGAGGCCAAGTCGCCGACCGAATATCTGCAGCTTCAGGGCGACTTCGCCCGCGCGTCGTTCGACCGCGCGATCGCCGAGAGCTCGAAGCTGACCGAATCGCTGGTGAAGCTTGCCGGCGAGGCGTTCCAGCCGCTTTCGAATCGCGCCACGGCGAATGCCGAGCGCTTCAACACTCTCGTTGCCTGACCCTCTCCCCTCCTAGTTCAGGTGACGAACACGGCGGCCGCTCCCCAAAGGGCGGCCGCCAATTTTTTAAGGCAAGCGTGCGAAAGCCGCCTTGCGGCACTTTTCGAGCCTGCCATATTTTATAGAGTATGAGCATCGACCGGATCCTCATGGCCAACGGCGACGAAGACGGGATCGACGAGATCGAGACCGGCGTCGCGACGCGCACCCGACCCAAAACCAAAAAGCCGTCGAACTACAAGGTCCTGATGCTCAACGACGATTATACGCCGATGGAATTCGTCGTGCTCGTCCTCCAGCGCTTCTTCTCGATGGGAATCGAGGATGCGACCCGGGTCATGCTCCAGGTCCACCAGCAAGGCGTCGCGGTGTGCGGCGTGTTCACCTACGAGGTCGCCGAGACCAAGGTCACGCAGGTGATCGATTTCGCGCGAGAGAACCAGCACCCGCTGCAGTGCACGCTGGAGAAGGCCTGATTCCGTCATTGCGAGCGTACCGAAGCAATCTAGAAAAAAGGCTGGATTGCCGCGTCGCCCTTCCGCTCCTCGCAATGCCGGCGTTCCCTTGCGAGGCGGAGAGAAGAGGCTAAAGCGCGCCGATGGACAGCATCTGGATCAAGGGCGGAGAGCGTCTCAACGGCGAGATCCCCATCAGCGGTGCCAAAAACGCCGCTCTGACCCTGATGCCCTGCGCCCTTCTCACCGAAGAGAAACTGACGCTCACCAACCTGCCGCGTCTGGCCGACGTCGACACGTTCAGCCATCTCCTGAACCAACTCGGCGTTTCGACACATGTTGCCGGCGTGAAGAAAGGCGAGATCGGCCGGCGGATGACGCTCCAGGCCGACGAGATCGTCTCGACCGTGGCTCCCTACGACATGGTGCGCAAGATGCGCGCGTCGGTGCTGGTCCTCGGGCCGATGCTCGCCCGCTCAGGCGAGGCGACCGTGTCCTTGCCGGGCGGTTGCGCGATCGGCGACCGGCCGATCGACCTCCACCTGAAAGCGCTCGAATGCATGGGCGCCGAGATCGAGCTCGCGGCCGGTTACGTGAAGGCGACCGCGCGCAAGGGCCGGCTTCCCGGCGGCGACTTCAGCTTCCCCGTCGTGTCGGTCGGAGCCACGGAGAATGCGCTGATGGCCGCGGTGCTCGCGACGGGCAAGACGCAGCTGTTCAACGCCGCTCGCGAGCCCGAAATCGTGGACCTGTGCAACCTCCTCGTCGCCATGGGGGCGAAGATCGCGGGAATCGGCTCAGCGCACCTGATCGTTACCGGAGTCGAAGGACTTCACGGGACGACATACGAGGTGATGCCCGACCGTATCGAGGCCGGCAGCTATGCCTGCGCGGCCGGCATTACGGGCGGGTCGATCGATCTCATCGGGGCGCGGCCGGACGATATGCGCGCAACCTTGAACGCGCTTGCCCATGCCGGTCTCATGCTGGAGTTCCACGACCGCGGGATCAAGGTCAGCGCCAACGGCAATTTGAAGCCGCTCGCGCTGTCGACCGCGCCCTTCCCGGGCTTCGCGACGGACATGCAGGCGCAGTTCATGGCGATGCTCGCGCTCGCCGGGGGCGACAGCTTCCTCGAAGAGACGATCTTCGAGAATCGCTATATGCACGTCCCCGAGCTCCGCCGGATGGGCGCGAACGTCGAGGTTCACGGCCGCTCGGCGATCGTCCGGGGGACCGAAGGACTGACTGGCGCGAGCGTCATGGCGACCGACCTTCGAGCATCGATGAGCCTGGTCCTGGCGGGGCTTGCGGCGGAGGGCGAAACCGAGGTCCTGCGGGTCTATCATCTCGACCGCGGCTACGAACGCCTTGAGGAGAAACTGTCGGCCGTCGGGGCGACGATCGAGCGGCGCAGCGCCGGCTAGAGCGTCTTCATGAAGCGGATGCTCGTCCGCTCGTAACCGAGGTGGCGGTAGAAGGCGTGCGCGGCTGCGCGCCGGTCGTTGCTGGTGACCTCGATGATCTTGCATCCCGCTTTCCGGAGGAGGCGTTCGACCTCTTCGACCAGGAGCCTCCCAATGCCTTTTCCTTGGGCCTCCTCGGCGACGACGAGCGCGGTAATCCGGCCGAGCGGCGCGGGACGATGAATGACGACGCGCCGGCCAACCCCGCACATTCCGACAACGTCCTTGCCAAGCGTAGCGACGAGCGGAGTCTCTCCGGTCTTCTTCAGCGCCGCCAGATTTTTGCGGACCGTCTTCTCGTCGATCGGATGGCCTAGATATTTGATCAGCTTGGCCAGCTCCTTCGAATCGCCCGGCTTTGCTTCGCGGACCTTCGGTTCGGGCGGGGGCTTGGGCTTGGGAACAGGCTTCGGCCTTGGAGCCGGGCGCGTCTCCGGCTCGGGGTCGTTGGCGGCTTCGCGCGCGATTTTCGTCGGCTTGCGCTTTCGGGGAAGCACGGCGACGTCGAGGGACGCGCCCCAGTCCTTGGCGCCGAGGTTGCGGAGATAATCTTCGACCTCCTCGGGCTTGGCCACCGGGCCCTTTTCGTCCATTCCGAAGACCGCTTTGCCCCATTTGTCCGTGAGGCCGACCTGGCCGAACCGGCGTTTATTGGGCGTCCGAACGCGTGAGCGCACGAGCTTGAGGCCGCGATTCCGGGCGGTTTCGGCCAGCGCGTCGAGGCGTTCGTCGCTCACAGTCTGTCCAGCACGTGCAGAATCAGGCCGACGAGTCCGCCGACCAGGGTGCCGTTGATTCGGATATATTGCAGGTCCCTGCCGACCGCGGCCTCGAGCCGGGCGGTGACCGTCCGGGCATCCCAACCGCGGATCGTCTCGGACACGAGCTTGACGATCGAGCCTCCGTAGCTCGCGGCCATGCCGACGGACGCACGGCGGGCGAAGCGGTTGATCGCGACCCGGATTCGCGGGTCGTTCTCGAGCGTCGCCCCCATGGATTTCATGATCTCACCGAGCTTCCCGGCGAGAACGGCGTCGGGGTTTCGTGCCGCCCGAACAATTGCTTCGCGCCCCTTTTGCCACAGCGCATCCAACCACAGGCTGACCGATTTATTGTCCAGCAACTGCTCCTTGATCAGCTCGACGCGCTCGCGCGTTTCCGGCCGTGTTTGAAGATCGTTGGCAAGCTGGACGAGCGCTTCCTCGACTTTGATCCGGACGGGGTGGGAGGCATCGGTCGACATTTCGGCCGAGAGTTTCTTCAAGCCTTTGATGATCGCGTCGGCGAGCTTGGCGTCCAAACCGGCGAGCTTCAGCACCCAGTTCGCCTTTTTGTGGACCATATCGCGGATCAGCGGTTCGTTTGCGTCCAGCGCCCGAGCGGTCCAGCGGATCGCCGCCTCGAGCATCGGGACGTGGCGATCCTCATTGATCGCGGAGGCGAGCGCATGGCCGAGCAAGGGCGAAACTTCCGTCTTGCGAAGCCGCGACGAGATTGCGCCCTTGACGATCCCGCCGAGGCGCTCGTCGTCCAGGCTCTCGAAAATGTCGGCGATGAGACGCGAAGCGCCGGCACGGATTCTGGTCCCCTGGCCGGCGGGAGTCTGGAGGAAACGGCCGGCAACCCCGGCGACGTCCAGCTTCTGCATCCTGCGGGCGACCACCCCCGGGATCAGGAAATTTTCCTGCAGGAATCGAGCGAGCGCCTCGCCGATGCGATCCTTGTTCCGCGGGATGATCGCGGTATGCGGAATCGGAATTCCGAGCGGGTGGCGGAAAAGCGCGGTTACCGCGAACCAGTCGGCGAGGCCGCCGACCATCGCGGCTTCCGAAAAGGACTTCAAATATCCCAGCCAAGGATATTGCGGCTCAAGCGCCCGAGCAGCCACGAACACAGCGGCCATGACGACGAGCAGGCCCGTCGCGACGACCTTCATCCCCTGCGCTCCCGATTGCGCGGGGTTGAAGCGGCTCATGACCGGTGGCGAAGGCGCTCGGTTCATGGGCGCTCAATAGCCGAGCAGGGGCGGAGGTTCACTCCGCCTGCATTCACTCTGCAGGAACGGGCTGGCCTTCGCGATGGGCGTCCGCGCCAACCACTCGGTGGAACAGCCTGCCGATCCTCGCTTCGAGCGAAATTGCGATCGAGAAATAGGACGGCACCAGCAGCAGCGTCAGGATCGTCGAAAAGATCAGGCCGCCGATGACCGTAATGCCCATCGGGGCGCGCCAGCTATTGTCGCCGCTGATCGAGATGGCCGTCGGGAGCATGCCGGCAACCATTGCGACGGTGGTCATCACGATCGGCTGGGCCCGCTTGTGTCCGGCCTCCCAGATGGCGTCGTTCTTCGGCATTCCGTGGTTCATCATCTCGACTGCGAAATCGACCAGGAGGATCGAGTTCTTGGCCACGATCCCGAACAGCATCAGGATGCCGATGAGGACGAAAAGCGAGACGGGTTGCCCTGCGATATGGAGCGCGGCGGCGGCCCCGAGCGGGGCGAGCAGGAGCGATCCCATGTTGACGAACGGGGCAAGGAACCGGCGGTAGAGCAGGACCAGGACCGCGAACACCAGCAGCACGCCGGCGATCAGCGCGACCGCGAAGTTGAACAGCAGTTCGGACTGCCACTTCTGGTTGCCGAGGTTCATCTTCTGCACGCCCTGCGGCAGGTTCTTGAAACTCGGAAGCTGGTACACCTTGGCCCAGACGTCTCCTTCCACGACTCCCGGCGCAAGGTCGGCACCGATGGTCACTCGGCGAAGCTGGTTCGACCGGTTGATTGTCGTGGGCCCGGCGCCGAAGCCGATTTGCGCTACGGCTTTCAAGGGAACCGAGCTTCCCCCGGCCGTCGGCACCGGCAGGTTCTCGAGAGTCTGGATGTCCCGGCGCGCATTTTCCGACAGCGATACGGTGATCGGCACCTGGCGGTCGGACAGCGAGAATTTCGCGCTGTTCTGCTCGATATCGCCGAGCGTCGCGATACGAATGGTCTGGCTGAGAGCGGCGGTCGTCACTCCGAGATCGGCGGCCAGGTCGAACCTCGGCTTGATGGTGATCTCCGGCTGCGCGAGGTTGCTCCCGACGCGCGGCGCGCGAAGGCCTGGAACCGTCTCCATTTCCTTGGCGATTCGTTGCGCCACGTCCTTCAGCTGAACGGGATCGTCGCCACCAAGGTAGAGCATGATGTCGCGGTTGTCGGGGTCGGGCCCGCCGCCATTCTGACTCATAAAGCTGGCGCGTGCGTCGGGGAAAGCGGAGAGGGCTGGCGCCAGATTCCGCTCGAACTCCGTGCTGGTAACCTTCCGGTCCTTCTTCAACACGATGTTCACCCGGCCGCTGCCGACGTTGATGCGTTCGAACGTGCGCTCGACGTTGGAGTCCTTGGAGACGAGCGCGGCAATCCTGTCGGTGACCGCTTCGGTCTGCTTCAGGGTGCTGCCTGGCGGAAGCGTGATCGTAACGCGCGAATAATCGTCGTTCTGCGGCGGGAAGAACGATAGCGGCAAGGTGCCGAAGAGAACGACGCTGAGCAACAGCGTAAGAATGCCCGCGCCGACCATCGTCAGGCGGTGATCGCGCATTCGTGCGTTCCACCGAGCGACGACGATTCCGTGCCATTCGGCAAAGCGGCCGCGGCCGAACAGCTGAACGAGGAAGGCGATGAGCTTGCCCGCTCCATAGCCGACGGCCGCGCCGATGAGGATCGCAATCGCGAACGAAATTGCGCCGGGCACGCCAACCTTCCCAAGCAGCATCATGGTTGCGCCGACACCGGCGACGAACGCCGCGATCACGGGGATGAGGAGCAGGAATCCGAGCGCATAATAGCCGAATTTGCGCGCGGGCTTCGGCAGCCGGGCAAGCAGCGCATGGGCCTTCGTCGTATCGAGACTCCAGTTGAGGACCTTCAGGTAGACGTCCATCCACTTCCACGCAGCGTGAGGCTGGACGCCGTGCGAGCGAAGGAAATAGGCTGCGATCAGCGGCGTGATCATTCGGGCGACAAACAGGCTCATCAGCACCGACAGGACCACGGTGAAGCCGAACGCCTTGAAATATTGCCCCGCGATGCCGGGCATCAGGGCCACCGGGAAGAACACCGCGACGATCGCCATGGTGGTTGCGAGAACGGCCAGGCCAATCTCGTCCGCCGCGTCGAGCGACGCCTGGTAAGCCGACTTGCCCATTCGCATGTGTCGAACGATGTTCTCGATCTCCACGATCGCGTCATCGACCAGAACGCCCGCGACCAGGCCCATGGCCATGGTGGACATGAAGTTCATGGTGATGCCCATCATGCTCATGAACCAGAAGGCCGGGATGGCGGAGAGCGGGATGGAGACGGCGGAAATCGCGGTCGCGCGGATGTCGCGAAGGAAGAGCAGGACCACGAGGACCGCGAGCACGGCGCCTTCGACGAGGCCCTCCATCGCGGAACGATACTGCGACTTCGTATAATCGACCGTATTGAAGACCTCGGCGAAGTGAACCTTGGGGTTCTCCTTCTCGATCTTCTTGAGCTCCTTCCAGGCCGCGTCGTAGGCCGTGACTTCCGACGAGCCCTTCGAGCGCTGGATCATGAAGGTGACGGCCTGCCGGCCGTTCATCTTCGCGATCGAACGTTGTTCGGAATTGCTGTCCTTGACCTCGCCGAGGTCAGCAAGCCGCACGAACCGGCCGCCCGGGAGGGAAATCTGCGTTTGCGAAAGCTGGTAGGCGTCCTGGGCATTGCCGAGGACGCGTACCGACTGCTCGGATCCGGCGATCTCAGCGCGGCCGCCGGCGCCGTTCAAATTGCTCTGGCGAAGCTGTTGATTCACTTGCGCGGCCGTGATTCCCTGCGCTTGCAGCGCCGCCGGATCCAGGATCACCCGGATTGTGCGGTTGACACCGCCAATACGAGTCACGGCCGCGATTCCGGGGAGGCCCAGCAATCGTTTGCCAACCGTATTGTCGATGTACCAGCTGAGCTGTTCCAGGGTCATGTCGGTGGTCTGCGCGCCGACGTAGGAAAACGGCTCGTCATTGGCGTCCAGCCGGATGATCTGCGGCTCGACGATTCCATCGGGAAGATTGGCGCGGATCTGGGCAACGGCGTTGCGCACGTCGTTGACCGCCCGGTCTGACGGCGTTCCGAGCTGGAAGGTGACGACGGTCGTGCTGTTGCCCTCGGTCAGCGTGCTGTTGATCTCGTCGACGCCGTTGATCCCGCGGACCGCGGCTTCGACCCGCTGGGTGACCTGGGTCTCCATCTCGTTAGGAGCAGCGCCCGGTTGGGAGACCGAGACCAGTGCCGCCGGGAAATCGATGTCCGGAGCGTTATTCACCTGCATTCGGGCGAACGAGACAAGGCCCGCCAGCATGAGACCGACGAAGAGGACGATCGGGAAGACCGGGTTACGGATCGACCAGGACGAGATGTTACGGAAATTCATATAGACTGCTCTACCTGTGCATCCGGCATTCAGCGCGCCGGCGCTTCGCGCCTCGGATTCACCTTCTGGCCGGGGTTGAGGAAGGGGCCCGCCGAAAGAACGACGGACTCGTTCCCAGAGATTCCAGCCGCGACGGTCACGCCCGTGTCGCCGACCGTCCCGATCTTGATGTTGCGGCGCTCGACCTCTTTCTTCGCGTTGATGATGTAGACGTAATTGCCGCCATCGTCGCTGAGCACGGCGCTTTGCGGGAGTAGCGGAGCGGTGGTGGTGCCCGAGGTGATCCGCGCTTCGGCGAAGCCGCCCGGTCGCATGGTGGAATCATAGGGCACGGCTATCCGCACGTCGCCCAGGCGCGACTGCGGGTCGATCATCGGAGCGACCTGCCAGACCGTCCCGGAGTAGGAGCGGTCTGAGCCGACCGGCGTCACCTGCACCGGCATTCCGACGTGAACCTGGGCGAGGTCCTGCTGTGAAAGCTGCGCGCGCATCTCCATCTGCCCGCCTTCGGCAAGGCGGAACAAAGCGCCCGAGCCGGGTCCCACGATCTGGCCCACTTCAACGTTGCGCGCGAGAATCAGCCCCGCGGCCGGGGCGGTCACATTCAGGCGGCCGATCTCGGCGCGGGTCGCGCCGAGCTGCGCCTGAGCGACGCGAACCTGAGCAAAGGCCGCATCGCGAGTCGCTCTCTTTGAATCGATCTCGGCCTTCGAAACGAACCCGCGGCCCTGAAGGGCGATCGCGCGCTCATAGTTGGATTGAGCAAGCGCGGCGTTCGCCTTTGCGGCCTGGATCTGGGCCGCGAGCTGCGCGGCCTGCTGCGCCTGGACGGACCGATCGACGATCGCCAGGGTCTGGCCGGCGCGAACCCAGGTGCCGGCATCGACGAGTACGCGAACGACGCGTCCGCCAGATCCGGCGATTCCCACGGGCTGATCGCGCTTGGCAGCCAGCGGCCCGCTCGCCGAGATCGTTCCCGCAACCTGGCTTCGACCCGGTACGATCACCGTCACGGTCGGAACCTGGCCGGCCCCGGCGGCGGCTGCATCGGCCCCCTTCTTCGAGCTTCCGGCGCCCATGAACATCAGGGCAGCCCCGACGATTACGAGGAGCGCGACAACGGCGCCGACGATCACCCAGCGCCGCTGGCGCGATCGGTCGGTGACGATCAACGTGTCCGACGTACGGAAAGAGGTTTCCCTGTTCATCATTCCCTGCTCAGTCTCGCGAATCTGCCGATGAACGGCTCTGCGAGCTGTATTAATCTAATAACTCACCTAGCGCAACAGACCGTCGCGCCGGCGACATTGCTATTGAATTTCGACTAACGGCGGCTCTTGCGCCGCGAGCGCGCGTCGGGATCAATCAGCCGTCCGCCGCGTAGTGCACAGCTGTGACGCGAAGGGAAGTCGAAACATGGAAAATTATGGGATTATCGGCTGGATCGTGCTCGGTGGAATCGCCGGGGCCATTGCAAAACTGCTGACCCCGGGCCGCGATCCGGGCGGATGCATTATCACGATCCTCTTGGGCATCGCGGGTGCGCTCCTCGCGGGTTGGATCGGCCATGCGATCGGCTGGTACAAGAC
>JBKPOO010000093.1:0-26545 GCA_046733175.1 Pseudomonadota bacterium
ACCTGGATCGCTTCTCGGCGGATCATCGGTCGAGAATTAGGACGCCCTTCGGTCAGTACGCTGCTCTCGTTGCCTATGCCGTGGTGGGCCTCGCCGTGGTCGTCTGGGCCGGAGCGGTCGCCCTATAAGACAAGCCCATAGCGTGCCCGCATGCTCGACGTTTTGAGCGCAGTTTTCTTGATGGCAACCGGCAATAACATTCGTTTGCATGCTGCATGATGGACGCCCACCTTACAGCAACTGGCACATTCATTGTCGCCAGAGCTGAAGGGAGAAACCGATGACTTGGCGCCGACAGATCGACTATCACGGATCGCGGACCTACGGTTCGCCTACCGCAGCGGAGACAGCAACGAGCAGGATTAAGCAGACTGCTGGGCTCTGCGTGGCTTGGGCGAGGCAGCAGCTCAGTACCATGATGAAGTTCGGCATCGCGCCGGCGACTGAGACCCAATCCGTAATTGCAGGAAAACAGCGCGGCTTTTCCCTGCTGGGAGCGGACCGCGGCGCAAGGTTGCGGCACGGTGATTGCCCGTTTCCGGAAGAGCCCATTCGGAGCCGCAGCTCGATCGCGCCAAGAGAAAAGGTGTGATGGGCGCACTGGGCGCCCTCCTGGGCGTCACCATCCAATCAGCAAAGGCACCAATTTGCGAGTGCCAAACCCCGAAGGAAAGAGAGATGCTTTCGAAATTCGCACTGTTGGGAGCGGCCGCGATTGTGGGCGTCGGAATGCCGGCGTCGGCAGCGGCCGGCCCAACGGATCCGCAGATCGCCCACATTGCCTACACCGCAGGCAACATCGACATCGCCGCCGCGAAGCAGGCTCTGGTGAAATCGCACAATGCGAGCATTCGCGTGTTCGCTCAGGAAATGGTTCGCGACCACGAGGCGGTGAACGACAAAGCTCTCGCCTTGGTGAAGAAGCTCAAAGTAACCCCAGCGTCGAACGCGACCAGCGAGGCGCTCAGCAAGCAAGCGGACGCGGCCATGAAACGCCTGGCCGGGCTCAGCGGTACAGCCTTCGACCGCGCCTATGTCGAAAATGAAATCGGCTTTCATAAGACGGTCAATGACGCGCTCGAAGCGACCCTAATCCCATCGGCGCACAATGCCGAACTCAAGTCGCTGCTCCAGACCGGGCTGACTCTATTCCGCGAACACCAGACGCACGCCGAGCATGTCGCGGCTGGGTTGAAGTGACCATCCACTTGCGGCGTCTGCTCCCGTGGGCCGCGAGCGCAGTGGCCCTGCTGCTAACCGCATCGCCGGCAGTAGCGGCCTCGCGCGAGCACGTGGTCGTCATCGACAAGATGAAGTTCGGACCCGTCGCCGCGAACCTGCGCAAAGGAGATGCGATCGTTTGGGTGAACCGCGACATTTTCCGCCATACAGCAACCGCGGCGAATCGCAGCTTCGACGTTGATCTTCCGCCCGGAGCAAAGGTCAGGATTGTGCTCAAGAGCACTGGTTCGATCCCATTCGTTTGTCGCTACCATCCGGGGATGCGTGGCGTCCTCCAGGTTAAATGAGATACCACCAAGGCCTTGGCCCGGAGCGTTCGGGTGAAAGCGGTTTGCTGAAAACCAGCTCGGGACCGGGTACCATCGAAAATGATCCCTGTGCGGGAATTCCTCACACTGACGTCCAAACCGACTCCGATCGACACCCCCCGCCGGCTCCCGGGGAGCCAGGTCCCTTTCAGGACATCCCACGAGCGATCTGGATAGCATTCCTGTCGGCGTGGGCGCTGTTGTTCACGCTGTTCATTCTGTTCTTTGCGATCACGCTCGCAGCGGCCTTTGTCGTGACAGTCGCGGCGCTTTTCGGAATCATCGCATTTGGACTGCCGGCGATAATGGCCGCTCAGGGAAGGTGTCAGGGCCATGAGTGCCGTGGCATTGTCCACACTCGGACCGGTCCCTTGAGCCTGGCTGCGGCCGGGACTCAGATTGTGATGATTCCTGTTGCTGCCGTCGTTGGTCTAATCGCCTTCATCGCCCTCGCGCTCTAACGCGAGCCCGCGAACCCTAACGTCCGCTTTCCGCCCATTGCGGACATCGGCGGGGAGGGCCATGCCTGCGGCGCATCGATGCAATAACAGCTTCCAATTTCTCCTGACGCCCTCTCGGCGGCAATCTCATGAGGCAAGATAACAGGAGACAGCCATGATCGCCCGCAACGAGCCCAATCCGCTTCGCCGACTTTTCTGCCTCACGGTACTGCTCGCCGGTGCCGCGACGGCGAGCGCCGGAGCGGCCGCCACCAACCCGACGGCGACGACCAAGGCTGCCGGCGTCCTTCGCCTCGCGAGCACTCATCCGGTCGACGAGACCGTGGCTCGGATCAAGTCCGCCGTCGAAGCGAAAGGCATCCGCTATTTCGTCGCCATCGACCAGCAGCAGCTCGGCGCGTCCGCCAACCTACCGATCGGCAAATCGACGCTCGTCCTCTTCGGCAATCCGCCGCTCGGCGTGCAATTCATCCAAGCGAATCCGTATGCGGGGCTCGACTGGCCGGTTCGGATGCTGGTGCGCGAAACCGCCGACGGCTCGACGGAGATCGCCTACACGGATTTCGCATTCATCGCGCAGCGCTATGGAATTACGGGCAAGGACGCGCAGTTGAAGATGGCGAGCGAAGTCGCCGCCACGGTCGCGGGCGAGGCCGCCAACTGACGATGGTCCTGGGGCTGGCCATATCCGTGCTGTGCGCGGCGCTGATGGGTTTCGCCATCCAGCGCGGCGGCACGTGTCTCGTCGCCGCAGTCGATGAACTGGTCAGCAAGCACCGCGCCAGTCGCCTTCTTGCGCTGGCCGAAGCATCGGCGCTGGTCGCCTGCGGCATGGTCGTTGCCGCCCTGGCCGGCGCGCTTCCGATGGCTCCCCACGCGTTCGCGGTCACCGGTTGGACCGTCGTGGGCGGAATGATCATGGGCCTCGGCGCTTATGTCGCCGGGGCGTGCGTCTTCGGGGCCGTGGCCCGGATCGGCAATGGCGAGCCGGCCTATTTGCTCGTCCCGTTGGGTTTCTTCCTCGGCTGCGTCGGCGCGGTGCAGCTGGGGATGTCGCGACTACCGCAAGCCACGGGCACGCATTCCGTCGTCCTTGGCAACGCGACGCTGTTCGCGGGTCCATTGCTGGCGATCGCCGTCTGGCGGCTTTGGCGCGCGATCCGCGCGGCCCGGCGCGGACAGCTCGCCGACCATGTCTGGTCCCCCCACGTCGCCACCGCAGTAATCGGCGTGACCTTCGTCATCCTTCTGCTCGTCGCCGGCGCGTGGAATTACACCGATTATCTCGCCGAAGCCGCCAGGCGCATGACCAGTCGAGGTTTCGACCGCGGATTGCTGCTGTTGGCCTTGTTCGGCGGGGCGCTGATCGGCGGATGGACGGCCGCGCGGATCAAGCCCGTGAAGCCAACACTCTCATCGGCCGGACGATGCCTCGCCGGCGGAGTCCTGCTCGGCCTTGGCGGTTCGCTCGTCCCGGGCGCCAATGACGGCCTTGTCCTGCTCGGCCTTCCGCTGCTTTATCCGCATGCCTGGGTGGCGTTCGCGAGCATGCTCGTGACGATCGTCGCCGCGCTGGCGCTGCAGCAAGCAACCGTGGCGCGCAACACGCACTTGGCTTAAGAGGGAGGCAAGGGGCGGTTCACATGGAAATGCAGCAGGTTCGCTATTTCCTGGCAGTCGCGCGAACGCTGAATTTCACGCGCGCCGCGGAAGAGTGCAACGTCACCCAGCCGGCCCTGACGCGCGCGATCAAGCAGCTCGAGGACGAGCTTGGCGGCGAACTCATCCGGCGTGAGGGACGCAACAGTCACCTGACCGATCTCGGCAACCGGATGCGCCCGCTGCTCCAGCAATGTTACGACAGCGCGATTTCCGCGAAATCGCTCGCGACTAAGCTCAAGAAGGGTGAACTCGCGTCATTGTCCATCGCGGTATCGTGGACTCTCGACATCGACCTGCTGCTCGGCCCGCTTCGCGAGCTCGTCCGAAGCTTTCCCGGGCTTCAGCTGAAGCTTCGCCGCGGCGATGCCTCGGCGATCGCGACGATGCTGAAAAACGGAGAGGTCGAGATTGCCGTCGGCGGACCGCTCGAGGGGTGGGACCGGCTCGATTCCTGGCCGATGTTCAAGGAGTCGTTCGGAGTCTTGGTGGGAGCGAGCCACAAGTTTGCCGAGGGCGATATGCCCGAACTCGACGTCGCGCTCGTGCGCGAGGAGCGCCTCCTCCGCTTCTCGCTTTTTGGCGAAGACGACCTTGCTGCCCAGATGCATAGCGAATGGGGACTGGCGGAAGACAAACTTCTCGAGGTCCACTGCTCGAGAGACCTGGAACGCCTCATAGCCGAAGGGTTCGGAGTCGCGATCCTGCCGGCAAATGCGATCCGGAATCGCCAGGTGCGGCACTTGTCATGCGCTGGTATTGCCACCGAACGCACCGTCGCCGTCTACAGCGTGGCGGGCCGCCAACGCTCAAGAGAAGCGAACGCCTTGCTCAACCTGTTGCGAGCCACGGACTGGGACAGCCGGCTGTCAGCCGATGCTTTGGACGCAGCTTAAGAGCTCTTCGACTTCCATGCGCCGACGATAATCCGGATCGATATGGCGCCCGGAAATGATGCCCTCCGGATTTATGACGAATACGGCGGGGATCGGCAGGATCCAGCTCTGCGTGCCATTGTAGAGCGGAACGTCGCAGCCGGACTCGGCGATGGCCTTTGAGAATTTCTGATCGATCCAGATCGCAAGGTTGAGCGACAACGCATAAGCGGCGCCGACATCGGTCAGGAACGGGAAGTGAGCGCCCGATTCCTCTTTCAACAGTTGCGTATAATGCTGGCTCTCGGGCGAAATTGCGACGATCTGCGCGGGTTGCGCGCGCTCCTCGACTTCAGCCAAAGCCGCCATGTTCAGCTGGCAATAGGGGCACCAGTGGCCGCGATGGAACGCGACCACCACCGGCCCGCGCCCAAGCAGCTTGTCGAGCGAAACGAGATGACCTTCCTGGTCGGGCAGGATGAAGGACGGCATCGGTTCGCCCACGGCCGGCGCGCCGATGCCAGCGCGAGCACGCTCGAGCCTGGTTACGAATGCCTCGGCGATTTCGTTGAACTCGGGAAACCGAGTGGCGACCACGTCCGCGATGATGCGAAGGCGCTCGCTTAGCGGCGCTTCGCTCGTCCGCGCTCGCTCAAAGGCGCTGACGATCTCGGGGGGCCAGGCGAAACTCATCCCCGGCCCATTATCACTTGGCTCCGATCGAAGCGACGCAGCCGAGCAGTTCGTCGATTTCCATGCGCTGCCGGTAATCGGGATCGATGTGCCTTCCGGCGATGGTCCCGTCCTGGCGAACCACGAATACAGCGGGGATCGGAAGAACCCAATCGGTGCCTCCCTGGTACAGCGGAATGTCCCATCCTGCCTCGGAGATCATTCCGGCGAGCTTGGTGTCGACCCAGACGGCGAGACTGAGCGACATCGTGTAAGCCGCGTCCATGTCGGTAAGCACCGGGAACATCGCGCCCGTCTGTTCGCGCAGCATTCGGGTGTAGCGTTGCGTCTCGGTGGAGATGGCGACGATCTGAGCGGGCGCGAGCTGTTGCTCGATTTGCGCCAATGCGATCATGCTCAGTCGGCAGAAGGGGCACCAGTGCCCGCGATGAAAGGCGACCACGGCTGGGCCGCGGCTTAAAACCTCGTCCAGCGAAACGAGGCGGCCCTCATGATCGGGCAACATGAAGAGCGGCATCATCTCGCCCACTTTGGGAGCGTCAGCACCTGCCTGGACCTCCCGCAGGCGCGCCGCGAAAGTGTCGACCGCTTCGGCGTACCAGGGTTTGTGCATCCGTGCCGCATCGGCGACGACTCGCAAGCGGTCACGCAGGGACAAGTCGCTGGAACGCACTTCTAGATAGGCTGCCTCGATCGGAGAGATCGGCTGCTGCGTCATTCCTTCATCCTACCACTGAGCGCGCGTGCGCCAACTCACAACCGTCCTGCCGGCGTCTGGACCATCTCACCACCGCACGCTTCGTGCAGCACAAATCCCTCGAGCGGGTCGAACTCGCCGCGCCACGGCGACATCTCGAGAGTTTCCATCGTGTGCCGATAGCCCGCTTCGCGGCGTTGGCGGATGCCGTCGGGGCTGAAGTCGATGTCCTTGGCATGGTCCTCATATTCCAACGCGGGAGCGAGCAGGCGCACGACATGCATCGTCGTCGTGCAGCCGTAGCTTTTCATCTCCTTGACCGCCTTGTCCATCGCCTCCTGAGGAACGATTGCGCCCAGCTCGGCGATGATATGGCGGAGCCGATGAAGCTGACGCTGCCTCGCGATATGCGTGTTGGACCTGCTCGAATATTGCAGGTCCTTCTGGCGGTTCATGACCTCCCAGATCGAACGCGGCTCCGGCCCGTGCGGGTTCCAGATATGAACCGCGAACACGAGGCTGTCGCGGCGCGGATTGTCGTCGAACACGACCTCGACGGGGGTGTTCGACAGGATCCCCCCGTCCCAATAGAGTTCGCCGTCGATGCGCACCGGAGGAAACGCGGGCGGAAGCGCGCCCGAGGCCATGATGTGGCGAAGGTCGATGTCCATATCGCGGCTGTCGAAATAGACCATCTCGCTGTTACTGACCTTGGACGCGCCTACGGTCAGCCGGACGTCTCCATTGTTGAGCTCGTCGAAGTCGATCAGGTCTTCGAGCGTGTCCGCAAGCGGGCGCGTCGTATAATAAGCCGCGGCATCCGGGCCGAGCGGCAGATGCGGACTGAGGAAAGCCGCCGGCTGCGGCTGGAAGAATGCCGGAATTCCACTGGTTATGGCGATGGCGTTGCGGGCCGTCGCAGCCAACCACGGCGGCAGGCCATGTCCCACGACGGGAGCATTTTCGACCCGTTTCCAAAACTCGCTGAGCCGGTCCAGCCTCTCACGCTTGGGCGCGCCGGCGATGATCCCTGCATTGATCGCTCCGATCGATGTTCCGACCACCCAGTCCGGCTCGACACCGGCCTCCGCCAGCGCCTCGTACACGCCCACCTGATAGGCGCCGAGGGCGCCGCCGCCCTGGAGCACCAGAACGGTCTGGCCGAGCGCCTTCATTTCCTTTTGCAGATCGCCTTTCATGGGTTTCCCCCTTTCATGCGGAGTGCCGCCAAGCGGGCGGCCTCGGCACCGGTCCGGTGATGAGCCGCGCGCCGCGCGCGAACGTGACGTAGTTCCATGCCCAGCTGAGCATGACCGAAAGCCGGCTTCTGAAGCCGACGAGAAACCAGATGTGAGCCACGCACCACACCAGCCACGCTACGAAACCCGACAGCCGGATCCGGCCGAAATCCGCCACGGCGCGGCTGCGGCCGATGGTCGCGAGGTTGCCGTAATCCCGATAGCGGAAGGGCAGGCGTGTTCGGCCGAGAATGCGGTCTGCCACGTAACGGCCCTGTTGTTTGGCGACCGGCGCGATTCCGGGCAGAGTTCCACTGCGTCCATCGGGACAGGCGGCGGTGTCGCCGATCACGAAAATGTTGGGATGGTCGGGTACGTGCAGCTCGGGCACGACCCTAACGCGCCCCAATCGATCCGCGGCGGCGCCAAGCCATTCAGCCGCTGGAGATGCCTGCACGCCGGCAGCCCATACCAGCGTATGAGCGACAATCGTCTCATGTCCGGCTCGGACGTGGCGCGCCCCCACCTGGCTGACCGGCGCGCCAAGGCGGATTTCGACCCCAAGCTGTTCGAGCGACCGGAAGGTCTTGCTTCGCAGCCCTTGCGGAAAGGACGGAAGTAGGCACGGGCCCGCCTCGAGGAGCATCACGCGCGAGCAGTGTGGAGTGATCGAGCGAAAATCGCGTGAGACCGATTTGCGTGCAAGCTCGGCGATGGCGCCCGCCATTTCGACCCCAGTCGGGCCGCCGCCGATCACAACGAACGTGAGAAGTGCGTCGCGAACTTTTTTGTCGGTCTCGGTCTCGGCCCGCTCGAGCGCGAGGAGGACCCGCCGTCGGACGTCAGTCGCATCCTCGATGGTTTTAATTCCAGGGGCGAAGCGCGACCAATCGTCCCGGCCGAAATATGAGTGTCTCGCGCCGGTCGCGAGGATCAGCCAGTCGTAGTCGACGACTCTTCCGCTCTCGAGGCGTACCGCCCGCGCCGAGGGAATGACGGCGACGACGGCATCGAGGAGCACGCGAACGTTCTTCGCGTGAGCCAGGATCGAACGGATAGGTGCGGCGATATCGGCCGGCGAAAGAGCCGCCGTCGCGACCTGATAGAGAAGCGGCTGGAACAGGTGATGATTGCGCCGATCGACGACGGTCACCTCGACCGGCGCGTTGGCGAGACGCTTTGCGACCTCAAGGCCGCCGAAGCCCGCGCCGACGATCAGCACTTTAGGACGACAACCGGACATTAGAGAGCCAGGAAGTCGTCCATCGCCGGTCCGCCCAGTGTGCGGGCGTAATAGACGCGCGGCTTGCCGTTCCGGCGAACGCGGGTGCGCTTTGTCGTCCACAGGGCGGCGGCGGCGAGATGCGGGCAGAGTGTGGTTTGCTGAATCTGTGTCATTGTGCGGTCCATCCTCCATCCACGCTGAGTGCCGTGCCGGTGATCGACGCGGCGGCGGGTGAGCTGAGAAAAACGGCGAGCGCTCCAAGCTCTTCGACTGTGGCGAAGCGCTTGCTGGGCTGCGCTGCGAGAAGGACGTCGTTGATCACCTGGTCACGGCTGATCCCGCGCGCCTTGGCGGTATCGTCGATCTGCTTCTCGACGAGCGGCGTCCACACATAGCCGGGGCAGACGGCATTGCAGGTGATGCCGTCGCGCGCTGTCTCGAGCCCGACGGTCTTGGTCAAGCCGAGGACCCCGTGCTTGGCGGCGACATACGCGCTCTTGAAGGGCGACGCGACGAGCGAGTGCGCGGACGCGACGTTGATGATCCGGCCGAACCCGGCCTCCTTCATGTGGGGCACCACCGTGCGGATCGTGTGGAATGCCGCCGACAGGTTGAGGGCGATGATCGCGTCCCACTTCTCGGGTGGGAAAGCCTCGATCGGGGATACATGCTGGATGCCGGCATTATTGACCAGGATGTCGATCCGGCCGAACCGCTCAATCGTATTGTCGACGAGCCCGGCGCAGGCCGTCGGATCCATGAGGTTCGCGCCGTCGTAAACGGCATTCCGGCCGAGCCCCGCGCACTCGCTGCACAGTTCATCGATCACTCGCTGCTCGGCGATCCCGTTGATCACCACGTCGGCGCCGGCGGCTGCGAATGCGCGCGCGATTCCAAGGCCGATGCCACTGGTGGAACCAGTCACGATCGCAACCCGTCCATCGAGCGGTCTGTCGGCTGCAATGATCGCTGCGGGCGTCGGCATATCCATCGTTCGTTCTCCTGTTTCGCCGCGGAATCTGCCCGAGCGGCTTCGATCGCTGAAATGCCGTTTGTGCATGGACCTCATGCCGACATCCGATTGGGCGGCGGTGCCACCGTTCCGTAACTTCCAATCACGCCACGAGGCCGGCCGGCCCGGTCGAGCCGGGAAGAAATGGATCCCGCCACCGGCCGCCGGCTTCGAGGCGACCCGTTTTCACAAGAACAGGACGACCGATCATGATGAAGACTATTTTGAAAAGCGCGCCGCTGGCTCTCGTTTCGGCAATCGCGTTCATCTCACCGGCGATTGCCGGGACCTGCCCGACCCCGGGCTCGATGAACTTCGCAAACGCTCCGACGATGCCCCAGGGGGTCACGGACACGGTGATCGGCGCGATCAACCTCGGCCCTGAGATCAATGTCGACGGCCGTCAGCTGCGCACGCGCCGACTGGTCGTCCAGCCGGGCGGAGTCGTCCCTCTCCACAGCCACAAGGATCGCCCCGCGCTGATCTATACCGTCAGCGGTTCGATCACCGAATACAGCAGCGCGTGCGGCGCGCCGATCGAGCACAAGGCCGGCGACATCAGCCGCGAGGCCGACGGGCTCAGCCATTATTGGGTGAACCACGGCAAGGTTCCGGCCGTGCTGCTCAGCTCGGACGTATTCCACGGCTGATCGAACTTCCCCGCCGGCCCGCCCGCTCCCCCCGAACCGGGCCGGTAACCCAGTGGCGCTCCGCCCTTCGCCCCTTGGCGGGGCGCCACACCCTTCAATGCCGGGGCAGCATCAGGAGATAGGAATGAACAAGCTCAACGCCCTCGCCGCCACGGCGGTTCTCGCGTCACTGACGGCCGCCGCGGCCAGCGCGGGTCCCGTCGCGCCGCAGCCCGGTAAGGATAAGTGCTATGGCATTTCCCTCGCGGGCAAGAATGACTGCAAAGCCGGCGCCGGCACGACCTGCGCGGGCACGTCGCACAAGAACTACCAGGGCGATGCGTGGAAATACGTCGCACGCGGCACTTGCGCATCGATCAAGACGCCGACCGGCCACGGTTCGCTGACCCCGATCGGACGCTAGGTGCCATGACCCCCGCCGCAGGCGTCGGCTTCAAGGCCGAACATTTCGAAGAGGCACTCGCCGCGCCTGCGGCGGACTTATGGTTCGAAGTCCATGCCGAAAATTACATGGTCGCGGGCGGCCCACGCCTCGCCATGCTCGAGGCGGTTCGGAGCGAGCGCCCTCTCTCGCTTCACGGCGTCGGCATGTCCCTTGCCGGCGCCGCACCGCCCGATGCCGAGCATCTTGGTCGTCTGAAGCGCCTCGTCGATCGGTTCGAGCCCGCCCTCGTCTCCGAGCATCTGGCATGGTCGAGACTTGACGGCCGCTGCTTCCCGGACCTGCTTCCTGTCCCGCGGACGAACGAGGTCCTCGCGCGCGTCTCCGACAACGTCAGCCGCGTTCAGGACGCGCTCGGTCGCCCGATCCTGATCGAGAACCCGACACATTATCTCAAGCTCGCAGATCACCAGTGGAGCGAGACCAGCTTCCTTTCCGAGCTCGCGCGCCGATCCGGTTGCGGCCTGCTGATCGACGTGAACAACGTCGCCGTCGGCGCTCACAATCTCGGTTATGACCCCGTGGCCTGGCTCGAGGCGATCCCGGCCAAGCTCGTCGCTGAGATCCACCTCGCGGGCTACAGCCCCGACGACGAGGGCACATTGCTGATCGACAGCCACGACGCTCCCGTCAGCGACGATGTGTGGAGGCTATACGAAAGCTTCATCGCGAGAATAAGCGCCCGCCCGACGCTGATCGAGCGCGACGGAAACCTGCCCGCGTTCGCAGAGCTGCTCGCGGAGCGCGAGCGCGCCCAGGGCGTCCTCGCCGGGAGGCTGGCTCTTGCTGCTTAAATTCCAGCACGACTTCGCAGCCGCGATCGCCGAGCCGGTCGAAGGAGCGATGAGCGTCTACCGCAACACTGTCCTGGGCGGCTGCGTCGATGCCCTTCGGGCCAACTACCCGGTGGTCGCGCACCTTCTTGGGGCAGAGATGTTCGATGCGGTCGCGGCCGAGCACGCGGGCCAATGTCCGCCGCGCAAGCCGATGCTCGCGCTTTACGGCGCGCGCTTTCCCCATTGGCTCCAGGGCCAGGCCTGGTTTCGCGATGTCCCTTACCTTTCCGAGGTCGCACGGATCGAGCGACTTCATACGGAGGCTCTGTTCGCCGCGGACTCGGAAGCGATGGAAATGGCTCCGCTGAAAGGCGCGGATTGGCGAGCGCTGCGCGTGCAGCTGCACCCCGCCACCCGTTTCGACTGGCTGAGCGCTCCCGCGATGACGATCTGGCTAGCGCACCGGGACGAGGCCATCGAAGATATTGAGTTCGAATGGAAGCCCGAGGGTGTGCTGGTGACGCGGCCACGTCTTCAGGTCCAGACCAGCCGCCTCACGCGCGCCGGCCACCGCTTTCTCTTCGGGATTCGCTTGGGCGAGAGCGTCGGCACAGCCGCGATCGCGACGGCGGGGCTCTATCCCGACACCGACATCGGAACCTTGTTCACGTCCCTCGTCAACGCCGGCGCATTCGCCGCCTCATCCCACAGGAGCACCCAATGACCGCAATCACCGAATCCTTCAGCTGGCGGGCGCCGTTCGGCCTTCTCGCCGGAATTGCAAACAAGCTCCTGCCGCTGGATCTTCTGCTGCTGGTCCAGCGGCTGGGCATCGCCGCAGTCTTCTTCATGTCCGGGCGGACCAAGATTGCCGAAGGCAGCTGGCTGACGGTGGATGACAGCGCCTTCGAGTTGTTCCGTACCGACTATCACCTGCCGTTCATCCCGCCTGTGCCCGCCACCTATGCAGCGACCACGGCGGAGCATCTGTTCCCGATCTTGCTGACCCTCGGATTGTTGACGCGCGTGTCCGCTGGCGGGTTGCTCGTCATGACCACGGTCATCGAAGTATTCGTCTATCCGGACGCCTGGCCGACCCATCTCAGCTGGGCAGGGCTGCTCCTGCCGCTGATAGCCCTCGGCGGCGGCAAGCTCTCGCTCGATCGCTTCTTCCGGATCCCCTGATTTCGACCCTGGATTCAAGAAGCCCCGTGGTCCTTGGCTGCGGGGCTTCTTGTGCATTTCCGCTATGGCACAGATGAGAGAGCGGCATTGGAAGGCCTGCCACTCTTCATGAGAAAAGCACCCTGCACTCAAGCTTATCCGCAGGTGTTTAAATGGCCCAGAAGCAGTCGTTCCGGATGATCGCCGAGCTCAAGGAGTTCGCGATCTTCACCGGCGCCGAACAGCGCTACATCCGCCGCTCTCTCGATATCGCGGCGAAGGGCAGCGAGGACGCGGATTGCTGGGTTCGAAATCAGGCCGAACAAGCGAGCATCGATTCCCAGGTGCGAATCTATCGGACATTGCTTCCGGCTGTCCGCGGTTCCATCCCGAATGACATCGCCCTCGACGCCGGAATGGAGTTCCTCGCGCATTTGGCTACGCTGACGGCGTTTGACCTGGGCGAGGGGAAGCTCGAAAGCTTTGGCGCTTACCGCTTCCTCTACGAACGGCTTCTCGGCGGAGCTGTCCGCCCGTGGCTCCCCAGTGCGTTCCTTGCCGCCGCGGCATTGCCTTATTTGAACCCGGCGCTGCGCAAGATCTTGCTGCGCTCGATCAACGAAAGCGACGTCCTCGCGGGCGGTTGGTCGAGCCTCGCACCGGTGTTCCGACCGGAGTGGGTCGATAAGGTGCCCGTGACCGTCTCCTGACCCCGAACAGGCGCGCCAGAGACGAGGGCATCCCGCTGCGTGTCAGTTGTTTTGCCGTGTCCGCTTTCGACCCATTGCGGTCATTACCGGGCCGGATTTTTCTATGGTTGGGCGCGATTCCTTGGAGCGATTTATGCCCGCTTCTCTCCGCGCGGGCCTTTTAGGCATCGTTTAGACCATTCATCATGTCGCGTATCTCCGGCTCCGAATACTCGCGGCCAGTGTCGCGGTCCTTGATGTAAACAGTAGTTCCGGGCGAGCTTTCCCTGATTATGATTGTCGCACGCCGGAGCGCAGTGGGGAGATCCTCAACGTCATACTCGCTCTCTCCAGAGTTGCCGCAGTGGATAATCGTGAAGCTCATCTCCGTTCCCATGCTTTGCGCTAATCATAAAGGAGGCGGCCCCAACAAGCCATGTCAATTCCCTGAGATTGCCGAACGCCGAAGACGACGTTGCACCCCGGAATGTCCGTTTCGACCTACTGGCGCCCAGCACGGCCTTTTCTCCCACAGTAGCGGAACCCGTTCAGGACACGCGCCACTCCCGCGTCTTGGAGGGCGCGCATTTCCTCCCGCCATGCTATGCCCTCACCCGACCTACGGAAGGCGGCGATTGGCGTATCTCGGCAAGGGCATTGAGAAAACCCAGCTCAAACGAAACGAAAAGGCGACGTTGCTGGACTCAGTCCGCGCCGGGACCAGGGAACCCTCCCATGGCATGACCAGAGACGAAGCGATTACGATGTTAATCCAGGACATCGCCGATTACGACGCAATCCTTTCGCGCCTTCGAAGGCATGGCAGTAGCTGAAGACCAGCAGCGAGAAGCGTGGAGACTATGGTGAGCGCGGAAAATTGGCACGAGGAGCGGGACCGGCTGGTGCAGCTTCTCAAGGGCATCGAGTCGGGTGAAATCACCCATGTCGACGAGGACGATTCGCGCGAGCTCCGCACAGCGAGTCCCGAGAACATCACCGTGCTCAAGAAGCGGCTGGCACAACTGAACGCGCGACTTGGCTAACGATCCCTGATCCTTCGCTATCGTCCGCGCTGAACCCATTTCAGGCACGCGATTACCGCGTCTAAAATACGTTAGAGACAGAGCCGGTCTGGCTTAGCCATAAAAGCGACCCGGCGGATTGAGACTCCGAGAGCTATTGGGAGGCAATGCTTCGAGATGGACCGGTCCTACTTCGCGAGGCGTGCGGCGGAAGAGTTGGTCGCCGCCGAGAAGGCTTCAAGTCCGCAAGCAGCAAAAGCCCACCGCGAGCTTGCGCTACACTATTCGACGATGATCGAAGAAGGAGCCGTTCCGGAAAAACATGAAAGCCGGCTTAGCGGCTAATCCGCCAAGGTGGCCGGTCCTTTCCGCTTTGCCATCGCTGCTGGAACGCCGGGCGGCATGTCCTTGCGAAACAGGTGCAGATAGCGCGGTTCGAAGTCGGCGACCTTGGCCAGCGTCTGCCAATCGTCGATCTGGATCGTCCGCTTGCTGCGGCGAATGTGCCCCTTGGCCTCCAGCCGCATCAATGTGCGATTGACGTGCACGGGCGTAAGACTCACCGCGTCGGCCAGCTGCTCCTGAGTAAGCGGTAACTCGTATTTCGTGGCTTCGCCGAGCTCGGCAACATCCATGCGCAGCGCGAACTCGCACAACAAATGAGCTATTGCGGTGAAGGCATCGCGCCGCCCGACGTTGAGGATCCATTCGCGGAAGATCGATCCTTCGACCAGCGTTTCATACCACATCGCCATGCCAATAGCTGGGCTTTGGAAAGCGAGGTCACGGACCGCCTCTACGGGAATCAAAGCTATGCCACCCGCGGTGATCATCTGCAGATTGTGATCGGCGATACCGAGCAAGCTGTTTTGCAAGTCGATGAGATCGCCTTTCATGTGGATCGAAAGAATCTGACGACCGCCATTGCCGGCCAGCTTGTGGCGGAAGGCGAAACCGGACACGAGAAGGCAGGCATGTTGGGGACGATCGCCCTCCCACACGACTATCTGATTGGGAGCGAGGTCGCGGGTGATGTGCGGGAGCGCGAGAACCGCGCGGCGCTCTTCGTCGTTAAGCGGATGCCAGCGCTCCAGCTTGCGCAGCATCGGCTCCAGGACAAGGTCGGAAAGTTGGGACAATTTGTGCTCCCTGGGCGGGGGAGCACGCTCATTTGTCTCTCAGCCACCAGTCATCCGCTTAAGGGGCTGGTGATGGTCTCACCTTAAACCTGTTTAGGTTCGGAAGCTAACGTATTCTGGGCACGCGTTTCGGACCTGCCGATCTGTAGTAGAAGGCAATCCAGAACAGTCCGCGGGTCCACCGGGCGCACCACAAAACTCGCCTTGTCTCCTAGATCCTCCAGCGAGTGTGGCAGCCGAGCACTCATCTGGATAACCACGGGTACGTCCCGTTGGACAAGCAGCATCACCACTTCGCAGGCGTCGGCAAGATCGCAGTCGACGACCGCGCCGCAGACATTGGTGGAATCCAGAAGGCTGATCGCCTCGGTAAGCGTGGATACGGGGCCAGCGACGCAGCCCTCTGACTCCTCGATCGCCGCAGACAGGTCTATGGCCGAATAACCGCCTTCATCAACGATCAGGACAGTCCCTGAGGCGAACATCGCGAGCCCCCACTTGAGCGGGAGCGCAAGAGAGGTCTCTCAGCCGCGACATGCTCGGTCCGAGGTCGCGATCAGCATAAAACGAACTTAACCAAGATAAGTTTCTGAACTTAAAATATTTTATTCCGGAGTGCCAATGCCAAATGTCCGCTTCCCACCCATTGCGGACATTAGGATGGGCAAATAGACGCGATCCACCAGGAGGTGCCGCCGCATGCCTGCTCGAGTGATCCAGGACGACCGAATGCCCGCACCCCTCGGGCCCTACTCTCATGCCGTAGCCGCCCTGGGAGAGCTCGTCTTCATTTCCGGTCAGGCCGGCATGGACCCGGAGACCGGCGAAGTTCCTGCCGGATTCGAGCAGCAGGCTCGCAACGCGTTTGAAAACCTGTCCAGGGTTGTGGCCGCTGCCGATCTCCAAATGAGCGATGTGGTGAAGACGACCGTCTATCTCGCCGATGCCTCGGAGTTCGGCACTCTGAATAAACTATTCGCCGAGCACTTTCCGAGTTCGCCTCCGACAAGGGCGACTCCGATTGTTCAACTGCCCAAGGGCCTGCTCATCTCAATCGAGGCCATCGCTGTCAGGGGCTAAGCGGGCCCCCGCCATCCGCTCTTCGGCGGATGGTGCCCCTCCCCGTTGCGGGGAGGAGCTCAATGGGTCAGGCCGGCTTGGCGCCCTTGGTCCCGCATTTTGCGAAGTGGCCCTTGGCATCGCGGCACTTCTTGGTCTTCGCGGCGGCATGCTTCGGGCATTTCATGAAATGACCCTTGGCGTCGCGGCAGACGGCGGCGTTGGCCGCGGAGCCCGCGAACAGGCTGAGCGCGGACATGGCGATTACGAACCTCTTCATGACTTCCTCCCTCGCAACTGGGAGATTCGAAACTAGCCGCCGGCGTCCGGCTGGCCGGTGGAGGCAAGATTAAATTGCGTTCGCAAAAGGAAAGGGCGGCCGGGATGGTCCCAACCGCCCTTAATATTCTGTCGGGGCTCCGGGCCCCCCTCCACCATCCGCTCTCCGGCGGATGGTCCCCCTCCCCGTCCCGGGGAGGCGACTTAGCGCTTGCTGAACTGGAAGCTGCGGCGGGCCTTGGCGCGGCCGTACTTCTTACGCTCGACGGCGCGGCTGTCGCGGGTGAGGAAGCCGGCCTGCTTGACCACCGCTCGAAGCGCCGGCTCGTAGCGGGTCAGCGCCTGTGAGATGCCGTGCTTGACGGCTCCGGCCTGGCCCGAGAGGCCGCCACCGATCACCGTCGCGACGACGTCATACTGACCGCGACGGTCGGCGACGTCGAACGGCTGGTTGATCACCAGACGAAGCGTCGGACGAGCGAAATAGACTTCCTGCTCGCGGCCGTTGACCTCGATCCGGCCCGAGCCCGGCTTCAGCCAGACGCGAGCGACGGCGTCCTTGCGGCGGCCGGTCGCATAAGCGCGGCCGTATTTGTCGAGCTGCTGCTCACGAAGCGGAGCGGCTTCCTGAACCGGCGGCGGAGCCGAAGGTGCGGCTTCCTCGGCCTCAGCGGCGGGAGCCTCGGCTTCGCCCTCGGCCTGAGCCTCAGCGACAGGAGCCGGCGTCTCCGCCTGCTCTTTGGTCAGGTCCGCGAGATCGGAAAGGGACTTCTTGTCGGACTTCTTCTCGGCCATTTTATGCGCCCACCTTGTTCTTGCGATTCATCGACGCGACGTCGAGGACTTGAGGGTTCTGGCCGCCGTGCGGATGCTCGGTGCCCTTGTAGACGTGGAGGCTCCGCATCTGGTCGCGGCCAAGCGGGCCACGGGGGATCATCCGCTCAACGGCCTTTTCGAGGATGCGCTCGGGAAATCGGCCCTCGAGCACCTTCCCCGCTGTGACTTCCTTGAGCCCGCCCGGATAGCCCGTGTGCTTGTAATAGACCTTTTGCTCCAGCTTGCGGCCGGTGAAGCGGATCTTGTCGGCGTTGATCACGACGACCTTGTCGCCGCAGTCGACATGGGGCGTGTAGCTCGGCTTGTGCTTGCCGCGCAGGATGTTGGCGATGATCGTCGCGACACGCCCGACAACCAGGCCGTCCGCATCGATCAGGTGCCATTTCTTCTCGACCTCTGACGGCTTGGCCGACTTGGTCGTCTTCATCAGCGCCTTCATGGCGTTGATCCTTTCCTTGAAATGCGAAAAGCGCCACTGCAAGCGGCGCCGTCGGACGCGCTATTCGACGTCAGCGGTCAAAAAGTCAAGCAAAAGCGGGCATTTCTTGACGGGTAAAATGATACCGCTGTCAACACCTAGTCAACAAAGGGTGAGAGGGTATAAAGTTACGCTAACATAGGTGAGGGTGAAGCGGGATGTCGCTCCCTACGGCTGATGGTGGGGTGTTTGGGTTCCGTTCGGGGTCATCGGTGGCGTCTAAGCTCGAAGCATTTACCAGGCTGTCGGCAGACGATCGCGCCGCGCTCGACCAGGTCAGTCGCAATGTGCGCTACGTGGAACCGCGCCGCGACCTGATTTCCGAAGGCGACAAGCCCAGGTTCGTTCATCTGGTCATCGATGGCTGGGCGTGCCGGTACAAGGCCCTTCCCGATGGGAAACGACAGATCGTGTCGCTATTCGTCCCGGGCGATTTCTGCGACCTCAACGTCTACATCCTGAACGCGATGGACCACAGCATCGGGGCGATCACCCGGCTGAAAGTGGCAATGATCACGCCGGACGAGATGAATTCGCTGACCGAAGGCAGCCCGCGGGTCACCCAGGCTCTGTGGTGGCATGAACTGGTCACGGCCGCGATCCAGCGCGAATGGACGCTCAACATCGGGCAGCGCAGCGCCTACGAACGCCTCGGACACCTGCTGGTTGAGCTGTATCTTCGTCTTCAGGTGGTTGGGCGGGCTCAGGACGGGCGCTGCGATTTCCCGCTGACCCAAACCGATCTCGCCGATGCGACCGGACTGACAGCAGTTCACGTCAATCGCACGCTTCAGGAGCTGCGCCGGACCGGACTGATCGAGCTCGAAAGGAAGCAGCTCCACATCCTCGACCTGGACCGGTTGATCGACGTGTCGCTGTTCAACGCCAACTATTTGCACCTCGATCATGAAGGCCGGCACCTCGACGCAAATGCGTGACTCTAAAGCGAAGCGAAAAGCCCTCTCAACGCGGTTGATGCACGAGCCATCTGACTGGTTGCTTTGAGAACGGAGCAGCTTTAGGCGCGGGGCCGTTCACCAATCGATCCGGAAATTGCGAGGGCGAATAATCGTGCCCAGGCGCGTCAAGGACTTCATCGAAATCAGCGACTATACGTCGCTCGAAACGCTGATCCGATATCTCGAGACGATCCGCGACAACCTGCCCAAGCACCATGAGGCCGAGCTTCAGATCCGTGGGGATGATGTCTTCGGCCGGCGGCTCACGATCACCTACTTCCGCGAACAGACGCCCGAGGAAGTGGAGCTGGAAGAGCGCTATTCGGCGGCCGATGGAGCGATGGACGAGCTTCAGCGAAGGCTCGACGAGGTGCCGTTCGAGCCCGGCAAGAGCAAGAAAGGCTAGCGATCCGGAGTTGTCTCTCCGTTCTGACCGATCCGAACGATCAGTCGGTCGCGGTCCCAGACTTCAATGGTCGAGCGGACTTCATGCGCGCGAGCCTCGTCGATCGCCTCGGCGTCCGTTGTTGCGCTCAGCCATTTCGCAGTCTCGATTCTGCCCGCGCCATCGAGATGGTAGAGTCGATAGTTCGCCAAGGACGCATACCCCCCTCGAAGAGTCGACTATCATCATTGGCGATTTTCTAAATTCACATAAGTTACAGCAGCTTAGGATAGGCTAGCGAACCGTATCCTCGACCCAGTCCGCATAGCTCCGAAGGATCTTGTCGATGGGCCAGGATGTGATGCACGGAATGTCGTAGCTGTGAAGCTCGGCAATGCGCGCGATCAGCGCGTCAGCCTTCCAATGATGGGTCTTGAAGATCGCCGCAATTTCATCCGCCGTCTCGATCGCACCCTGCCACCGATAAATTGAACGGACGGGCGAGAGGATGTTGACGCAGGCGGCCAGCCGCTCCTCGACCATCGCTCGGCCGATGCGCTCAGCCTCCTCGGCATTGGCGAACACGGCATAGACGGAAAGGACGCTCATCGCTGTTCCTCTTGACGGCCCAACTCATTCGCGCCCCACACCGTTGCCGCGACCAACAAGGCGCCGACCGCCTGGTGAAGCGCGGCGAGCCAGATCGCGACCCCCGACAGGACCGTGAAGATGCCGAGCAGCACCTGCGTTCCGAAGGCCGAGTGGATCGCGATCGAGGCTCCTCGCGGTCCTCGAACCTGGCGGACCTTGCGGGCGAAGACGACCATCGCCGCGACGACGGCCCAGGCCCACCAGCGGTGCATGAAGTGGATGAGGTACGGGTCGTTGGTCAGGACCCAGAAGGTGCCTCGGCTCCAGTCGATCCCCTCGGGGACGAAATGGCCCTGCATCGTCGGCCAGTCAGAGGCGACCTGGCCGGCGTTGAGCCCGGCGACCCAGGCCCCGAGCATGAGCTGGACGAAAAGGATCGCGATCGTGACGAACGCCGGTCGCGTAAGTCGCGAGGGGCGATCCTCTCCGGCTGAGGCGAAGCGCCTGAGATCGAGCGCGACCCAGATGAGCGCGCTCATGATCGCCAGCGCCAGGAGCAAGTGCGCCGACAGGCGGAAATGGCTGACGTCGCTCCGCTGCGACAGGCCCGACATCACCATGTACCAGCCGAGCAGCCCCTGCGCTCCCCCGAGCGCGAGCAGGCCGACAACCTTCCAGCCGTAACCTTTGGGGATCGCGCGCCGGACCCACAGCCATAGCAGGCCGGCGCCGAAGACCAGGCCGATCAGCCGACCGAGCAGCCGATGTGCGAATTCCCACCAATAAATATGCTTGAAGGTCGCGAGGGTCATCCCCGCTGGACCGTTGATCTCGATATATTCGGGGGTCGCCTTGTAGAGATCGAACGCGCGCACCCAATCGGAATGGCTGAGGGGCGGGATGGCGCCGCTGAGCGGCTTCCATTCGGTGATCGAAAGGCCGCTTTCGGTGAGGCGGGTGATCCCGCCCACAACCACCATGGCAAACACCATGAATGCGACAAGGAACAGCAGGCGGGCGAGAGCCAGCGGGCGGGGTTGCGCGGTCGATGCGGTTGACGAGGCGAGCGGCGCTGAAGCCATTGGCGGCGCCTATGCGACGTCGAGCTGCGATGATGCAAGGCGCTCACACCGGGATATTTGTCCGCTGAACGATGCATGTAATGTTGTAACTTCACGATTGCTCCGTTATATCGTTGCCGACATGCTTCAGCTGACGATCCCCACCGGCCGGCTCGACCGGATTGCCATGGGCCTGTCGGGACTGTGCCTCGTGCATTGCCTCGCGACCGCGGTGCTGCTCGGCCTGCTTGCGTCCGCGGGCGGATTCCTCGGAGCGCCCATCATCCATGAAGTCGGTCTCACCCTGGCGATGATCCTTGGCTCGATCGCCCTGGTCCGCGGGATAATCGAACATGGTTATATGATGCCGAGTGCGATCGGCGGACTGGGACTGGGAGTCATGGCGGGAGCGCTTACCCTGCCTCACGACGGAACCGAGGCGATCTACACCGTTGTCGGAGTGATGATCCTGGCTCTCGGGCATCGGCTCAACGCGATGGCGGCGGAGTAAGACTATTGTTGCCCGCGCCCGGCGCGAGGTCTATTTCAATGATGCTCATGGCCCGCCACGATCACCAGCTTCACGAAGGCGAAGAACTCCGCAAGGCGGCTCGCGAGCGGCTCACCCGGGAAGGCGAGCAGTGGACCGACATGCGCGCCGCGGTGTTCGACGCGCTCGCGGCATTCGACAAGCCGGCGAGCGCCTACGACATCGCCGACGCCGTCTCGAAAAAGCAGGGCCGGCGCGTCGCCGCCAATAGCGTCTATCGCATCCTCGATCTGTTCGTCGGCGCGAACCTCGCGCGCCGGGTGGAGAGCGCGAACGCCTATGTCGCGAACCAGCATCCCGATTGCCTGCACGACTGCATCTTCCTGATCTGCGACACTTGCGGACAGACGGTCCACATCGATGACGACAGCCTGTCCGGCGGCGTGCGGCAGGCCGCGAAGAGCGCGGGCTTCACCGCGCCCCGCCCGGTCATCGAGGTCCGCGGGACCTGCGGAGACTGCGAAGGCTCCTGAGCATTTCCTGAGCATTTGATGAAATCAACCAGCTTTTTGGGCAGGTTGGTGACTTCGCCGTTCGCTCCGCGTAAGTGCCTCGGCCGATGACAGAATGCTCCGAAACACCAATGCTGGATACGGTTCGGGTCCCGGCGGACCTTCGTGCCCTCGGCAAGGATCAACTTCCGCAATTCGCCGAGGAGTTGCGCCAAGAGGTGATCTCGGCCGTGTCGGTGACCGGCGGGCATCTGGGCGCGGGGCTGGGCGTGGTCGAGCTGACCGTGGCCATCCACTATGTGTTCGACACGCCTCGGGACAAGCTGGTTTGGGACGTCGGCCACCAGGCCTATCCGCACAAGATCATCACCGGCCGCCGCGACCGGATCCGGACTCTCCGCCAGGGCGGCGGCCTCAGCGGCTTCACCAGGCGCAGCGAGAGCGAGTACGACCCCTTCGGCGCCGCTCACAGCTCGACTTCGATTTCGGCCGCGCTCGGTTTCGCGATCGCCAGCAAGCTGTCCGGCGATCCCGATCGCGCGATCGCGGTGATCGGCGACGGCGCCCTCAGCGCCGGAATGGCTTATGAGGCGATGAACAACGCCGCGGCGGCGGGCAATCGGCTGATCGTCATCCTCAACGACAATGACATGTCGATCGCTCCGCCCGTCGGATCGCTCAGGAACAGCCTCGCCCGGCTGGTGAGCTCGGGCAAATATCTCGCGCCGCGCAAGCTCGCCCAGAAGCTTGCCCGGGCCATGCCCGAGCCGCTGCACGTCGCCGCCCGGCGGATGGAAGAATATGCCCGCGGGATGTTTACCGGCGGCACGCTCTTCGACGAGCTCGGCTTTTATTATGTCGGCCCGGTGGACGGACATGACGTGCGCGCGCTGGTCGAGGTGCTGGAGAACGTGCGCGATGCCGATATCGGGCCGATGCTGGTCCATGTCGTAACCAAGAAGGGCAAGGGCTACGCACCGGCCGAAAATGCCGCCGACAAATATCACGGGGTCGTGAAATTCGACGTGGTGTCGGGAGTGCAGGCGAAGGCGGCTCCCGGCGCTCCGAGCTATACCAGCGTCTATGCCAAGGCGCTGACCACCGAGATGGAGCGGGACCCGAAGGTCGTCGCGATCACCGCGGCGATGCCGTCTGGAACCGGCCTCGACAAAGTCGCAGAGAAATTCCCCGATCGTACGTTCGATGTCGGAATCGCCGAACAGCATGGAGTGACCTTCGCCGCGGGTCTTGCAGCGCAGGGCTATCGGCCCTTCGCGACCATTTATTCGACGTTCCTGCAGCGCGCCTACGACCAGGTCGTCCACGACGTCGCGATCCAGAATTTGCCGGTGCGCTTCGCGATGGACCGCGCTGGGCTGGTCGGAGCGGACGGGGCGACCCACGCCGGATCGTTCGACCTCGCTTACCTCTGCACTTTGCCCAATTTCGTGGTGATGGCGGCCGCCGACGAAGCGGAGCTTTGCCACATGGTGCACACGATGGCGCTGCACGACGGCGGTCCAATTGCGGTGCGCTATCCGCGTGGCGAGGGCACGGGCGTTGCGCTCCCCGAGAAGCCGCAGGCGCTCGAGATCGGCAAGGGCCGCATCATCCGCGAGGGCAAGACGGTTGCGATCCTGTCGCTTGGGACGCGCCTCGCCGAAGCGGAGAAAGCCGCCGACGAGCTGGAGGCGAGGGGGCTTTCGACGACGGTTGCCGACCTGCGGTTCGCCAAGCCCCTCGATAGCGAGTTGATCCGCCGACTGCTGACGACGCACGAGGTTGCGGTGACGATCGAGGAGGCTTCGATCGGCGGGCTCGGAGCGCACGTGCTGACGCTCGCCAGCGACGAGGGCCTCGTCGACGCCGGCCTCAAGATCCGAACGATGCGCTTGCCCGACCGCTTCCAGGACCATGACAAGCCCGAGAAGCAATATGACGAGGCGCGCTTGAATGCGCCGCACATCGTCGAGACGGTGCTCAAGGCGCTTCGCGTCAACAGCGCCGGCGTCGAAGAGGTGCGAGCGTAAGACGCCGTCACGATCTTCACATTTCGACAGGCTCAATGTGAGTGCATCCTCTTTGCGCTCCCCCTGAGCTTGTCGAAGGGAGAGCGCGCGGGCACGATCATGTCATGCCCTTCTACGTCTACATCCTCGAATGCGCTGACGGCACTTACTACACCGGTCACACAGACGATCTCGATCGTCGCATGGCCCAACATGGTGACGGGATGGGGTTGAAGTACACCGCAAAGCGACGTCCGCTGAAGCTGCTCTGGGCGACCGACTGCCAGACTCGAGAGCAAGCGTTCGAACTGGAAAAGCGGGTTCAAGGATGGTCGAGAGCCAAGAAGCAAGCGCTTATGCGCGCCGATTTCGCAGCCCTCCCAGCGCTCTCAAGGTCCAGAAGCGCTCCCCTTCGACAGGCTCAGGGTGAGCGCCTTGGAGATCCGAAAAATGAAGCTGCGCGCTGATCAGCTGCTCGTGAGCCGAGGGCTGGCGGAGAGCCGCACTCGCGCGCAGGCGTTGATCATGGCCGGCGCGGTGTTCAGCGCGGAGCGGAAGATTGCGAAGGCTGGCGATATGCTGGCGGAGAATGCTCCGCTGGAGGTCCGCGGCAAGGACCATCCGTGGGTCTCGCGCGGCGGGATAAAGCTCGACCATGGGCTCAGTCACTTCGGTTTCGACGTGACCGGCGCGATCGCCCTCGACGTCGGGAGCTCGACCGGGGGGTTTACCGACGTGCTGCTCAGCCGCGGCGCGGCCAAGGTCTATGCCGTCGACGTCGGCACCAACCAGCTCGCATGGAAGCTGCGTCAGGACGCGCGCGTGATGGTGCTAGAGCAGACCAATGCCCGCCATTTGTCAGCAGAGCAGGTCTGCGAGCCGATCGACATCGTCGTGTGCGATGCGAGCTTCATCGGACTCGCGAAAGTGCTCGAAGCGCCGCTGAAATTTGCCAAACCAGGGGCGAAGTTGGTCGCGCTCGTGAAGCCGCAGTTCGAGGCCGGCCGCGCAGAGGTGGGCAAGGGAGGCGTGGTCCGCGATCCCGCAGTCCACGAGCGCGTTTGTGCCGACGCAGCCGAGTGGGTGGCTTTGCAGGGCTGGGAAGTCCTGGGGATCACGCCCAGCCCCATCACCGGGCCCGAGGGCAATGTGGAATTTCTGCTTGGAGCGACAAAGATTTAGTTGGGGATAGTGGGGATAGCTTTCGCCCACAGGGTGGCGGAATGCAACTCGACTACCTAAATCCGCGCCGAAAGGGAGATTGATCGATGCAGTCCGAGAACAAATTGTTCGACGACTTCGTGAAGATGGTGAACGGCTTTGCCGGGACCATGGCCGGAATGGGCCGAGAGGCGGAGTCCAGCGCTCGCGAGAAAATGCGCGAGTGGATGGGCGGGCAGGATTTCGTCGGCCGCGACGAGTTCGAGGCCGTGAAAGCCATGGCTGCTGCGGCGCGTGATGAAAATGACGTGCTCAAGGCGCGCATCGCGGCGCTCGAGGCGAAGGTCGCCGGCCCGACTCCCGGAACCGCGAAGCGGGCTACCGGCGGCAAATCCTCCGGCGCAAAGCCGGGAGCGAAGCCCTGAGCGAAGAGGAAATCCAGGAAGAGCGCGACGACGGCGCTCCGATCGAAGTTCTCGAGGCCTATTTCGAGGCCCGCGGCTGGGCGTGCGAACGGACCGCGGAGGGCGAAATCGTCGCGTCGGCGACCGGAAGCTGGGCGCAGTATGAATTGCGCGGAGTGTGGCGGCCCGAGGACCAGGTGCTCCAGTTCCTCGCTTTCCCGGACATCAAGGTTGGACCGGAAAAGCGCACCGCAATCTTCGAGGCGCTGAGCCTCATCAACGAGCAGCTCTGGCTCGGCCATTTCGAAATCTGGTCTGGATCGGGGCTGGTGGTGTTTCGCCATTCGACCATCCTCGATGCGCGCGAGGGCGAGGGGCTCAGCCTCGAACAGGCCGAAGCGATTGCCGAGGCCGCGGTCGAGGAATGCGAGCGCTTCTATCCTGTGTTCCAGTTCGTCCTCTGGGGCGGCAAGGCGCCGGGCGAGGCCATCGCCGCCGCCCTCATCGACACTCATGGCGAAGCATGACGTCCTTCGAGACGGGTCTTCGATAACGACGCTTATCGCGTCTACTCAGCCCCTCCTCAGGATGAGCGGGGTTTTGTATCCACACCGCTCATCCTGAGTAGCGACTGAGCCTGTTGAAGGCGCGTATCGAAGGACTAACTATGCCGGAACTGCCTAATCCCACCTGGTTCGTCGGCTGCGGGAACATGGGACGCGCGATCATCGACGGCTGGCGTTCGGGCGGGATCGACCTGTCGCAGGTCGTCATCATCGACCCCGTCGCGCCGACCATCGAGGGCGTTCGCAAGGTCGATTCGTTCCCCGACGCCGGAATCCCGCCGAAGCTCGTGCTGCTCGGGTTCAAGCCGCAAAATCTCGAAGAGGTGGCGCCGCAGCTGAAGCCGTGGATCACGTCGCGAACGACCGTCCTGTCGATCCTCGCGGGAGTCGAAGTCGGCAGCCTCAAGCAGCATTTCCCAAGCGCTGGAGCGATTGTCCGTGCCATGCCCAACTTGCCGGTCG
>JBKPOO010000094.1:0-12703 GCA_046733175.1 Pseudomonadota bacterium
AGAAAAAGCGGCCAGCTTCGCCGGTACAGAAACGCGAAGAATTCGAGGAATTCGAAGAAGAAATCCATCGCGGAGAATAGGCGCCGAAGGCTTCCGCTCGGCTATCAAAGTCTTCAGCACCACGGCCTTCGCCCGCCCGCATATTCGCGCGCGAGGCCCTCGCCGATCAGCGTCTCGCCGACGTCCGACCCATTGACCTCCACGTTGCGCAGCTTGCGGCCGTAGCGGTCCTCGTCGCGGTCGATGCTCGACAATGTGACCGGCCCGGAATTGAGCAGCTGCTGGAGGCGCCTGGTCGCGGCAAAGCCCAGCTCCCGCTCGCGAGTGCAGTGCGGTGGGTGCGTCTCGGGAGCGTCGATGCCCGCGATGCGGATCTTGACCCCGTTCATCCAGTAGGTGTCGCCGTCGACAACGCAATTCCTGCCGCCGCCGGTGTAGCAACTCCCGAAACCCTGTCCTGAGCCTGTCGAAGGGTGCGCCGAGACCGAGCTGAAGCCCTGCGGCGAGACGATCTTCGGCCCGCCCGCGGCGTAGGCGATCCCGGCCAGCACGGCCGCACCCCACAGCGGAACGTACCGCAACCAGCCCCGGCCCCCTCGACGCGCACCCATGCGCCGAATTTATGCAAGACGGCCTCAAATTGGTCCATCACAAATCCGCTAATTGGACCAGTCTGCACATTTGTGCGAGTTTGCCCGGATGCATGCCAAGTGGTTCCTTTTATCCGCGATCTTGGTGAGCTTTGAAGCCTCCGCTTCGTCAGCACCCGATCAATCCACTCGCGAGCCCTCGTCGCGTTCCAACAGGTCCGGCTCGTCGCCTGCGCGGCGCGCACTCAACCTAGCCAACGAACGCGCCTACTACCGAAATTGCGCGGCAGCTCGAGCCGCAGGCGTCGCACCGATCCTCGCCGGCCAGCCGGGTTATCGGCCGGCTCTCGATCGTGATGGCGATGGCATTGCATGCGAGCCGTATCGAGGACGCTAGCCAGACCGTTCCTTCGTGTCCTTCGTGCTCTTCGTGTGAAAAATCATTTTCCTACACACACCTATTTGGTTCATGGAGCGCGACTCACTAGGTGAGGAGTAGGTTCATGGCACGCAGAATGGGGATGGAAATGACAGTCGAGGAATTCGACGCCTGGTCGGCGGCAGTCGACCGAACCGAGGCGGTGGCGGAGACCGCCGATGAGGAAGGCGGCCCTCGCTTGTCGCTCGTACCGATTCCCGAGCAAAACGCCGCCTGGCCGACCGACCTCCTTGCGCCCGCCACCGATCCTTCGGTCGAGCCAATGCCGTTCGACGACATCCCTTTGGAATCCAGCCGCAACCGGCTCGCCGGCTGGAGCGCCGAACGCCAGCGCGTTTTCCTGAACGCGCTTGCCGAAACCGGCGTGATCCATCTCGCCGCGAATACCGCCCGGCTCTCCGCCCGCTCGGCCTATACCCTCCGCACTCGGTCGCCGGCGTTCGCGCGATGCTGGAATGCGGCGCAGCAGCTCGCCGTCGGGCGCCTCAGCGCCCTCGCCTTCGATCGCGCCGTCAACGGGCGGGTCGAGCAACTCTATCGCGAAGGAAGCTTGGTCGGGGAACGGCGCGTTCCCAGCGACAAGTTGCTGATGTGGCTGCTCTCGCGGCTTGATCCGAAGCGGTTCGCGGCGCCGTGGGAACAGCGCGGTGATTCCGACCCGCAGGCGGACGCCGTCGCCGCCTTTCCCGCGCTCCTCGATGAGCTCGCCGATGAAACTGCATGATGTCGCGTCACCGTGAACATTGGGAACATTGGGAGCGCTTTGACCTTCGCGGGCCCGCCAGAAGCTGGTAGGACAGCCGCGTGATCGTCGCGTTGCTGTCGTTGTTGGCAGACACAGGTTCTGCAGTCGCATTGGAAGCCTGTCCGCGCGGCGGCAAGGACGTCGTCATTTGCGGATCGAGGGGCGCAATAAGCCCCTATCGCCTGCCGAAGCTCCCCGAACGCTATGAGCGCAAGCCGCTCCGTGCGGAGGCAAATATCGGCGGCGCAAAAGCAGCGGCCCGGGTCACCTCGACCACGCGCCAGGACGGCTGGCAGGACAATCGCCTGATGGTGACGTTCAGTACGGCGTTTTGAAGCCGCGCTCGGCGGCTCGAATCTAGCGGCTCAAGAACTCACCGATGTCGAACACCGCCGCGGTCAGCGCGAGCGCGAAGAAGGCGATTCCGATCATCGCGAGGCGAATCTCCCACTCGCGCGAGCTCCAGTCGATGCGGCCGAGCGTCCGAGTCAGCGCATTGTCCGCCTGCAGCGGATCGCGGCGGATTCGTGACGGGCGCGCCGGCGGATGCAGCTCCACGCTCTTCTTGCGGATCTTCGATTCCTTGCTCACGCGCCGAGACTAGCTCCGTTTTGGTAACGATCCGGTTATCAGAGCATGCGAAACATACGGCATGGACCGGAAGGTCATGATCTTGTGCGCGGCCGCGATCCCGCTGGGACTCGCGGGCGGCTATGCCTGGTCGGCGATGACCGCGGCTCCTCCCCGCGCTTACGTTCCGCCCAAGCCGACGATCGCCGACATTCCCGATTCGCCCGACGAATATCCCGCCGCGCTCGACGAGGATTGGACCAATCGCGCCGACGACAACGCCGCCGCTTCGGCTAACCGAGACGCCCCGGAAGGACCTGCTTCGCCAACCCCCAGCCCTTGAGCTCGCGGCTTTCCGCGCGCTTCAGGAGGGTCTCGACGTCGCCGATCGTGAAGGCGTCGGCTCGCTCGATGCCCGCGAGCTCGTCCCAGTCGACCGGGGCGGCGACCGGCGCTCCGTCGCGGGCCCGCGCCGAATAAGGCAGGATCGCGGTCGCGGTGCGCTGGTTGCGCAGATAGTCGAGGAAGATCCGCCCACGCCGCTCGTCCTTGCGCAAGGCGACGGTGAAGCGCGTCGGGTCGGCCTCGGCCAGGGTCGAGCAGAAGGCATGAGCGAAACCGCGGACGTCCGCCCAGCCCGCGTCGGCTACCAGCGGGACGACGACGGGAACGCCCTTGCCGCCCGACAGCAAGGCGAAGCTCTCGAGCCCGAGGGCTTCGAACGATCGGCGGAGCTGGAGCGCGGCGTCTTTCACCGCCGCGAAGCCGAGCGTCGGATCGGGATCGAGGTCGATGACCATCCGGTCCGGGGTTTCGACCGCGCCCGCCCGGCTGCCCCAACCGTGGAACTCGACCGTCTGGACCTTGGCGCAGGCGACGATCCCATCGGCATCGGTGACATAGAGATAATCCTCGGTCCGCCCGTTCTTCTGCTCCACGGGCTCGAGCTTGACCGGCGATTTGAAGTCGCGGCCCGACGGCGGATGCGCCCGGCTGCGCTGAAAGAAGCATTCCTGCTGTCGGCAGCGCAACAGGTTCAGCAGGCGTCCCTCGAGGAATGGAAGCATCAGCGGCGCCGCGATCTGGTAATAAAGCGTCGTCGCCCGGACGCTGATGTCGGGCTTCTTGTAGGTCGGTTCGGGCGTCCAACCCTCTGAAACGGCGGAGCGTCGCGCGGGCATGCACCCCAAACGCCGCCCGCTCGTTTGATGTCCGGACTTGTAACCATGGAGGATTCCATGCCGCGTGAGCTCATCGATACCGGATCGGACAAGCGTTTCGTGCGCCGTGACAAGCAGGGCCGTTTCAAGGAGAGCGATGACGTCGGCCGCAGCCTCGGCACAGACCGCAGGCAGCGCGCCAAGAACCGCTCGAAGAAAGGCGAAGGCGACCGCGGCGACCGCTAGCGGGCCTTCAGCTCCAGCAGGGCTCGCTTGACGTCCCGATCGGGAATTTCGCCTCGCCCACCGTCCACCAAAGCGAGCCAGCGGTCTTGGTCTCGTCGATGTCGATGCTCATGCGCTGCACCTGAGCGCCGCGCCGAGCCTCGACGATGCAGGTGTGGATCGGCCGCGGCGGGATATCCGGCGACAAGGCGTCGAAGCGGCCGACGCGGACCGTCCAGCCGGCGCGCCGGAGCCGGTCCTGGTACCGGTTTGCGACCAGGCGCGCCGATGTTCTTCCGTCGATGTCGCCGTACCCTGTCGCGTTGAGACCCGGCGCCGGCGCGGCTTCGAAATTGGCCCGGACGGTCAGCTTGGTCCCGTCGGGAACGACCGCCCAGCTCGGCCAGGCCGCCTTGGGGCCGAGGGTCGCCCATTGCGTGACCATGCCGTGCGCGGTTTTGTGGCCGTAGCCGATGCGCTCGGCCCCGAAGTTCATGTTGACGAGGCTCCAGAAGAAGGGGCTCAGCAGCACCACGGGACAGGCGAAGGCCAGGAAGATGAGGAAACCCTTCATCGCCGCTCCGCCGAAGCTCAGGCTGCCTTGCGTCTCTTCCGCCGCGGCTTGGCGAACAGAGCGGCTTCGTTCTTCCGGCGCATCCGCTCGACCACTTCGCTCGTATGGTCGATCATGCCGGCGTTGCAGCGGGTGTGGCACAGGCAGAGGTTGTCGAGCGCCCGCGGGCCGGCTGCCGGATTAGCCAGGATCTGCTCGACCTTCGCGCCTTGGTCGTGACCTTTGGGCAAGTCGAAGCGCATCGGCCTCCGGCAGCGCCGGCAATCGTCGCCGTCTCGCTGGCGCAGGGCCAGCAACCGCTGCTCCTGCTGGCGCTTGAACATCCACGGGGTCAGATATTTGGCGATCGAACTGGCTGGCATGACGCGCATGCTAACCAAAGAGGCTTACTTCCGGGTTAGCGCCGAGACGTTTCCGACGCGTCGGAAAACTAGCCGGCCGGTGAACCTTTGCTCGCCGAGGAGCTACTCAAAAATTCAGTAAGCGTCCGAAACGACGGGCACGCTGTGTCCGTCACCAAAAAAAGGAAGCATGATGTCCGATAACAAGAAACTGTTGTCCGTCGCATTGATCGTCTTCGGGGCCGCGTTCGTTCTCATCTATCCGCTCGCGATCCTCTGGCCATCGGGTTGGGCGTGGCACGAAGGAAGCCCCGCGGCGAACGACTATTTCATGATGATCGTCGGCGTTTATGCAACGCTTGGAATTTTCATGATCCGGGCAGCCAGGGACCCGGCGGCCAATGCCTCTCTGATCTGGTTCGTGATCTGGTCGAGCGTCGTCCACGCCCTGGTCATGGCGTGGGAATCGATCCGCAATCCCGCGATGGGCGGCCATCTCTATGGCGACGTTCCGGCGTTAATTCTGGCCGCGCTGATTCTCGGCTTGCTGATGCGCGGGCAGTCTACGCGAGCAGCCCGGCTGGCGGCCTAGCGGGGCGAGGTTTGCACGGTCACGGAGGGTTGCGCCTCGTCCTTCTTGGCCCGCGCCTGGGCCGCGGCGGCGGCCGTTTCAGCCTCGCGCGCCTCGCGCCGGGCCTTGGCCGCCAGGTAAAGTTGGTATTCGCTCGGGTGCGGATCGGTGACGAACATCTGACCGACGTTTTCGCCGGCGAGCGCCTTCTTGGCCATGGTCGCGGCTGTCAACGCGGCCCCGACCAGATTGATTCCCGCCTGGGGCCCGCACCCCCAGGGGCCGACCGCGCAGTCCCGCGGCCTCGCGCCGCTGGGGCCCGGGCGAGTCGGGCGACCACCGCTCCGGATCTCGCGCCGAGCCTCCATCACGTCGGGGTTAAGCCGGTATCCTTCGATCTTCGGCGCGCAGATCACGATCTCATTCGGATTTGAGGTCCGCTGTCCGGCTTCGCAGCCCGCGACAGCGGTCGGGGCACTGACCGCTTTCATGGGCTTGGAAGCTGGGGCCTCCGGGCCGTAGCTGGCCGGACTTGCGGCGGAACTTTGAGCCAACGCGACCAGGATCAGCGGTGTACCGACGAGCATGGATCACATCCTGTAACCAGGGACGTTGCGAGGCAATGAACGATTCAGCTTCGGCGGCGCATCTCTTTTTGCGCCTCCTGGAACCAGCCTTTGGGGGCGATTCCCGGCTCATGCTTTTCGGCCTGCGGTTCCAAGACAGGCTGACCTCCCGGCCATGCCGTAATCGCGATCCCAATGGCCAATATCGCAAGCCCGACGAGCAAAGCCAGGAACGGCAGCGTGCTGAGGATGAAGCGCGGGCTTTCCGGCTCCGTCCGAGGCCTGAACTCGCGCGAGCGGCGCGCCGACCGGCGTCGAGCCAGCGACTCGAAATAGTCGTCGATCCGGGTCCAGCTGCGGACCTTGACCGGCGCCAGGTCACTCTCATCGTCCACGAAAGCGAACGTGAGCTTCGAAGCGCTTTGACGCAAGCGGCGAAAGCGCCGCTCAGCCCTTTTTCAGCGCCAGGTTCGCGATGGTCTTTTGGCCGCACATAACGCTGACGGTTTCGACAGGGGTGCCTTCGGGAATCTTGACCCTCAGATCCCACCAGTCCTCGTCAGCGGAATAGCCGGTATCGTTCGCGCCGATGGTCAGCCAGACGCTGGCGTTCGTTCCCGTCATCTCCGGTTCGCCGAGGACGGCTTTGTAGCGGCCGTCCTTGACGTGCGCCTTGCCGGTCACCGTCACGCCGTTCGCGTCAGTCGACGCTTTCCAGGCCTTGGTTTCCTCATCCTTGAAGAAGCAGAAGGTCGGATGTTTGGCGGTCGGGACCGCGCTATTGGCCGCAATATTATTCGCCGGCTGCTGGATGGCCTGGTTGCAGCCGGCGAGCCCCGCGGTCGCGCAAATCAGCCGGATCGATCGATGCATCAGCCATGCCCTCCGCCACCGAGCGTGCGAAGAACCGCCGGGCGCGTCAAGTTAGCCGATCGGCTGCCCGCTCTCCTCCTGTTCAAACAGGTCGGCCACGACATCCGCGCGCGCGGTGAGGCGCACCGTGTCGCCTTCGACCTCGGCGACCAGCCCGCGCGGGATATAATGGTGGTGGTCGTGATGGCGAACGCCGCTGTCAGCTCGGATCAGCTTGATCCGATTGTCCTCGACGCGGTCGACCGTCCCGATCGGAGCTCCGTCCGCGCCAATGACTTTCATATGTTCGCGAATGTCCTGAAAGCCGCTCATGCCAGTCCTCCTGCCAAGATTGAAGGTAACGTTTCTGACAGGTTGGGGTTCACGGCTTGCGCTCAGCAGAATCGTGGTTGGGATCGATTGACGATTGCTGTCGGACCCATTTGATCAGTTCGTCGAGTTGGATGGCTTGCTCGGTCGCGACGAGGGCGTCGCCGGCAGGAAGTCCAGCTTGCGGGGCTGCTGAAGCAGGCCCGGCGACGGAAGGGGATAAGCCGGGCACTGACGCTGTGCGGCCATTGCCGGGATCGGCCGCGGTCTCGGGCTTTCCCCGCAACTCGCCAGCGCGAGAGCGAGCAGAGGCGATCCGTATTTCATAGTCATTCGCTGTCCTTTCGTTGATTGCCGCCTGCTCCCCGCGGATCCGGTCCGCCGCGGACCGGTCGGCGGCCCGGGCAGCGTCGGTCGCGGCGCGGTAATTGGCGACGGTTTGAGCAAATGCGGCCTGGTCAGCGCGGTCGAGCTGCTCGAACTGGCCGCTTTGCTTCTTCCAGTGACGCGTTTCGATCTTCTGCACGATCAACAGCAGCGCGAGGCAGATCGAAACGCCGAGACCGGCAATGCCCTGTGGATTGAGGAGGCGCAGAATCACTGGTCGTTCGCCTCAAAGATTGCGCCGTCGCGGCCGGCGCTGATCTTGAATCGGCCGACGGGCCCGCCGGCGAGCAGGCCGACGATCACCGCCACCATGGCCGCGATGAAACCGCCCAGCGACCAGCCGAAGACGATCACGATCGTATGCTGCTCGCCCGTCGACCATCCGCCCCACATTAAAAGGGCGACCATGATGATCGCGCAGGCGCCGCAGAACATGCCCGCAGCTGCGGCAAGCAAGCCGTAGATGAGACGCTGGCCTTCGGCGAACGTGCCCGGAGGAGGAAGTGATTTCATGTCGAAGCTCCGCTTAAAGTCATTAAAGTCACGCGATCGGCCGCCATTTCAGGGCTCACCAATCCGGTTCGCTAGCCAGCCGTAAAGGAACGCCTCATTGGCTGGGCGCCTCTCGGCGAGGCGAAGGTAGCGCTCGCCTTGCAGGGCCTCGAGCGCGCGCAGGAGGACTGTTTCGCCGATCACCCGGCCGCGCTTCGCGATAAAAGCGTCGAGCGCCGTCAACGTCTGCTCGCCGATCCGCCCGTCAGGCACTAGATCGGGATAGTCCGCGCCATTTCGGTTGAGCGCGGTCAACGCGCGTTGGAGGAATGTCGCCGCGACTGCCGGGCCCATGTTCGCGCCCGTGTCGAAGAGCTCCGCCGCAATTCGCGAGCTGCGCTTCGCCACCTCGTCGAGCCGAGGCCGCAGCCAATAGAGCCGCTCGTAAATGCGCGCCGCCTCCGCGCGCGGCAGCTGGCGCATCGGCCCGCCATAACCATAAGCGCGAGCGACGGCCTCGCTGATCCCAAAGCACGTCGGCCCGCCCGAGTCCGCGGGGTGATCCGAAAAACCGCCCTCGCGATCGATGAGAACGTCGATTAACTGGTCGATATGAACTTCCTTTTCCATCCCGCGCTCCTTTCGAGTCGCGATGAAATAACCAATTTGGTTCACTGTAGGAAAGCTATTTGAACCGATGAGCTGTAGTGATTTGTGTGTTGCGGACGGCTAACGTGGCGCCATGACGTCACGATTCTTGTTCGCGTTCACGGCCGCTACGCTTCTGGCAACTGCCGCTCCCGCCCAGCTCAGCAAGCCAGAGCAGGTGATGGTGAAGACAGTTGATGCGGAGCAAGCGCGAACCGTCGGCTTTCTCCAGCGCATCGTCGACCAAAATAGCGGAACGATGAACGTCGCAGGGGTCGAAGCCGTGCGGAGCATGGTCGAGCCGGAATTTCGTCAGCTAGGCTTCAAGACCGAGTGGATCGACATGAAGGCGGCGGGTCGCGCCGGCCACCTCGTCGCCCGTCACATTGGCAGCCGCAGCGGCAAGCGCCTGCTGCTGATCGCTCACCTGGATACTGTGTTCGAGCCGGACTCTCCGTTCCAGCGTTGGCAGGTCGAAGGCGAGCGGGCGCATGGCCCCGGGGCCGGGGACGACAAGGGCGGGATCGCCGTGATCGTCGCAGCGCTTCGGGCAATGCAGGCGGCGGGGACACTCAAGCAGGCCAATATCACCGTTTTCCTGACCGGCGACGAGGAAGATGCCGGAAGCCCGATTACCATTGCCCGGCGCGACCTCGTCGCGGAGGGGAAGAAGGCCGACGTGGCGCTCGATTTCGAGGATCTGGCGGTCGATGATGGACCGGACGGCAAGCCGATCGACTTCGGCTCAATCGCCCGGCGCAGCGCTGGCAGCTGGACGCTCACCGTTACCGGCCAGAGCGGCCATTCGGCGGGGGTCGGAACCGGGTCGCCGGGCGGGAGCTACGGAGCGATCTACGAGCTCGCTCGGATCATCGAGGCGTTCCGGCGCGAGCTTCCGGACGACCGGCTGACGTATAACGTCGGTTTGGTCGGCGGCGGCCAATCGGCCGAGCTCGACAAGGGACGGATCCGGGTCCAGGCCACGGGCAAGACCAACATCATCGCGGCGACCGCAGTCGCTCGAGGCGATTTGCGCGCGCTCAGCGAAGAACAGATCGAGCGGACCCGCGCGAAGATGCGCGCCATCGTCGCGCAGTCTTTGCCCGGGGCGAAGGCGGAAATCAGCTTCGATGAGGATTCGTATCCGCCGATGCCGCCGACCGAAGGCAATCGCGCTCTCCTCGCAGCGCTGAACGCCGTGAATCGCGACATGGGTTTGGCCCAAATGCCGGAGCTCGATCCGGCGAAGCGGGGAGCGGGCGATATCAGTTTTGTCGCGAAGGACGTCGACGGTCTCGTCGGTCTCGGACCGTCGAGCGAGGGATCCCATACGCCGCGGGAGGTCGTCGACATCGCTTCCATCCCCAAACAGGCGAAGCGCGCGGCTATCCTGATAAGCCGCCTGGCGAAGGGCCGCCGCTAGGCCTCCTGACCGAGTAACGGGAATCGCTCCAGTGCCGGCGTGAAACCGGACAAGACTTTGCCCGTTATTCGCTCCGACTGCGTCTGTGCGCTGGGGGACAAGGAGTAACATGAACCGAAAGCGCGAGACGCAAGATACGCTCTTGGATGCCGAGCGGGGCTTCCGACTTCTTGTCCAAAGTGTCACAGATTACGCGATTTTCATGCTCGATTCCGAAGGTCGAGTGCGGAGCTGGAATCCGGGTGCCGAACGCATCAAGGGTTATTCGCCCAAGCAGATCATCGGCAAGCACTTCAGTCAGTTCTACACACCCGAGGACAAGGAGGCGGGAATCCCCGCAACCGCGCTCGAGACTGCTCGGGAAACCGGACGCTTCGAGGCTGAAGGGTGGCGTGTTCGTAAGGACGGCTCGCGCTTCTGGGCCAACGTGATCATCGACGCGATTCGCGACGAAGCCGGCGACTTGATCGGTTTCGCAAAGATCACGCGCGATATGTCCGAGCGCCGCGAGGCGCAGCTGCGGCTGCAGGAATCGCGCGAGCAATTGTTCCGGTCCCAGAAGATGGAAGCGCTCGGCCAGCTCACCGGCGGCCTCGCCCACGACTTCAACAATTTGCTGACCGCGATTCTCGCCGGCTGCGATCTCGCCCTCCGGAATATCGATGACAAAGACCGACTGAAGCGGATGCTCGATGGGATCCGCAGCTCCGCGGAGCGCGGGGCGAGCATTACCAAGCAGCTGCTCGCCTTCGCGCGAGCCCAACCGCTTGAGATCAAGACGATCGATTTGAGATCGTTCCTTCCGGACGTCACCACCCTGATGCGTCCGTCGGTCCGCAGCAACATTGAGATGATCATCGAAGTTTCGGACCACGTCTGGAGCATCGACGCGGATCCGGGCGCGCTTGAACTCGCCCTCCTCAATCTCGCTTTCAACGCCCGCGATGCAATGACCGACGGCGGAGTGCTGCGTATCAGCGCAACCAATGAGTTACTTAAGGGACAGCCCGAAGGCCTTCGGGGCGAGCATGTCGCGCTGCGCGTTGCCGACACCGGCGAAGGAATGCCGCCCGAAATCCTCGACCGGGTGTTCGAGCCCTTTTTCACCACCAAGGTCTTCGGTGAGGGAACCGGGTTGGGGCTCAGCCAGGTTTTCGGGTTCGCCAAGCAGCTCGGCGGTACGGTCACGGCCGAATCGAAGCCCGGCGAAGGCTCTGCGTTCACGCTCTACCTGCCGGTGATTCCCCATGCCCCGATGACGGCGGTCAAGCCGGACGGCAGCGAAGCGTTAGGACGCGTCCTCATCGTGGAGGATGACGGCCTCGTCGCCGAACTGGCCGCGGGGATGTTGGCCGAAATGGGATTCGAAGCGACCGTCACGCACAGCGCGAAAGAAGCTCTCCAGCGGCTGTCCGGGGAGCAACGGCCGATGATGATCTTTTCCGACATCGTCATGCCCGGCGGCATCAGCGGCATCGAGCTCGCACGCAAGGTGCGCGACCGCTTTCCGGAGCTGCCGGTCCTGCTCACCACCGGTTACAGCGAAATGGTCGGAGGCGAGCACGATTTCCCGGTCCTGCAGAAGCCGTACGACTTGAAATCGCTCGCTGCCGCTTTGGGCAAGTTGCTGAATCAGGAAATCGCGGTCAGCTGAAGATCGCCCGGTGCTTGACATTGCGTGCCCGAAACGTCCCATTGTCGCGGTGCCGGCTTGGTCCGGCGGCCTTGGGAGGGGCACGACAATGCAACAGGCCGTATCCGCGCGGACTCCCGCGCACGTATGGATCGTCGGCATATTGGCGACGCTTTGGAGCTGTTTCGGCTGCTTCGACTATCTGATGACCCGAATGCGCAATACCGACTACATCGCCAGCGCCATGCCCGGGGTCGATCCGAACGTCGCGCTGGCCTGGGTCGATGGAATGCCGATCTACGCGCAGATCGGTTGGGGAATGGGCGTTTGGCTGGGCCTCCTCGGCTCGGTCCTGCTGCTTCTTCGGAACCGGTGGGCGGTTTGGTCCCTCGGGCTTTCGCTCGTCGGCGCGGTGGTCAGCCTTGGTTACCAGATCGCGCTCGCTCCGCCGATGCCGGGAGCGGAAGGCAACGCCATGATGACGGTGATGCCCTACGTCATCATCCTGATCAGCGTCGCCTTGTTCCTGTACGCGCGAGCGATGGCGGCAAGAGGCGTGCTTCGATAGGTCGGCATTGCGGGCATTAGCGAAGCGATCCAGTCCAAGTCTCGTCTGGATTGCTTCGTCGCTCCGTTCCTCGCAATGACGGCTTGGGAGCGCAAGCGGTGAACACGAACCGGCTGAACAGTTTCACCGACGGCGTGATCGCGATCATCATCACCATCATGGTGCTGGAGCTGCCGGTGCCGAAGGCGGCTGGAATGGCTGCGCTGAAGCCCGAGCTGACCTTGTTCGCGGCCTATGCGCTCGCATTCATCAAAGTCGGCATTTACTGGTTCCAGCACCATCATTTGCTGCAGGCCTCGAAGCGGGTCGACGGCCGGGTGCTTCTCACCAACCTTTTCTTCCTGTTCTGGCTGAGCCTGGTGCCGTTCGTCGTCCGCTGGGTCGGCGAAGCCGGAGTCACTCGCGATACGGTGGTCGCGTTCGGGGTGGTCATGCTGCTCTGCGCTTCGTCGGTTGCGCTTCTTCGCTCCGCCTTGCTTGCAGCGAATGACGTCGACGCGCCGATCGCCAGGCTGGCCGGGCGCGGCAGAAAGGGACTGGTCACGATCGCGGCCTATGTCATTGCGATTCCCGTTGCGCTGTTCGCGCC
>JBKPOO010000095.1:0-6183 GCA_046733175.1 Pseudomonadota bacterium
TCTGACCACCTCGAACACACCGCATGGCGCGTGGTCGCGGGCATCAAGGGCGACATCCTTCGCGGTGTTTCCTACGACGCCTACTACCAGTTCGGCACGACGCGCCTGTCGGAAGTCTATCAGAACGACTTCTCGGTCAGCCGCATCCAGATGGCGCTGGACGTCGTCGCCAACCCGGCGGTCGGCGGAACCACTGACCCGGTCGGGACCCCGATTTGCCGAATTCGGCTTACCGACCCGAACAATCTCGTCGGCCAGGCTTGCGTACCCTACAACGTGTTCCAGACCGGCGGCGTCACTCCGGAGGCTTTGGCCTTCTTGCAGATTCCGCTCGTTCAGCGCGGCCACGTCAGCGAGCAGATCGCCGACGCGAACGTCACGTTGGAAGGCAGCGAATATGGCATCCAGACGCCATGGTCGGACCGCGGCGTCGGCCTCAACGTCGGTGTCGAGTACCGCAAGGAATCGCTGATCACCGAACCCGACACCGCGTTCCAGCTCGGTGAAGGCGCCGGGCAGGGTTCGCCGACGCTTCCGGTCCAGTGCGATCACGGCGTTCCGGTGACCCAGGGCGGGGAATGCGGGTTCGACGTTCGCGAAGGGTTCGCCGAGCTCCAGGTGCCGGTCATCAGTCACTCGTTTATCGACGAGTTCACGCTGACCGGCGGCTACCGCTATTCGGATTACAAAGTCGCGGGCCACCACTTCAACACCGACACGTACAAGGTCGAGGCGCGTTTGGCCCCGATCCCGGACATCCTGGCCCGCGCCAGTTACAACCGCGCGGTCCGTGCTCCGAACGCGATCGAACTGTTCACCCAGCCGTTTATCGGTCTCGGCGGTACGGTCGATCCGTGCGCGGGTGCCGCGGTCGGCGGTCTCGTCAACGGCAATACGGCAGCCCAGTGCGCCTTCTCGGGCGTGACGGCCGCTCAATTCGGCAACGTCCAGGCCAACTCCGCCAACCAGTATAACGCGCGGTTCGGCGGTAATACGGCTCTGTCTCCGGAAACGGCCGACACGTACACGGCCGGATTGTTGCTTAAGCCGCGGTGGGTACCGGGCCTTGCTGTCAGCGTCGATTATTTCGACATCAGGGTTAAGAACCTGATCAGCACCCTGGGCTTCCAGACCGTCCTTGGCAATTGTATCGCCAGCGGTGATCCCTTCTTCTGCAGTTTCGTTCACCGCAACCCGAACAACGGACGGTTGTGGGGAGGACCGATCGGGTTTGTCGATACGACCAACGTCAATATCGGCGGCCTAAGGACCAAGGGCATCGACATCAACGGCAGTTACTCGCGTCGTTTGGGCGGCATGGGAACAGTGAACGTTGGCTACGTCGGAACCTTCCTTCGCGAGCTGCAGATCGATACCGGAGTGACTCCGGTCGTGCCGGTCAACGACACCAGCAATGGCAAGTTCGACTGCGCGGGCTTCTACGGCAATACCTGCGGAAGCTTCCTGAGCGGCGCTCCGAACCCGAAATATCGCCATGCGCTGAGGGTCGGTTTCACCATGCCCAATGGCCTGGGACTCTCGGGTCGCTGGAGGTACTTCTCGGCGGTGAAGAACGATGCGAGGGCGACTGATTGCGATTTGGGCTCGAACATCGCCATCGGTAGTTCGACCGAGCATTGCGGCGTCCTCCCGACAGACGCGGGTTTTGCTCCCGCCAATGCGAAAATCAACGCTCAGAGTTACTTCGACCTGACGTTGACCGCCCGTATCGCGGACAAGTACAATTTCCGGCTTGGCGCGACGAACATCCTCGACACCAGTCCTCCGGTCGTCGGCGGCGAAGTGTCGAACGCTCCGTTCGGCAACGGTAACACCTTCCCGCAGGTCTACGATGCCTTGGGTCGGTATGTGTTCGCCGGTGTGACGCTCGACTTCTAAGCGATCGCCGGCACCAAAGATTGCGGCGGGCCTCCCTCGTGAGGTCCGCCGTTTTCTTTTGCGCCACCGGGTCTATCCTTTGGCCCCTATGACCGACAGCTTCGAAACGGCAATGCAGCTCCTGCTCGGCGCGCGCCCCTCGCTCGACGATGTCCGGCGAGCAACCGCGATGCTCGAAGCAGCGTCGTCGGAGGGCCACGCCAATGCCAGCGAGCGTTGCGCCCTGCTCGACGCACTCGGCTCGGCCCGGCCGCCCGATTGGAACCGGGCTCTCGACCATCTCGCTCTGGCTGCCGAACAAGGCTCGCGCTCAGCGCAAGAGCAACTCCTTCTTCTGGCCGACAACGCCAGTGACCCCGCTGTACCGGATGGGGCGAACGGCGACTTCTGGTCGACCGTGCGGACCAGAGTGTCGGTCGAACAAAGGATGCAGCCGGGTTCGAAGCAAAGCCTTTCAGAATCTCCTCGAATCCGGCTTATTCCGGCATTCGCGACCCCGGCCGAGTGCCGGTGGCTCATCTCGCTCGCACAGCCGCAGCTTGGGCCCGCGACGGTGTTCGATACGAAAAGCGGCAAACAGACGCTCGACCCAAACCGCGACAACAGCTTCCTGGTCCTTCGGATCGGGGAGATGAACGTGCTTACGGAAGTGATCCGCCAGAGAATCTCCGCGGCGACGAGCCTCCCGGCTCCATTGTTCGAACCCTCGCAGATCCTCCACTACGCGGTCGGGCAAAGATTCAAGCCGCATCACGATTTTCTCGACCCCGCGAACCCCGCCTACGATCAGAGTTTGGCTACGTTCGGCCAGCGCATCGTCACTTTCCTCATTTATCTGAACGACGGCTACCAGGGCGGCGAAACGAGCTTTCCCCGCATTGGCCTGAAATTTCGAGCGGAACAGGGCGACGCGCTGTTCTTCGCCAACGTGACCAAGGACGGCGCTCCGGACCGGGACACTGTTCATGCGGGACTTCCAACCACGTCGGGCGAAAAGTGGGTGTTCTCGCAATGGATCCGGGATCGGTTTCCCGAGCGTTGAGGGTGTTTGCGGCCGCTCGTCGGCTTTGCATTTGCGTCACCGCCCGGCATGATAGCGAAAATGACCGGGACCCAGGAATTAGAACAAAAAGCTGATCAGGCCGCGGCCGCCGGCCAGTTCGCCGCCGCTCGATCGCTGCTTGAACAGGCGGTTGGAGCCCAGGATTCCTCGATCGATCTGTGGATGAAGCTTTCCGCGATGTGCAAGGCGTCGGGGGACCTCGATGGCGCGCTTGCCGCGATTCACCGGGCACTAGCGATTTCCCCCCTCGACTTTTCGGCTCTCCTGTCGCGCGCGGTGATCCTCGATCAGCGCGGCGACGGGGAGGCTGGGGAAGCCTATGGCCAGGCCCTCGCCCAATTGTCTCCCGACGAAGACGTGCCCGAGCCGATGAAGCCCGCTGTCGCCCACGCCCGCAAGCGCAGGGATGAATATCGCAGCGCGCTTGAACGCCATTTGGCGACAAAGCTTCCGCCCGACTTGACGGATGCCGAGCGATCACGGGCCGAGCGGTTCATCTCGAATCGCTCCCGCAATATGCGCCACTTCCATCAGGATCCGTCGGACTTCCATTATCCCGGCATGCCGGAGATCGAGTTCCACGATCGTGCGTTATTTCCTGGCCTGGGCGCGCTCGAGCAGGCGACCGACGACATCCGCTCGGAATTCGAAGCACTGATCACGACCGAGGCAGCCGAGCTGGTTCCCTACATCCAGTATCCGGAACGGGTGCCCGTGCGGCAGTGGAAGGATCTGAACCGCAACCCCGCCTGGACTGCGATCCACCTGCTTCAGAACGGAGAGCGGGTCGAAGCGAACGTCCGGCACTGTCCGAAAACACTTGCGGCCATCGCCGGAATGGACCAGCCGCATGTGCGTGGAGCTTCGCCTAACGCGATGTTTTCGCTGCTTGCGCCGCATACGCGAATTCCGCCGCATACCGGTGTCGCCAACACCCGACTGGTTTGCCACCTGCCGTTGATCGTTCCCGCCGGTTGCGGTTTTCGCGTGGGCGCTACGACTCGCGAATGGAGAGTCGGCGAGGCCTTTGTGTTCGACGATACGATTGAGCATGAGGCCTGGAACGACAGCGACGAACTTCGCGTGGTGCTGATCATCGATCTTTGGCCTCCGGCGCTGACGGCGGCCGATCGCGCCGCCGTCGCCGCTGTCATCGGCGCAACCGGCGCGAGCTTCGTCGGCGCCTAGAGCGCGTAATCCAGTCGCTCGACCCAGGGGGCGAGAATGTTGATCGCTTCGCCCATCTGTTCTCGATAGCGGCGCCACCGCCCGACGGAATGTGAGTAGACGGGTTCGCTCACCTGGGCATAGCTCGGGGTCTTGATGAAGCCGCGTCGTTCCGCAGTTGCGGTGTTTCGTATCATCTCTTCATGCCAATCCAGATCCAGAAACTCGGCGACGGCGCGCAGCTGTTCGCCGGGATTTTCGATCAGGCGTTCGTATTGCACGCTGTGGACGCGGAGCGGCAGGAGCTCCGTGCACCGTGTCCAGAAGCGCATCATGGAGTCATAGAGTCTCGCTGTATCGATGACGTCGAGAAACGCGGCCGCCGCGTCAATTGGGGCGAAGCGCGTGAAATAGCAGCTTATCACGACGTCGCACGGGTGACGCTCGACGAAAAGAATCGGCGCATCCGGAAATAATCGATGGATGTGGGCCGCGCCGACGAGGCCAAAGGGAAATTTGTCGACGAGTAAGGCACTGGAGCGATCCGGCACATGCCGAGCTGCTTCCGCCCAATAGAGCCGGCGTGCTTCGTCGATAGCAGCCTGGCCCAGCTCGGGCAGGCTCTCGATCTGTCCCGCCGCCTTTGCAGCCAGTGGGATCAGTGGATTCTCTTCTGACACTCGCAAATGCGGGTTGCCCATGAGGAACGTGTCGAGGAGCGTGGTTCCGGACCGCGGAAAGCCGATCAACAGCACCGGCGACTCTTCCGGCTCGCGCCGCGGGAGCCAGCGCTTTGCCCATTCTTCACTGAGCTCGGCGGTCAATCCGGCAAGCCGCTCGCGATAGCCAAAGGCCTGGTCGGCAGCACCGACAACCGCCTTCGAATCTTCTCGGTTCATCTCGGTAAACGCATTCCAGGCGCCCGAACTGTCGCCAAGCCGATCGCGAACGTCACCGATGATCTGGGCGCGAAGTGCCGGATCGAGATTAGGCGGCGTTGCCTCCGCCGCCCGTAGAGCCCCTGGCATGTCTTTCTGTCGGTAGGCGAGCTTCGCCTTGAGCAGAGGAAGCATTTCAGCGTCCGGCGCAATCTTCTCGAGCATTCTCACGTCTTCAGCGAAGGCCGAGATTTCATTGCGCCGTTCTTCGAGTTGCGCGAGCGCGGTAAGGACGGCGGAGCTGCTCGGGTTGAGCTTGAGCGCGCGCCGAAGCTCATCGGCAGCACTATCCGGCCGACCAAGCAAGTCGTGAAGGCGCGCGATTGCAAGCGACGTACCGACCCTGTCGGGTTGCGCTGCTGCCGTATTTTGAAGCTTTTCCAATGACTCTTCACCGGTACCGGACGCGACTACGGCCTCCGCCCATTTGCCCAGCAGCTGAAGTTGGTTCGGCTGAAGCTCCAACGAGCGACTGAAGGCATCGGCGGCCGAACGAACGTCACCGAGCCTTTGCAGACAATAGCCAAGTTCTCGCCAGCTATCGAAATCACTCGCATCGATTTCTACCAGCCTCCGCAACTCCTCGGCGGCGACAGCGACGTTCCCACGGCTCGCCGTAACGATCGCTCGCAATCTTTGTACGTCTCGACTTGTTGTGGGAAGGTCGGTCAGCAGGCGCTCCGCTTCCTCCAGCCAACCAAGAGGAACGAGCGCGCGAGCCAATTCGAGGCGCGGTACGACTTCGTCGGGTGCAATCGCCACTGCGGTGCGGAAGTGCGTCACTGCGAGTTCAAACTCGAAACGGCGGGAATGAAGCAACCCGACGAATAGTTGCAATCCCAAGTCGCTCGGATGTTGCTGAAGCGCTCGCTTGGCCATCTCAAGGGCCCGGTCGTAGTCGCGCCTGCGCGCATACTCGATGGCTTCGCGGGCAAGCGGTGGAATCGATTCCATGTTAAGATTCATTACAGACGTCTCTGCGAACGGCATACATCAGGCTTTCGCGTTGATGTTGTGCCGCCGTATAGTCGCGCGATGAACGTAACCAATTCCGCGTCGGGTACTACTGACATCAATCCTACCCGTGTGCTCGACGAGGCCATTGCGGCGCTGAAC
>JBKPOO010000096.1:0-3965 GCA_046733175.1 Pseudomonadota bacterium
GGCCGTCGTCTGGAACATTCCGGCACATACCGCCGGTCACATCGCTTATTACTTCGAGGACGAGGGGATGATCTTCGTCGGCGACACGATGTTCGCAATGGGGTGCGGCCGCCTGTTCGAAGGGACCGCGCAGCAGATGCACGGCAACCTTCAGCGGATCGCCGGGCTGCCGGAAGACGTCCGCATTTATTGCGGGCACGAATATACGCTGGCGAACGCTCGGTTTGCCGTCCACTCGGAGCCGGACAATGCTGCAATCGGCGATCGAATGAAAAAAGTGGAAGCGCTCCGCGCGGCAGGCGAAGTAACGCTACCGACCACCATCGCAGAGGAACGTGAAACCAATCCTTTCGTTCGAGTCACTAACTGGGAAGAGTTCGCCCGCCTTCGGTCGGCAAAAGACAGCTTCCGTTCATGAAACGAAGCGCCAACGATCGGGCGAACGGGATACCCCGAGGAGGTCAACATGCGCGGCATTTCTCTCCTTCTGATCGGCGTCGGGCTCGTCGCTTGCACCACGACGGCCGCCCAGCAACAGCCGATGCGCAGCGCGGCGAAGCAACTGCAATTCGATCGGATGCTCGCCGGCAAGGTCGCAGGAGCTCCGATGAGCTGCCTGCCGCATTACCGTTCGAACGATATGGTGGTGATCGACGACAGCACGATCGCGTTCCGCGACGGCAGCCGGCGAGTCTACGTCAACCATATGATGGGCGGCTGTTCGAACCTCGGCGGAGGGTACGCACTCCTGACGAGACAGTTCGGTAGCCCGGACCTCTGCCGCGGCGACATCGGCCAGGTGGTCGACCTCACCAACCACTTCACGGTGGGAAGCTGCGTCTTCGGCGACTTCATTCCGTACAGTCGGCCCGGCGCCTGACTGGGTTGCAAAACAGCAGTATCAGCGCATAACTGCCCCGGGGGGGCGCTATGCGAAAATCGCTGGCCGCGTGCGCGGCATTGCTTTTCATGGGGACAGCTCAGGCCGCTGACCTGACTCGAACTCCTGAAGCTCAGGCGAAGCTCGAGAAGTGGCTTGGGGGCCGCGTCGTGGTCGAAACCCGCAATTGCGTGCCGATGCATGCGACCCTGAGCCCAATCGGCATCGACGATTACACGATCCTGTTTCGCGATGGCCCACGCATCTGGCGCAACGATCTTCGAGGCGGGGTGGAAGCGGGCCGGCTTGACCGCCAGTCGCAATTCGTAACTGAAAGCCGGGCGAACCGCCTATGCGCCGGCGATGATTTCGTCATCCTTCATGACGGTGAACAGGTCGGATCGGGCAAACTCGGCGAATTCATTCTCTACAAGAAGCCCTGACGCTATTTCCGATAAAGGGCGTCGAGCCGATCGCCATACACTTTGCCGATCACGTGCCGGCGGATCTTGAGCGACGGAGTCATCTGCTCATTCTCGATCGTGAAGGCTTCGTCAGCGAGAATGAAGCGGCGCACGCGCTCGATGATCGATAGCTCTGCGTTGACGCGGTCGACGGCACGCTGAAGCCGCTGTTGCAGGTCAGGCGCTTTCGCCAATTCGGGGTCGGGCACCAGCAGCGCCACGAGATGCGGCCGCCGGTCGCCATAGACCATCGCCTGCCCGATCTCCGGCTGCAGGGTGAGTATCCCCTCGATCCGCTGCGGCGACACATTATCGCCCTTGTCGTTGACGATCAGGTCCTTCTTGCGATCGGTGATCTTGATCCGGCCCTTGTCGTCGAAATGGCCGACGTCGCCCGTCGCGAGCCAGCCGTCCTTGAGCACGCGGGCCGTCTCTTCCTCGTTGCGCCAATAGCCGTGCATGACCAGCTCGCCGCGAACCATGATTTCGCCGTCGTCGGCAATCCTGACCTCGGTATTCTTGACCGGCGGCCCGACCGTATCGAGCCGGATCCCGGCGCTGGGCCGGTTGCAGGCGATCACCGGCCCGCATTCCGTTTGCCCATAGCCTTGGAGGAAGGTGATCCCGATCGATTCGAAGAACATTCCGACTTCGGGATTGAGCGGCGCTCCGCCGGACACCCAGGCCTTCTGCCGGCTGCCGACCTTGGCTCGAACCTTTCGGCGCAAGGTGAGGGAGAGGAATCCGTCCATCGGCAGGTCCCAAAGCTTTCGTTTTCCTTCGGCCTTGTCGCTTCCGATCTTGAGCGCCCGAGACATCAAATATTTGGAAAGACCGCCCTGCGCCTCGATCGTCTTCATGATCCGCGCGCGAAGCATTTCGAACAGGCGCGGAACGACGACCATGATGGTCGGCTGCACTTCCTCGATGTTGGCGGCGAGCTTTTCGAGGCTCTCCGCGTAATAGATCTGCGCCCCCAAGGCGACCGGGAAATGCTGCCCGCCGGTGTGCTCATAGGCGTGGCTCGCCGGAAGGAACGAGAGGAAGATCTCGTCAGCCCAGCCGAAGTCGGTCGAGATGACGTCGGTAGCGCCCTCGACATTGTGGAGGATCGACCCGTGGTGCAGGCGGACGCCTCTCGGAGCTCCGCCGGTTCCGCTCGTGTAGATGAGGCACGCGAGATCGTTGCGTCCGACCTTTGCGAGCTGCCGCTTGAGCTCGTCCATATCGGGCGTGCCGGCAATGAGGTCCGGCCAGCAATGGATGTGGATGTCTTCCGGTACCTGGGTTCGGCGCATCTCCTCGATGGCGATGAAGTGATGGCATTCCGACGACATGAGCACTGCCGGCGCGAGATTCTTCGTCAGCTTCTGGCTCGAGACGATCACTGCCTTGGCGCCGCTATTCTCGAGGATGTGCGAGTGATCGCGAACCGTGTTCGTCGTGTAAGTCGGAACCGTCACGCAGCCGGCAGCCATGATCCCGAGGTCGGCGATGAGCCACTCCGGCCGGTTCTCGCTGACCAGGCAGACCCGGTCGCCGGGCTGAAGACCGATGCGTTTGAGGCTCGCGGCCAACGCAGCGACTTGCCGCGCCACCTCCGTCCAACTGATCGAATGCCATTGGCCGTCGCGCTTCGCCCAGAGGAACGGCCGTTCGCCTTTTTCTTCGGCTCGCGTCAGGAACATGGAGACGAGATTGTCGAACCGCTCGAGCTGACGCGCCATTTAATCCTACTCCCCGGCGGCGCTTCTTAGCGGAAACGATTGCGAGCGCCACTCGTACTGCTAGGTCGAATGGCGATGCACCTGTTCCGAAAGATCGCCGCGTCGGTCCTCCTGGCGGCATTGCCCGCCTGCGCGGCCACGCCTCCGGTGGGTGCGGCAACCCAGCCAGCCGCCGAGCCGTTCGTCATCGCGGCGAACCCCCTCGCGGCCCAGGCGGGTCTCAACGTTCTGAAGCGCGGCGGCAGCGCGGTCGACGCCGCGATCGCGGTGCAGGCGATGCTGTCGCTGGTCGAGCCGCAGAGCTCGGGCGTGGGCGGCGGCGCGTTCATGAATTACTATGACGGCCGCACCGGCAAGATCACCATTTACGACGGCCGCGAGGTCGCTCCGGCCCAGGCCGTCTCGACGATGTTCCTCGATAGCGCCGGAAAGCCGCTGCCGTTCGATACGGCCGTCGTCAGCGGCCGAGCCACCGGCGTGCCGGGAGCGGTGAAGATGCTGAGCGTCGCGCATGACGAGCATGGCAAGCTGCCTTGGTCGAGCCTGTTCGGCGATGCCGAGCGCACGGCAGACGAAGGCTTCACCGTGTCGCCTCGGCTCGAGCGGATGATCCACGCCGATTATGCCGAGAACCACGCGCCCGACGTGATCGCTTATTTCTCGAAGCCCGACGGCAGCTTGTTGAACGCCGGCGATCGGCTGGTGAACAAGCCCTACGCGGACTTCCTCCGCCGTCTCGCCGCACAAGGACCGGCGGCGCTATATGCGGGATCGACCGCGGCGAAGATCGTCGCCCGGACGCACGTTGGTCCGCTCGCTGGGTCAATGACCATGGCCGATCTAGCGGCGTACAAGCCCATCAAGCGGGAGCCGGTGTGCGGGCCGTTTCGAGTG
>JBKPOO010000097.1:0-6575 GCA_046733175.1 Pseudomonadota bacterium
ATCACGATCCTCTTGGGCATCGCGGGTGCGCTCCTCGCGGGTTGGATCGGCCATGCGATCGGCTGGTACAAGACCGGTGAAGGCGCCGGGTTCATCGCGGCGATCGTCGGAGCGATCATTCTCCTCGTTCTCTACCGGTTAGTCGCGGGCCGCCGGCGCTTGTAGCGGGCTGGCGTTCATGATCCAGCCATTGCCGCTGGGCGAGTGTGGCCGCTCGACGACGATGGGGATCATAATGAAGAGATATGCATGGCTGGCGCTGATCGTCGCTTCAGCCTCAATTGGGGCGCCCGCGACGGCTCAGCAGGTTCCTTCGGTCACCCAGGCCATTGCCGGGACGCGGCTCGACATCAGCGCGACTGGTGAGGCGACGCGGGTTCCTGACGTTGCAATCATCAATGCCGGCGTGATCACGCGAGCAACGACTGCAAGGGCGGCGCTCGAGCAGAATGCAGCGCGGATGGAAAGGGTGCGCGCCTCGCTCAAACGGGCAGGCATCGCGGATCGTGATATCCAAACCAGCAACATCAGCCTCAACCCCGAATATCGCTACGTCCAGGACCAGCCGCCTCGATTGACCGGCTACACGGCCTCGAACCAGGTCAACGTCCGCTTTCGCGACATCGCCAAGAGCGGCGACATTCTCGACGCTCTGGTCGCCGAAGGGGCCAACTCCATCAATGGCCCCAGCCTGACGATCGACAAGCCGGAGGAGGCGCTCGACGAGGCCCGAACCAAGGCGCTGGGAATCGGCCGGGCTCGCGCCGAAATCTATGCTCGGGCGCTGGGGATGCGAGTCGTGCGGCTGGTGTCCGTCAGTGAAGGAGGCGGAAGTTATCCGGTGCCGCCGCCGATGCCCGTCATGATGGAGGCCCGTGCGCAGGGCGCAATTGCGAGCAAGATCGATCCGGGCGAGCAGAAGGTTCAACAGACGCTCGCGATGGTGTTTGAGCTGCAGTGAGCGGAAAAAGGCCGCCCGGATGACCGGACGGCCTTCAAAAAATCATTTGGTTCGGGTTAGCGGACGCTTCCTCGACGAATGAGGTTCACGACGGCCAAAAGGATGACCGCGCCGAGCAGCGACCACAGGAAGGTTTCAACGGTGAGTCCGCCGTTGATATTGCCTTTGCCGAGAACCAGGCCGGCGATCACGGCGCCGATGATTCCGACGACAACGTTCAAGATGATCCCTTGCTGGGCGTCAGTGCGCATGATGAGGCTCGCTAGCCAGCCAACGATGCCGCCGACGATCAGCCAGATGATGATACCCATGGTCTCTCCCTCCTGTTTTCTGGCCGCCACCATACTCGGCGGCCACTCCGGCATCTAGACGCGCGATGCGCGGCGCTTGTTCCGGATTTCGAAGGAGGTGTCCACAATTAAGGTTGGCAGGGGCGACCCATCAGCCAGCGGCTAAGCTGGACAAATGCGCATCCGTAACGAGCTCTTTCGCTCAGTAACGCTGCTGTCGTTCGTACTGATCGCGGTATTGCTTGATCCGAGTGACCCGAAGGCCCGGCATGCCGCTGCGGTCCACCGCGCGCTGCCAGCTCGTGAATTCCTCCAGACTCAGGGAATAGCGCTGACATGCCTCGTCGACGGTCAGAAGCCCGCCGGAAACGGCGGCCACAACCTCGGCTTTCCGGCGGACGACCCAGCGGGTCGTGGCGGCAGGCGGCAAGCTGTCGAGAGTCAGCGGCTCGCCAAGCGGGCCGATAACCTGAGCCGGACGGATCTTTTGATTCTCGAGCATTCCTGATCAAACCTGCTTAATCATTGTCGATGCGTACGGTTTAAGAGCGACCCATTGAAAAGATTCTGAAGCCCGCTGGTTAACGACATAGTCAATCCGCCTTACGATCCTTTAACTCTCTCGACTCGGCGGCGAACGTTCCGTCCAGTCTTTGAACCGCCTCGCTCCAGCCTTCGCTGGCCGACAAATAACAAGCGATCGCCTCCTGGCGGTCGCGCTCCGCATCGGCCTTCGCGTCGCCAAGCAGCGAAAGCAGTTCCTTGAGGCTCATCGGCCCATCCGCGGCCTGAATGTCCGGCTCGTGACGCGCCAAAACCAACCCCTTGCGAACTCAAGCTGAAGGCATCTCTAGTGCTGAGGAGTGAAATTCGGGTAAAGAGATCTTAATTCGGCCATTCCCTGATGATTGAGTTCGACCTTCAGCGCTCACCCAGCGCCGCGCGCATCGTCGTTGCCATGTCCGGCGGCGTGGACAGCTCCGTCACGGCTGCGCTTGCGGCCAGGACGGGCGCGGAGGTCATTGGGGTGACTCTGCAGCTCTACGACCACGGCGGGGCGGTGCGCCGAACCGGCGCCTGCTGCGCGGGACAAGATATCTACGATGCCAAGATGGTCGCCGACCGGCTCGGCATCGCCCATTATGTGCTGGATTACGAAAGCCGGTTCCGGCTCGGAGTCATCGACAAGTTCGTCGACGAATATGCGCGCGGGAGGACGCCGATTCCGTGCGCCCTTTGCAACCAGGGCGTGAAATTCACCGACTTGATCGCCTTCGCGCAGGAGCTTGGAGCGGATTGCCTCGCCACGGGCCATTACGTTCGTCGCGTCGTGAACGCCAATCGGCTCGAGCTGCACAAGGGCGCCGATTCGCGCCGCGACCAGAGCTATTTCCTTTATGGAACGACTGCCGAGCAGCTCGAATTCCTGCGGTTCCCGTTAGGCGATCTTCCCAAGCCCGATGTTCGCCGAATCGCCGCCGAGCTCGGCTTGGAGGTCGCGGCCAAGCCGGACAGCCAGGACATCTGCTTCGTGCCGGACGGCGATTACGCTGGCCTGGTGAAGCGAATCCGGCCCGAAACGGAGGCCGAAGGCGAGATCGTCGACGTGCGTGGGCAAGTGCTTGGCCGGCATCGCGGAGTGATCCATTTCACCGTCGGCCAGCGGCGCGGGATCGAGATCGGCGGGCAGAGTGAGCCGCTCTACGTCGTAAGGATCGAACCGGAGACCCGGCGGCTCGTCGTGGGTCCCAGGCGCGCTCTTGCGGTGGAGGCCATGCGGATCGAGGGTTGGAATTGGATCGGCGAGGATCAGAGGAAGGTGAGCGTGAAGGTGCGGTCGCTCGCGCCCGCGGTCGCGGCTACCCGCGACGGGGATCGGGTGCGCTTCGCCCAGCCCGAATATGGAGTCGCGCCCGGCCAGGCGGCCGTCGCTTATGATGGCACCCGGTTGCTCGGCGGCGGCTGGATCGCCGAGACCGTTTCGGCGGAGCAGAGCCTGGATGCCGCCGCCGCTTAGCGCGGGGATCCTGCTCTTCCGTGGGGGCAGCCGTCATACGGAGGTCCTGCTGATCAAGCCGGGCGGTCCTTTCTGGCGGAACAAGGACGCGGGCGCCTGGATGATTCCCAAGGGTGCGGTTGAACCGAACGAAGCGCCGGCCGAAGCCGCGCTGCGCGAATTCCAGGAGGAGACCGGCACGCGGCTTCAGTCCGTCCCGTTCCCGCTCACAAAGATCCGTCAGGCCGGCGGCAAGATCGTCGAAGCTTTCGCGGTCGAGGGCGATTTCGATCCCGCCGGCGTCCGCTCCAATGAATTCGAGCTCGAATGGCCGCCGAAAACCGGCCGGATCGAACGCTTTCCCGAAGTCGTGGAAGCACGGTGGATGAACCTTGCCGAAGCGCGCGCGCTTATGCTTCCAAGCCAGCTCCCGCTGATCGACGCGTTGGAAGCCAGATTGAGGGGATAGGATGATCTCGTTGCTAGTCGCGCTTGCCCTCCAGGCCGCGGGGCCGCCGGCTAAGGTGTGGCCGACGCGTGAAGGCGACGTAGTTCTCCAAGGCTTCCGCTTCCGATCGGGCGAGACACTGCCCCAGGTGAAGATGCATTATACGACCCTTGGGAATCCGCATCGCAATGCCAAGGGCGAGATCGACAATGCCGTGATGGTCCTGCACGGCACCGGGGGAACCGGCCAGCAATTCCTGCGCCCGCAATTTGCTGACGAGCTGTACGGCCCAGGGCAACCGCTCGACATCCGCCGCTACTGGATCATTCTTCCAGACAATATCGGCCACGGCAAATCGTCGAAGCCCTCCGACGGCCTCCGGATGCGCTTTCCCAAATATGATTATGACGACATGGTCGAAGCGCAGCACCGGATGCTCGTCGAGGGCCTCGGCATCAAGCACATGCGGCTGATCATGGGCACGTCGATGGGGTGCATGCACAGTTTCGTCTGGGGCGAGGCTTACCCGGACTTCGCCAGCGCGCTGATGCCGCTCGCCTGCGAGCCGATCGAGATCGCCGGACTCAACCGGATGTGGCGGCAGCTCGCGGTAGACGGGATCAAGGCAGACCCCGTGTGGCAGGGGGGAAACTACAACACCGAGCCGCTGACGGGATTAAGATCTGCCGAGAACCTGCTGTTCGTGGCCGGCGCCGCACCCCTTTATTACCAGGCGCAATATCCGACTCGAAAGGCCGCGATCGCTTATTCCCAGGACCGGGTCGCTTCGGGCATCAAGGAACTCGACGCGAACGACCTCATCTACCAGCTCGATTCCTCGCGGACCTACAATCCATGGCCGAAGCTCGAGCGCATTCGAGTGCCGCTGACGTGGATCAACTCGGCCGACGACTTCATTAATCCGCGGAACCTCGATGTCCCGCAGCGCGCGCTGAAGCGCATGAAGACCGCGCGCTTCCGTTTAATCCCGGAGACGGCCGAAACGCGCGGGCACGGTACCCACACCTGGGCGAAATTCTGGAAGGCGGACCTTATCGCGCTGTTGAAGCGGTCGGGGCCGTGACGTCGTAGGCAGACACATGGTTCATCGTGATGACCCAGTGGCCGCGCACCTTGCGGAACAGCCGCGTATTGACCCCTTCGGTCAATCGAGCGCCGCGCTCCAGCCGGTACTGGCCGACCAGCATTGCCGCGTCGGGTGCAAGGAGATCCACCTTCATATTGTAGAAGTGGAGACGCCCGCGCCGCTCGGCTGAACCGCCATAGTCGCGCACATAATGGTCGAGCGTGCCCTGCCATCCGTCCTGGAACTTGCCGCCGGACACGAACACGACGTCGGGATTCTTGAAGCCCGCCATATAGCCCCGAAAGTCGCCCCGGTTCCATGCGGTTTCCATGTGCGAGATTACGGAGAGGATGGCGGCGCGGTCCGATTTCGGGCTGGCGAACGCAGGCACCGGAAGCAGCGCCGCAGCGAGCATCGTGAGGATCGCCCTCAAAGCTGGAATTGCCCCGCGATGACTGTGTGGCACTGCCCGCCCAGGAGGACTCGCTCGCCATCCAGTCGGCAGTTCAGCACGCCCGTGCGCCTGCTGGCCTGGAACGCCGTGAATTCGTTCCGGCCCAGGCGCTCGGCCCAGTAAGCCGTGAGAGCCGCATGCGCCGAGCCCGTCACCGGGTCTTCGTCGATCCCGAGGTAGGGCACGAACACCCGGCTGACGACATCGTGAGTCTCGCCGCGAGCGGTGACGACGGCCATCCGGTGAATTTGGCCGAGCGCTGCTAAATCTGGCTGGACGGCCTTCACCGCCGCCTCGTCCGCGACTTCGATGATGGCGGCATCGTTGCAGCCTTCCGCGAGCCAAGCGGGCGAGTTTTGCAAGCCAAGGGCCCTGTTGAGTTCCGGCTCATCGACCTCGTTCAACCGTGGCGCCGGAAGATCCAGCTCGAGAATCTGCTCGCGCCGGCGCACGACCAGGGTGCCGCCCTTGGTCGTGAAACGGACCGGTTCGCTATGGATCAGCACGTGTCCTGCCGCGAGCGTCGCGTGGCCGCACAGCGGGACCTCGCTCGTCGGAGTGAACCAGCGGAGCTCATAGTCGGCATCGTCGCCCTCGCACGGCACGGTGAATGCCGTTTCGCTGAGATTATTCTCGGCTGCGATTGCCTGCATCAGTTCGTCGCCGATCCATCGCTCGAGCGGCATGACCGCTGCCGGGTTTCCGGTCAGCGGACGGTCGGCGAAGGCGTCGACCTGGAAGAAGGGCAGGCTCGTCATGTCGCCTTCTCCGTAATCTCCTGCGGCAGCAGAGTCTCGCGGTCGGTCTGGCCCTCGGGATCGACGTGGATGAGAATTTCCGTGCCTGGGAAGCGCTGCTGCAATTCCTCTTCGACTGCGTCGAGCCGGTCGTGCGCCTCCTGCACGGTCCAGTCCGCCGGCACCCAGACGTGAAACTGAACGAAACGCACCGTCCCACTCTTCCGCGTTCTCAAGTCGTGCAGCCCAGCCAGTTCCGGATATTCGGACGCCGCCGAGAGAAACCGCTCGCGCTCGACTTCGGGCCATTCCTTGTCCATCAATTGATTCACCGCCTCGCCCGAAGCGCGCCATGCGCTCCACACAAGCCAAAGAGCAATGCCGATACCGAAGACGGCGTCCGCGCCGCGAATATGAAATGTCTGGTCGAGGACCAGGGCCACGATGACCGATCCGTTGAGAAAGAGGTCGGACTTGTAGTGAACATTGTCGGTTTGGATCGCCACCGAGGCGGTTCGCGCGATCACGATCCGTTGGTACCAGAGCAGCAGGAAGGTCGCGGCTATGGCGAGCAGCGATACACCGATGCCAAGCTCCAGGGC
>JBKPOO010000098.1:0-55223 GCA_046733175.1 Pseudomonadota bacterium
AAATGCGGAGGCGCGTGGCGGCCGATTTCTGGCCGTGCGTGGCACGCCATTCCTTGGTGACGTCGACTTCTGCGTCGGGCTTGTTGTCGGACATGTTCAGGCCCCCATCTCTGTGTGGACGGACGTCGAGCGGGACACCTAACCCGCGTCCGGCCCACGGTTACGCCCAAGGCCTTCAGGCTAGGGGACTGAACCCATGTCCGCAATGGGTCGGACCGCGGATGTGAGGATGGCCGGACCTCCGTCGCTTAGCGGGCCGGAGACATGAATTCTCAGCGTGGAGAACCGGCACTCCATACGTCCAGCGCCAGCCGCATGTCCGCGCTGAGACCTCGAGTAGCGCGCACTTTCTCGCGCAGGGCGTCCACCTCCTCGGCATGCACCGCGATGTCGAAGGCAATGCCGAACTCCTCGTCGCAGGCCCAGGCGACGGAGCCAAAGGCTCTCAGCCTGTCCACGCTCAACAGGACTTCCTCACCTTCCTCCGGGACGTCATGGCCGTGCAACCTTGCACCAGTCGCCGAGATGTCGATCAGTTCTGCGGTATGACTGCGGCTCAGCGTGGTGAAGACCGCGACGAGCGGCAGAGTCTCCCTGGCAGCTCCGCGGCGACCGCCGCCATCGCATTTCCCGAATCTACTCATGTCAGCCCTCATACGCCGGTCTGATGTGCCAGATTTACGTTGCCAGGCTTAAGTCTCGGTTTCTGCGATTGATTAATGAACACTCTGCTATCCCAGATTAGGGGACGGGTCCGCGTCAAAGGGCGGCAGCCCGTGCGGCGATGCCAACCGCCACCGCCTGAGCGACCGACCGTCGCAATGGGTGAAAAGCGGACATTGCGCCGCCCGCCAATTTCTGGCTCTGTCCGCCGATGCGATGCCGGATAGCCGTTGCCATGGTTGTTTCGTTTGCATCACCTCCGGCGCAAGCCGGATCCTCGCCGGCAGGTGTCTACGAGACTCACCAAATGGAAATGGCGGGCGGCCTCGAGCTCCTGGCGAACGGCCATTTCCGCTACACTTTGTCGTACGGCGCGGCCGACGAGGAAGCGGAGGGCGACTGGACGTCGGACGGCAAGACGGTTCGACTCACCACCAGGCCGGCGCCGAGGCCGCCGAGCTTCGAGCTCGTCCGCGACGATCCGGCGCCCAAGGGCGAACTTTCGCTGACGCTCGAGCCTCCGGGTTTCGGATGGGAAGGTTCGATCGATGCGCTCGTCACCGTCGAGGGATCGCCCGGCAAAGCGCGCGTTCGCACCGAAAGCGACGGCCGCCTCGACATTCCCGCGGGCATGACAATCACGACGGTCGAACCCCTCGTACCGATTTATGGCGGCTCGGGCCCGCCGATCGCGCTGAGCGCCGATCGCGGTCATCGCCTGCTTCTGCGCTTCAAACCGAACGATCTGGGCAAGGCTGCCTTTGATCATCAACCCCTTGCCATCGATCGCAACGGCCTGTTGCTTGAGCGTTACGAAACACTGATTCGCTTTCTTCGGGCCGGGCCCTAAAGAGAGCCAAGAGGGAACGCGTGGCGACAGGCGACAGTCAGCAGATCGAAGCGCTCGAGCGGGAATGGCGCGACGCTTTGTGCCGCAAGGACATGGAAAAGCTCAGTTCCCTCGTGCACCCGGATTTCGTGTTGATCGGCACGCGCTCGAGCGGCCCATTCATGATGGCGCGCGACGAATGGCTGGACGCGATTCAGCGCCGCGAGGTCGAATCGATCGAGCTCGACGTCCGCGACGCAACCGTTCTCGAACAGGTCATGATCGGCACGGTCCAGGCGAAGTGGCGCCTCAAATATCTCGGCCGGATCATCGAAGACTGCGTACTTCTGACCGACGTGTGGGTGCTCGACGGCGGCCGGTGGCAGGCCATCCGCCGCCATTCGACCCCGTCACCGGCGACCGAGGGTCCTAAGAACTGAATTGAAGGGGAGTATTGATGGCGACCAGCGGGACGGCGCTTCGGGCCGGCGAGAACATCAAGGAGCTCACGATCCGGGGAATCATCCTCGGCGCTCTGATCACCGTCATATTCACCGCGGCGAACGTTTATCTGGGTCTCAAGATCGGTATCACCTTCGCGACCTCGATCCCGGCCGCGGTGATCTCGATGGCGGTCCTGAAGGCCTTCCGCGACGCGACGATCCAGGAAAATAACATCGTCCAGACGATTGCATCTGCCGCGGGGACTCTCTCCGCGATCATCTTCGTGCTTCCGGGGCTGATCATGGTCGGCTGGTGGACCGGCTTCCCTTACTGGCTGTCGGTCGCCGTCATCGGCATCGGCGGAATCCTTGGCGTGATGTACTCGGTTCCGCTGCGGCGCGCACTCGTGACCGGGACCGACCTGCCCTATCCCGAGGGCGTGGCGGCGGCCGAAGTCCTCAAGGTCGGCTCGGGCGTCGGCGGCGCCGAAGAAAACCGGCGAGGCCTGATCCTGATCGGTGGCTCGACCCTGGTTTCGGCCCTGTTTTTCATTGTCGCCAAGACCCGGCTCATGACCGATACCGCCAAGCAGATGTTCCGCGTCGGAACCGGCGGAAGCCAGATCTCGGCCAGCCTGTCGATGGCGCTCATCGGGGTTGGCCATCTCGTCGGTGTCGCGGTCGGCGCGGCGATGGTCGTCGGGATGATCATTACCTGGGTCTTCATCGTCCCGCATTGGACTCAGGATGCAGCCTTCGCCGCCCAGTTCGGCGGAGATCTCGAAAAGCTGGTCAGCGCGGCGTTCAAGCAAAAAGCACGGATGGTCGGCGCCGGCACGATCGGCGTCGCTGCCATCTGGACCCTGCTCAAGATCATCGGGCCGATCATCGCCGGCATCCGCGCCGCGCTCATCGCCAATCGCGAGCGCAAGGCCGGCCGCGGCGCGGACCTGCCGCTGACGGAACGTGACATCCCGATCGGCATCGTCACCGGATCGATTCTCGTGTCGATGATCCCGATTGGGCTCCTTCTTTACGCTTTTGGGAATACGGCCCCGATTGCGACCGAGCCTGGCGCAACGATCGTGCTGAGCATCATCTACACGTTGATCGCGGGCGTCGTGATCGCCGCGGTGTGCGGATACATGGCTGGTCTCATCGGCGCATCGAACAGCCCGATCTCAGGCGTCGGTATCCTTTCCGTGCTCGGTATATCGCTGATTCTTGTCGCGCTGTATGGCAAAGTCGGCGGCGACGAGACCAAGGCCCTGGTCGCCTTCGCCTTGTTCGTGACCGCGATCATCTTTGGCGTCGCGACCATCTCCAACAACAACTTGCAGGACCTGAAGACCGGTCAACTGGTTGAAGCGACTCCCTGGCGGCAGCAGGTCGCGCTGGTGCTCGGAGTCGTGTTCGGAGCGCTGGTGATCCCGCCGATCCTCGACCTCCTCAATACCGCCTTCACCTTCGAAGGAGCACCGGGCGCAAAGGCGACGGCGCTTGCCGCGCCGCAGGCGGCGATCATCTCCACCATTGCGCAAGGCGTGCTCGGCGGCAGCCTCGATTGGGGCCTGATCCGCCAGGGCGCGATCATCGGCGTCGTGGCAGTCAGCGTGGACGAGGTGCTGAAAGGCACGTCCAACAAGCGGCTGCATCTGCCGCCGCTGGCGATCGGCATGGGCATCTATCTGCCGCTGGAGGCCGACCTGCTGATCCCCGTCGGCGCGGTGCTCGGCTGGTTCTACAATCGCTGGGCGATGCAATCGCGGAGCCCCGCATTCGCCGAGCGGATGGGAACTTTGATGGCGACCGGCCTGATCGTCGGAGAGAGCCTGATGGGCGTGGTCTATGCCGGCGCTGTTGCCGGAGCCGAGAAAGCGGGATCGTCTGACAGCGCCAACGTGCTCGCGCTTGTGCCGGAATATGGCGCGGTGATGCTCGTCAGCCTGGTCGTCTTCGCGATCGCGATCGCGGCTCTCTATTACTGGACCAAGGGCCGGGCATCCGACGCGCCGGCAGCGGGTGATAGCGCCTTCCCGCCGACCGAGGCCGCACCGCGCTAACGCCCAAGCACCGCTTGGCGAAGCTCGGCAGGGCCTAGCGGCGGCGCGCCCGCTTCGGCCGCTCGGATCAGCTGGACGATCTTGCGGTTGATCGGCGCGTCGATGCCGACCTTGTCGGCCAGCGCGACTAGCTCGCCGTTGATATAATCCACCTCGGTCTTGCGCCCTTGCGCGAGGTCGTCAGACATCGACGAGCGCGCCTTGGCGTCGATCTTCCAGCGCTTGATGAAGACGCGATTGAACAGCCAGTCGGGCGAATCGATCACCAGCGGCATCAGACGCGGGCCGACGTCCCCAACCTTCGCCGGCGTGATCCCAGCGGCGTCGAGCACGCGCAGGCCTTCCCGCATGGCGGCGCCGAAGACACGCCGGTAGTCGCGCTCGCGGATTTGCTGGAGGAGAGGCCGCTCCGACAAGGCGTTGGTCGCATTGTTGAGGTTGATCAGCAGCTTGCCCCAGGCGATCCCGAGCATGTTATCCGACAGTTTCAGCGCGGCAGGTCCTGAGCCGATGCGGGTCGCCAGTTCGCGCGTTTCCGGACGGTCCTCGGCATAGAGCGGCGCGCCGGCGACGCCTTTGTGAAAACGCCCTTCGCCAAGATAGGCGCAATTGTACGGGACCATTCCGCGCACGACCTCGAACCGGTCGCCGAGCGCGCGTTCGAGCACGTCCACATTGCTGATTCCATTCTGGAAGCTGATGACCAGCGCGCCTTCGCGGCCGTGCTTTGCAATATCGTGGGCGGCGTCCTCCGTCGCACCGCTCTTCACGCAGAGCGCGATCACGTCGGCTTCGGCGAGGCCGGAAGGGTCCGTCCGGAAGTCGACCTCATCCAGCCGGACCTGCCACCCGCTGTAGTCGCTGACCGTCAGGCCATTCGCCGCAACGTCCGCGGCGATTTTCGGCCGGCCGACGAAGGTGATGGGCAGTCCCGCGGCCTGCCAGCATCCGCCGATGAAGCAGCCGACCGATCCGGCGCCGAGGATCGCGATCCTATCCGCGGCCACGGTAGGGAGCGACGCCCTGGTCCGGCAGCCACAGGCCTTCGGGCGGCGGGCCCGATTGCCAGAAGACGTCGATCGGCATTCCGCCGCGCGGGTACCAATAGCCGCCGATCCTCAGCCACTGCGGCTTCATCTCGGCCACCAGGCGCTGGCCGATGCCCACGGTCACATCCTCGTGGAACCCGGCATGGTTGCGATAGCTGCCGAGGAATAGCTTCAGGCTCTTCGATTCGACGATGGTTTCCGCCGGCGCATAGTCGATCACCAAATGCGCGAAGTCGGGCTGGCCGGTGACCGGGCAGAGCGAAGTGAACTCCGGCGCCGCGAACCGCACGAGGTACAGCGTGCCGGGCCTGGGGTTCGGCACATAATCGAGCACCGCGTCGTCGGGCGATGCCGGAAGCGCGCTCGATTTGCCCAAGTGGGTCGTCTCATTCACCAAAACCGCTCGTCCTGAGTAGCCATTGAGCCTGCCGAAATGGCGATACGGGCCTTCTTCGCTCAGTCCCTACTCAGGATGAGCGGACAGTGGAAGGATCAGCGTCCGGAAGCGCCCAGTTGACCGGCGCGAAGCCGCGCGTCTCAAGGAACGCGTTGGCCTTCGAGAAATGCCGGCACCCGAAGAAGCCGCTGTAGGCCGACAATGGCGACGGATGCGGCGCCTTCAGCACCAGATGACGAGAGGTATCGACGAAGGCCGCTTTCTTCTGTGCGTAGCTGCCCCACAGCATGAAGACGACCGGCTCCTCCTTCGCGTTGACCAGCCGGATGATCGCATCGGTGAACCGCTCCCAGCCCCGTTCGCGATGCGAGGCCGCGCGGCCCATCTCGACCGTTAGCACGCTGTTCAAGAGCAGCACGCCCTGCGCTGCCCAATGTTCGAGGAAGCCATGCGGCGCCGGCTTCACCCCGACGTCGCTCTGGAGCTCCTTGAAGATGTTGACGAGGCTCGGCGGCGGCTGGACCCCGTGCCGGACCGAAAAGCAGAGCCCATGCGCCTGGCCGAGGCCATGGTACGGGTCCTGCCCGAGGATCACCACGCGCACTTTCTCGAGCGGCGTCAGGTCGAGCGCCCGGAACCACTCGGCGCCCTTGGGAAAGATGCGCTTGCCGCTCTGGCGTTCGGCCAGGAGGAAGCGCTTCAGCTCGGCCATGTAAGGCTGTTCGAACTCGGCGGCGAGCTTGTCGCGCCAGCCTGCCTCCAGCTTGATCGTTTCAGCCGTCATTGCGAGCGAAGTGAAGCAATCCAGCGGGGGCGCATAGTTCGGGATTGCCACGCGCCTTCGGCGCTCGCAATGACGAACGACTGTGGAATCGCTTGTCTCGACCGAATGGCTCGAAGAGCATCTCGGCGATCGCGACCTGGTCGTCGTCGATTGCAGCTGGTTCATGCCCGCTTCGGGCCGGAGCGGCCGTGAGGAATATCTGGCCAGCCACATCCCCGGCGCGCGCTTCCTCGACATCGACGAGGTCAGCGACCGCTCGAACCCCGCGCCACACATGCTGCCGTCCGCCGCAGAGTTCGGCTCGGCAATGCAGGAGCTCGGCATCGGCCGCGACCACCGAATCGTCGTCTATGACAATTCACCGGTCCGGACCGCCGCCCGCGGCTGGTTCACGCTCCGCCACTTCGGCGCGCAGCAGGTCGCGATCCTTGACGGCGGATTCCAGAAATGGACTGCCGAAGGACGCGCGACAGAATCCGGCGATCCGGAGCAGCGTCCAGCGAGCTTCGAAGCTGCCGAAAATCGCGGCGAGGTCGTCACCAAGCAGCAAATCCTCGCCGGTGACCTCGATATGCCCCTGCTCGACGCGCGTAGCACGGAGCGTTTCGAGGGCAGCGCGCCCGACCCGCGGCCAGGAGTCGAGCCTGGCCATATCCCCGGAGGGCGCAACCTGCCCTTCGGCCTGCTCTACAATGCCGACGGGACTTTCAAATCGCGTGAAGAGCTCCGCCGCCTGTTCGACGAAGCCGGCATCGACCCGACCCGGCCTTTCGCTGCAAGCTGCGGGTCGGGTGTGACGGCAGCCTGCCTCTTATTCGCCGCGCACCTCATCGGCCACGACGATAATCGGCTTTACGACGGCAGCTGGTCGGAATGGGGCGCCGACCCGGCAACGCCTAAGGCGCTGGGTCCGGCTTAATTCGATCCCCCGCTCATCCTGAGTAGGGACTGAGCGAAGTCGAAGGCCCGTATCGAAGGACAGTCCTTCGATACGCCATTTCGACAAGCTCAATGGCTACTCAGGACGAGCGGGTGTGAGTTAGCTCAGTACCACGCGCGACACCTCGGCGAGCTCGCGGCGGATCTGCTCGATCAGCGCCTTGCTCGCTTCTTCGTGCGGCTCGTTCCCTTTTTGCTTCTCGGCGAGCAAAGCCTCGACCCCGGCGGCGGTCGCTTCGACTAGCCGTCCAGAGCGCGCATCGAACCAGCGGCGCTTCTGCTCGTCGGCGTGGTTCCATGCGTCGGCGATCGCCTCGTCGTCCATGTCGGGCGCGGGTCCGCCGCCGAAGGGATCCACCAGGCGGAGCGCATGGCGCACGGTCGCCAGGCGGGCAACAGCCTCGGCATAAGGCTCGGGCCTCGGCTGCGGCGCGGATTCTGGGAGCAGCGTAAGCATCCCCCAGCGAGTAAATCAGCGCGGTTAGGAAAGAGTGAACACAGATCCTCCCCGGAACGGGGAGGGGGACCGCGACCCCGGACTTGATCCGGGGGAAGTGGTGGAGGGGGCTGCGCGCCCTGCAATGCCCCCCCTCCGTCAGTCCTTCGGACTGCCACCTCCCCGTTCCGGGGAGGATTACGCCCCCTGATGGGCGTCGATATCGCGCAGGATCCAGCCCCGCTGCGGGATCGTCTCGATAAACTCGGCGCCGCCCGACGCATTGCGGAGCTTCTTGCGCAGCTTCGAGATGAACACGTCGATGATCTTGGGCTGGGGTTGGTCGTCTGCGCGGCGATACAGATGCTTCAGGAGCATCGCGCGGGTCACCACATTGTTGCGGGCGAACGCCAACAATTCGAGCACGCGATATTCCATCTCGGTGATTCCGATCGGGTGCCCGTCGATCCGGATCAGCCGCTGGACCTGGTCGACGCTGAGCCGCCCGCCGCAAAGCGTCTCGGGCATTTCGCCGCCGCTGGCCTTGAGGCTGGCAAGCAGCCGGGAGGCGGCCTCCTCGCTGTCCTCGGGCGATACGGTGCGCGGGCTGCCGATGAGGGCCTGCTGGATTTCGCCGAGGAGCTTGTGCGCTTCCTCGACCAGCCGAGCGCCTTCGTCGAAGCGGCGACGGGAGCGGTCGAGCATCGATTCGATCTCGACCAGCCTGGCGGATAAGGTTTCTTCAGCCATTGGTCCGGGTTCGTCCCCCGTTATTATGGTCTACTGACCGGCCTGCGCCGAGGCGACATTGGTATTGGTGGCGGGCGCATTCAAAATTTGGATCGTCGCCGCGCCTTTGTCGACCACGCGCGTATCGGGATCCCAGACCTGGCTGCGAATTCCGATTTGCGCCCGGTCTCGCCCCGCATCGTCGAGCATGCTGCTCTCCGCGGCGCTGCGCGGAGCAGGCCCGCCGAACAAAGCGTCGATCGCCTGGCTCTGCGCGTCACCCGCGGACAGACCCGCAGTGCCCGCGACCGGCGGAGTCAGCGAGAAATCGGGCGGAATGACGAGGGGCGCGTTGCGCGCGACCGCGAACTCGTCCGGCCCATTGTTGCGGCTGCTTCGCAAAATGGAGCAGCCGCTGGTCGCGACGGCCGCGACGATCACAACGGCGGATAGGGCTTTACGCATGTTCGATAGTCTCCCCGGGCTTTTCACCCTCATTGCGCTCCTTACGGGTCAGGAACGCTCGCAGCAACAGGATCACGACGCCGATGCTAATCGCTGCGTCGCCGACATTGAATACCAAAAAGGGCCGCACGTCGCCGAAATGCAAATCGGCGAAGTCGACGACATAGCCGAACCGCACCCGGTCCAGGATGTTTCCAAGCGCGCCGCCCAGAACCATCCCGAGCGCGAGCTGGTCGGCCCGGTTCTTCTCCTTGCCGATCCAGTAAGCGACTCCGACCGCGATCGCCCCGGTCAGCGCAACCAGCATCCAGCGCCCGACCGGGTTCGTCGCATTCAGCAGCCCGAGCGAAATGCCGTTGTTCTCGGTGTAGGTCAGGTTGAAGATCGGAAGCAGGACGATCTGCCCGACCTCGCGGAGCGCGAGCGGGCCGGTGACGACCCACTTCGCCAGCTGGTCAGCCAGGAAGAGGACGATCGCCACCGCGAAGCCGAAACGCCGCTCAGCCATTCAGCACATCCTTGCAGCGGTCGCAGATGTCGCCATTGGCCTCGACCTCCGGAAGATAGCGCCGGCAGCGCTCGCATTTGCGGTTCTGGGTCTTGGTCACTTTGATCTCATCGCCCTTGCGGACTGTCGAGGTGATGAACAGCTCGGCCAGCTGCTCCGGATTCTCGCCGCTCGGAACACTGACTTCGGCCTCGAGGCTCGACCCGAGGACCTTGTCCTTGCGCAGCGGCTCGATCGCCTCGGTGACCTGGGAACGGAGCTCGCGAAGCGCGGTCCATCGCGCCGTGCCGACCGGAGCGCTGGTGAAGATGTTCGGCCATTCGAGCAAATGCACCGAGCCTTTGTCCGGATACCGGGTTGCCCAAACTTCCTCGGCGGTGAACACCAGCACCGGCGCCGCGTAGCGCACCAGCGCCTGGAACAGCACGTCCATTACCGCCCGGCACGCCCGCCGCCGGTCGGTCTGGACGCCAGTCTCGGCGTTAACCTCGCAATAGAGGACGTCCTTGCGGATATCGAAATAGAAGGCCGAGAGATCCTCGTTGCAGAAGTCGATCAGCGAGCGGACGTAGGTGTTGTAGTCGAACTCGTCGATCGCCCGCCGGAGGGTCGCGTCGAGCTCGGTCAGCAGAGTCAGGATGTAGCGTTCGAGCTCCGGCATCTCCGCCGGAACGACGGCGTCGCTGCCGTCATAGCCGTCGAGCCCGCCGAGCAGGTAACGGAAGGTGTTGCGCAGCTTGCGATATTGGTCCGCGACCCCGCCCAATATCTCGTCGCCGATGCGATGGTCTTCGGTGAAATCGACGCTTAGCGCCCACAGCCGAATGATGTCCGCGCCATAGGTCTCCATCACCTTCAAGGGATCGACCGTGTTGCCCAGGCTCTTGGACATTTTCATGCCCTTGGAATCCATAGTGAAGCCGTGGGTCAGCACCGCGTCGTAGGGCGCCCGCCCGCGCGTCCCGCAGCTTTCGAGCAGGCTCGACTGGAACCAGCCGCGGTGCTGGTCGCTGCCTTCGAGATAGAGGTCGGCGGGCCAGCGCTCTTCCGGCCAATGGCCGCTTTCCAGGGTGAAAACATGGGTGCAGCCGCTGTCGAACCAGACGTCGAGGATGTCGGCGACCATTTCATAATCGTCGGGGTTGCGGTTGCCGAGGAAGTGAGCCGCATTCTCCGGATCCCAGGCGTCGACGCCCTTTTCGCGGACGGCCTCGATGATCCGTCGGTTGACCTCATGGTCGACGAGCAGCTCGCCCGTCTTCCGCTCGACAAAGAGCGCAATCGGCACGCCCCAGGCGCGCTGGCGGCTGATCACCCAGTCGGGGCGCCCCTCGACCATCGATCCGAGGCGGTTTCGGCCCTTCTCCGGAACGAAGCGGGTGTCGGCGATGGCCTTCATGGCGAGGGAGCGTAGGGTTCCCCCCTCTCCCGCGTGCGGGAGAGGGTCGGGGTGAGGGTTTTGTTCTTCCGAACCTGAAGGAAGACCCTCACCCTCCGCGAGCGTCGCTCGCTCCTCCCTCTCCCGCTCGCGGGAGAGGGGCTTATCCATCGCGATGAACCATTGCGGGGTGCAGCGGTAGATGACCTTGGCCTTCGACCGCCACGAATGCGGGTAGCTGTGGCGGAAGTCCGCGCTCGCCGCGAGCAGCGCGCCCGCTTCGCGCAGGTCCGAGCAGATCGGCCCGTCCGGCGCGTTGAACTTGGCGTTGATGACGCTGCCCTGCCCCCCGAGCCACAGCCAGTCGGGCCGGTAGAAGCCCGCCGCATCCACCGCGAAAACCGGGTCGATGCCGTTCGCGCGGCACAGCTCGAAATCGTCCTCGCCATGGTCGGGAGCCATGTGGACGAGGCCCGTGCCCTGGTCGGTGGTGACGAAGTCGCCGGCGAGGAACGGCCGCGGCTTGGCGAAGAACGCGCCGAGCTTGTGCATCGGGTGACGGACGATGGTGCCGGAAAGGTCGGAGGCCCGAACCTGCTGCATCGGAATGACGTTGTAGCCAATCCGAGTTCCGAACGACCCAACAAGATCCGTGGCTATCACCACACGTTTGTCACGCAAGGACGTATCCGTGTGTCCGATGGGATCGGCAATCCGACAGATGCGGTAATCAACCTCGGGATTGTACGCGATTCCCTGGTTGACCGGGATCGTCCACGGCGTGGTCGTCCACACCACGGCATAAGCGCCGACCAGCTCCGGGATCGGGCTTTCGACGATCTCGAACCCGACATCGATCTGGGTCGAGACGATATCCTCATATTCGATCTCGGCCTCGGCCAGCGCGGTCTTCTCGACCGGCGACCACATCACCGGCTTGGCGCCGCGGTACAGCTGGCCGCTTGTCGCGAACTTGAACAGCTCGGAGACGATCGTCGCCTCGGCGTTGAAATTCATCGTGAGGTACGGCTTGTCCCAGTCCGCGTTGACCCCGAGCCGCTTCAATTGCTCGCGCTGAACGTCGACCCAATGCTGGGCATAAGCGCGGCACTCGGCCCGGAACTCCTTGACCGGCACCTCGTCCTTGTTGAGCTTCTTCTTGCGATATTGCTCCTCGACCTTCCATTCGATCGGCAGGCCGTGGCAGTCCCAGCCGGGCACGTAGGGCGCGTCCTTGCCCAGTAAATTCTGCGTCCGGACGACCATGTCCTTGAGCGTGTGATTCAGCGCGTGGCCGATGTGGATGTCGCCGTTGGCGTAGGGCGGGCCATCATGGAAGATGAACTTCTCTTTGCCAGCGCGCGACTTGCGCAGCTGGCCGTAGAGGTCCTCGGCCGCCCAGCGCGCCGCGATCGCCGGCTCCTTCTGCGGCAGCCCGGCCTTCATCGGAAAGTCGGTTCGCGGGAGGAAGACGGTCGATCGGTAATCGGTGGTCTTGGTATCGTTGGGGGCGTCGGCCATTACGGGCGCGGCCTTAGCGGGGCGCTTGGCAAAAATGCAAACCCTAGCTCCTCCCCGGAACGGGGAGGGGGACCATTCACTCTTCGGTGAATGGTGGAGGGGGCGGTGTGCAGGCCTCAAGGCCCCCTCCGTCAGTCCTTCGGACTGCCACCTCCCCGTTCCGGGGAGGAGCCCTACTGCCGCTTCCTTCTCCGCTCCAATCCCGCATCAGCGGCGTCGACCTGCGCCTCGGTGCGAATGTCCCGGTTGGGCCGAAATGCCGGCCCGACCGTCCAGATGTCCTCGACCCAGAGATAACCCTTGAAGGTCGAAGGCACGTCCGCGAGCTGTTCGGGCAAGGTCAGTCCCGTACCGAATTCCCCCCCGCGTGGACCGATGATGATGACCTTCGCGCCGACGGAGCTCATCCGCTGAAGCAGCCGATTGGGCCAACCGGCGAACAGCCACTGATGGCTGAGCGGAACCATGATGACCCCGTTCCGGCAGCTGTCCGGAATGATCGTGAGCCAGCCCCATTTGAGATAATCCTTGGTGCAGCGCTTCGCGCCGTCGAGGGTCCAGGCCCAGGCGCCGGGATAAAGCTTGCGAATGCGGTCGACCGGCCCGGGCGCGCCATAGAAGCCGTCGCCGACCTTGACCGGATCATGGCCCGCCGCGGCGAGCTCCCCCGCCAGCAAATCGGCTTCATGCGGGTCCTTGCTCTTGAAATTATAGAGGAACGCCATTCCCGGCAGCGTGTGAAGCACGTCCTGCAGGCTCGGGATCGCCCCGCGCTGCTTGCCGCGCAGGGGGAAGGTCTTGCCGCCGTCCGCCGTGTAGCCGTAGCCGGGATCGAGCTTCTTCAGCTGGGCCAGCGTCTTGCTCCGCACCTCTCCCTTGCCGTCGGTGCGGCAGTCGAGGGTCCAGTCGTGGAATACCGCCATTTTGCCGTCGGCGGTCGGAGCCACGTCGATTTCGATCATGTCCGCTCCCTGCCGCCACGCCGCCTCGACCGATCGGGTCGTATTCTCGAGATAGTCGTGGACCGGCGGCTCGATCCGCGTCGCGGTGCAGCTGTCGCGGCCGATCCCGCGATGGTCGTAGAGCTGCGACACTCCACGGTGAGCGATCAGGCGCACGACCCCGCCCGGCGGGTCGGCCCACAGGCTGGCGTTGACGGTGACCAAGGCGAGCAGCACGAGCGCCAGCGCCATCGCGATCCAGCTCAGCCAGACCCTCATTCGGGCAGCGCCAGCAGCTTCCGCGCCGCAGCCTCGTCCTCGCGCATGTGGGCGACCAGATCGTCGAGGCTGTCGAACTTCTTCTCCTCGCGGATGAAGGCGTGGAGCGCGACCTCGATCTTCCGGTCGTAAAGGTCGCCGTCGAAGCCGAACAAATGCGCCTCGAGAAGTTCGGTCGGAGGATCGAACGTCGGCCGGACGCCAAGGCTGGCGACCCCCGGATGTTCGGTCTCGTCGTCGAGAACCACCCGGACCGCGTAAATGCCGTATTTCGGCCGCTGGTAATCGGCGAGTTCGACATTCGCCGTAGGATAACCGAGCTCCCGGCCCCGCTGGTCCCCGCGGCGGACGATGCCCTCGATGGCATAATCGCGGCTCAGCATCTGAGTCGCGGTGCCGGTATCGCCCGCGATCAGCGCCTCTCGGATCCGCCCCGACGAAATGCGCTCGCCATCCAGAAGCACCTGCGCCACGGCTTCGGCGATCACATTATGCCGCTCGCCGACGGTCTTCAGAAGCGCCGGATCGCCGGTGCGGCCCTTGCCGAAGCTGAAATCGTCGCCGGTGACGACCCCGGCGGCGCCGATCTGCCGGGCGAGGACATCGCGGACGAATTCCTCGGCATCCATCGAGGCCAGTTCACGGTTGAACTCGAACACGAGCATCGCATCCGCTCCGGCGTGCGCGAACAAATGCTCGCGCTGCTCGAGCGTGGTCAGGCGGAACGGAGGCACGTCGGGCTTGAAGAAGGCGACTGGATGCGGGTCGAAAGTCGCAACGATCCCTGGGCGGCGTTCGTGGAAGGCACGGCTGATCGCCCGGCTCACCACGGCCTGGTGGCCGAGATGGAAGCCGTCGAAATTTCCGAGGGCGACGATAGCTCCGCGGAGATTGTCCGGGACGCCGCCGGCGAGGGTCAGCCGCTGCATTCGCCCGCGCTTAGTGTGTGGGCAGGTGTTTCCGCAACAGCCGGTACTCGTGGATCGCGAGGTAGATGACGAACAGGTCGAAGATGCTGAGCAGGATCAGAGCGATGTCATGGGTGAAGGTATAGCGGTAGAGCTGGTAGGCGATGAACGCTCCGAACACCGCGAAGCTCGCCGGATAGGCCCACAATTTCTCGCGCAGCAGGCCGACGACCAGCACCGATTTCACCAACCCGTGGCTGAGCAGGTAGAAAGCAAAGAAATGCTTCTCGCTGAGTGGGAAGTAGCGAGAGATGCGATCGTGAGGGTCCACCTCGTCGATCCAGCGCGCGATCGCCTCGGTGCTGAAGAGATAAAGCGCGAGCCCGCCGACGATCTCGATCAGCGCGTGTGCGCCTTTGAAAAGAACGCTGACGACGAAGATCTGGTGGATCCGCTTTTCCTGCATCGGCCGCCCAACGCCTGTTCTGGCAGAAAGGCCTCGCAATGTTGGATTTCGCAAGCCACAGACGCGGCGTCTGGCATCCGCGAGCTATCCCTCGCCACAGGAACTTGGGCGTCACTGCGAACATTGGGAAGATTGGCTCGATAGGCGAAGAGCGCTGCGCTTGACTCGGTGCCTTGCCGATCCTATCTGCGGCGCATCCCGTTTCACCGGTTTCCGGCGGCGCATTCGTGCGCTCGTCGGCTTTTCGTTTGCGGGACTTTCTAGCGACGAGATAGGGCATTTCGCCCTGTGGAGCTGAAGAAGGGTAGAGAATGGCTCGTATTGCCGGGGTGAACATCCCCACCAACAAGCGCGTCGAAGTCGCGTTGACCTATATCCACGGAATCGGCCGAACTACGGCCAAGGACATCATCGCCAAGCTCGGCATTGCGCCCGAGAAGCGCGTTCAGGACCTGACCGACCAGGAGGTCAGTCATATCCGCGAGGCGATCGACCGCGATCACCAGGTCGAGGGCGACCTCCGCCGCGAGACCGCGATGAACATCAAGCGGCTGATGGACCTCGCCTGCTACCGCGGGCTCCGTCATCGCAAGGGGCTCCCCGTCCGCGGCCAGCGCACGCACACCAATGCGCGCACCCGCAAGGGCAAGGCTCGGCCGATCGCAGGGAAGAAGAAGTAATTCCCGCAAAATGAAACACACGCCCTTCGACTTCGCTCAGGGCGAACGAATTTAGGATTTAGGTCAATGGCTCAGGCACCGCAGCGTCTCCGCAGAAGGGAACGCAAGAACATCACCGCCGGCGTCGCCCATGTGAACGCCAGCTTCAACAATACGATGATCACCATCACCGACGCCCAGGGCAATGCGATCGCTTGGTCGAGCGCCGGGATGATGGGCTTCAAGGGCAGCCGCAAATCGACCCCTTACGCCGCTCAGGTCGCGGCGGAGGATGCCGGCCGCAAGGCCGCGGACCACGGCGTCCGTACGCTCGAGGTCGAGGTCAAGGGACCCGGCTCGGGCCGCGAGAGCGCGCTCCGGGCGCTCCAGGCCGTGGGCTTCCAGATCACGTCGATCCGCGATGTGACCCCAATTCCGCACAACGGAGTGCGGCCGAGCAAGAGGCGGCGCGTCTAACCGTCGGTGCGCCGCTGCCGCGGGATGAGACCGCGGCGTTTTAGGGTTTGTATCGGTGAGGGACGCCTCGCCAAAGGGCAGGAAGAAAAATGGCCGTCAACGCAAAGAACTGGCAGGAACTGAAAAAGCCCAACACGCTCGAGAAGAAGCAGAGTGGTGGCGATGGCCGCCGCCGCGCCGCCTTCGTCGCCGAGCCGTTGGAGCGCGGCTTCGGGATGACGCTCGGCAACTCGCTTCGCCGCGTTCTTCTGAGCTCGCTCCAGGGCGCCGCCGTCACCTCGATCAAGATCGACGGCGTGCTGCACGAGTTCTCGAGCCTCGCGGGGGTCCGCGAGGACGTCACCGACATCGTCCTCAACGTGAAGCAGATCGCGCTGAAGATGGAAGGCGAAGGACCCAAGAGGCTCCACCTTTCGGCGACCGGCCCGGCCGACGTCACCGCGGGCATGATCGCCACCGCCGGCGACATCGAGGTGACCAACCCCGACCTCCTCATCTGCCACCTCGACGAGGGCGCGACGCTCAACATGGAGCTCACCGCCGACATCGGTAAGGGCTACCAGCCGGCCGCGGCCAACCGCCCGGCCGACGCTCCGATCGGCCTGATCCCGGTCGACGCGCTCTACAGCCCGGTCCGCCAGGTCGCCTACAAGGTCGAGAACACCCGCGTCGGCCAGGAGCTCGACTACGACAAGCTCACGCTGACGATCGAGACCGACGGCACGGTGACCCCGGAAGACGCGCTCGCTTATGCCGCGCGGATTCTCCAGGACCAGCTGCAGCTGTTCGTCCACTTCGACGAGGCCCAGGTTCGCATGGCGGCTTCGCCGATGATCGGGCAGCCAAGTGCGGCGATGCCGGTCGAAACGCAGGCCGATACCAACCAGCTCAACCGCTACCTCCTCAAGAAGGTCGACGAGTTGGAGCTCAGCGTGCGTTCGGCGAACTGTCTCAAGAACGACAACATCATTTACATCGGCGACCTCGTCCAGAAGACCGAGGCCGAGATGCTCCGGACCCCGAACTTCGGCCGCAAATCCTTGAACGAGATCAAGGAAGTGCTCGCCTCGATGGGGCTGAGGCTCGGGATGGATATCCCCGGCTGGCCGCCCGAGAACATCGAGGAAATGGCCAAGAAGCTGGAGCAGGAAATGCTCGGCTGATCACGGCTATCCGATTAGCAACAAGAAAGGGCCGTCCGTTGGGGCGGCCCTTTTGTTATATGCTATGCGGATTCAAGGCAGGGGAGGACGATGGCCGAAACCAAGTTCGAGCGGCACCGGCAGCCGTGGCGGCAGGACGAAATCCAGAAGCTGCATCTGCTGGCCGGGAAGGGCCAATCGCTTAGGGCGATCGCCAAGGCGCTGACCCGCAGCGAGGAATCGGTGAAGGACCGGGCGAAGGCCGACAGGCTGAAGATCGCGAAGCTGCGTTAAGCCATGCGCGAATAGCGCGCATTCGCCCCTGAGAGGGCTCCTAAAGATCCTGCAAACGCTGTAACATCGCGCCCACGAATCGCACCGCGGGGGCGCGCGATATGAAATGCTTGCGATTTGCTGCGCCGATCGGCGCGGCGTGTTTGATCGTCACGCAGTCGAGCTCGGGACTGGCGTGGGGCTGGCAGGGTCATGAATATGTCGGCGCGCTGGCTTGGCCGGTCCTCAATCGAAACGCCAAGAGCCACGTCACTCAGCTTCTCGGACCTGGGGTTTCGCTGTCACTCGCGACGCTGTGGGCGGACTGCGCGAAGACCGTCACAGGCCCGCCGGATTTCGAATTCACGAAGAAATTCACCCCGGCGGAGTGCCATAAATATTCTGCCGCCGAGCGCCAGCGGATGTACGACTACGTGCACCGGAATTGGAACAACTGCCGGTACAGTCATGAACTGAGGGATTGCCACAAAAGCTTTCATTTCGCCGACGTCAACGTCCACGAGCACAGCGACTATTCCGTGACCTATTTCGGCGCGGGTCCAAACGATGTCGTGCAGGCCATCAAGGCGGCCACGATCGCTTTGAAATGCAAAACAGATTGGGCAAGCTGCGCGATCCCGGAACCCTTCCATCTTGCAAGCAAGCGCGAGGCTCTCTTGCTCCTCTCCCATTTTGTCGGGGACCTGCACCAGCCGCTCCACGTCGGCGCGGTCTATCTCGACGATGAGGCCCGCGAGACGGGTGATTCCGGGGCGGAGACGATCGGCGGGAACGCGCTTTTCGTGACTCCCGGAGGGGAGAATTTGCACCACCTTTGGGACACGGTTCCGGATGCTCCGCCGACGGAAGCCGCGATTGATCAGGCCTGCCTGATTTCCCCCCTTCCCAATCCGACGACGCAGCCCCCCGAAGCCTGGGCAAGCGAGAGCGTCGCCGCGGCGCGGGAAGCCTATAGCGGCATGACGTTCGTGAAGAATCAGCCGCCCGCCGAGGGATGGACCATCCTATTCGCCGACAAGCCCGAATATTTGAGCGACACCAAGCGGGTTCAGGCCATCCAGCGGATCAAGGCGGGAGCCAGGCTCGCCGCGCTGCTGAACTCGATTTGGCCGTCGACCAAGGTCGCGACCAAATGCAAATAGCGTCTTAGGTTCCCCAATCCTCGATCGCCCATCCGCGCTGGGCGGCGAGGCGGCGGAGCTTGCCGTGCGGGTTCACCGCCACCGGCTCATCGGCCCATTCGAACGCGCGCTGGTCCGAGACATGATCGGAATAGAAACGAACGTGTCCGTGGACGCCCTTGAGGCCCGATTTCTCGACCCATTCCGCGATCATCCGCAGCTTTGCGGGCCCGTAGCAATTCTCGCCCAGGATCTTCGCATGGACGCGTTCGTCGAGGCCGATGACAGATCCGGTCCCGATCACGTCGTCGAAGCCGAGCCGATCGGCGATCGCCTCCGCGTAGAGGCGGTACGAGGCGGTGGCCAGGACGAGACGACGCCCGTCGGCCTTGTCGCGGGCGAGCGCCGCGAGCGCTCCGGGCCGGATGTTGGTTTCGACCTGCGTGTCGGCGAAGCTTTGCACCAGCGGCCGAAGCTCAGCGGGGCGAATGCGCGCGCCGAGCAGGAGTCGGTGGTTGATTTCCTTGAGGCGCGCGCGGTCGATGAGGCGCACCGCGTAGACGAGCATCGACAGGATGACGAGCGGGACGAACAGCAGCCGCCACGGAGCTCGGCGGAGCGCGCAATGGAGCAGGAACGGCGTGTAGGTCGCGGCGCGAGTGACGGTCCGGTCCATGTCGTAGATGGCGAGGCCCGTCATGCCTTCCCCGCCAGGATGGCCTCGGCCAACGAATGGTCCTCCGGCTTGTCCACGTCGACCCCGGCGAGCGGATTGGACAGGGCGACAGCACGGACCCTGAGGCCGAGACGGGCGGAGAGGCGCACCATCACCTCGTCGAGCCTGACCAAGCGCAGCGCGACGAGCACCAGCATCGCCGGACCGAGAAGCGAAAGGATTCGCCACGCTTTCTTGCGATCCTGCTCGACCGAGCGCCACAGCTGGATCGCCGGATAGACCGCGGGAGAGCCCAGCATGAACAGGTTGGCACCCGTATAAGCGCCGCCGCGGAAGCTGAACCACGTACGCTGGGAATCCGGCAGCCGACGAAGCAAATTGGAGCGGTCGACGACGCCGAGGGCGATGTCCGCCCCCGAGGAGGCACGGCAGAATTCATCGACGGTGGCGGGCTCGAGGAGCGCATGGTCGGCGGTCGTCACCAGAAGCGGCCACTCGATGGCGGGATCGTCGACCAATGAGACGATCGTCTGGGCGATGGTCGCCGCGGACTCGCGGCCTTCGATCCGGGAATCGGTGGGCAATGCGCTCGCGATCCGGTCGGGCGCCTGACTGAGGACGAGGATCCTGCCAACGCTTTGGCTCTCGAGCAATGCGCGCACGGGCCGGCGAACCATCGGCTCGCCGCCGAGCGGAATCAAAGCTTTGAGATCTGTGCCAAAGCTCTCCGCAAACGCGTCGCGCCCCGGCCGCGACCCGGCGAGCACGAGAGCGGTGTAGGTCAAGCTTCGAGCCAGGATGTGATCTTCACGCCTCGCGCCGCCCGCTCGCTCGCCTGGGCGTAGCGGACGGCGTGGAAGATCAGGCTGATGATCGTCCACCAGGCCACGAGGACCAGGCCGCTGTCGGGCCGCCCGACGAGAAGCGCGGCGACGAGGATCACCATGTTCGGATTGCGGCGCGCGGTCACCAGCCGGAACTGGCTGTCGATCTTTTGCCAGACGTGGATATGCATGCCCCCGAAGCGGCGCATGAACACGCCTTCGATCAGGCGCTGGAGCACATAGCCGCCGATGATCGCCCACAGCACCATCGTCGCATAGAGCGCCGACATCGGCCGGCCGTATGCCGCGAGCCCATGCAGCCAGGCCCACCACCAGAAAGGCGGATGGACGAGGTCGATTCCATGGTCGAACACATTGCCCCATTTGGACGAGGCCCCCGTGCAGCGCGCGAGCTTCCCGTCGACCGTGTCGAGGACCATGAAGATGAAGCCCGACAGAACTCCTGCCCAATAAAAGCCGCGCCAGAAGAGCACGAACGCCAGCGCGCAAAGGATCGCGCCGACCAACGTGACGACATTGGGGGTGAGGCCCGCTTCTGCCGCCCAGCGCGTCAGGTAGAAAGCCGGCTTGCGCCAGAGGTAGAGCGTCAGCACGTCGGTAACGCCCTTATAGGACGCGTCGTAGGCCGCGCGCTCGACCGGTTCGGGATCGTTGGGATCGAGCGGCAGGACGAACGGCCGGTCGCGCTTGCGCAACTCGGCGTAGCTGAGCTCGGCGGTCTCCGCCGCAAGCGGCTCGTAGCCCTTGAGCCCCGTGCCCTTTTCCACCGCCCTGACGGCGGCTGCCGGATCTCGGCCCGCGGGAACGTGCGCCATCACCGGCTTGCCGTCGAGAGTCAGCACCGTACCGGGACGAGACCGCATGGCCTTCAGCCAGGCCGGGTCCCACGCATAGCCGAGGCTCGAGATGAGTGCGGGGCGGCCCTTCGGCGCAGCGTCCGCGCAATCGAAGCCCGCATTGCCCGCAAGGCGGCAGGCGCGATCCTTCGCCTCCATCCCGAACGGGCGCGCGGGATTGGAGCCGACCGGAACGAACAGGAGCTTCGCGTCGTGCGCCATGGCCCAGCGCATAAAGACGGCAAAGCAGGCAGGAAAGTGGCCCCCCGGCGTTTCGCTTGCCCCGAAATCAGCTTTCGAGCATTCATTCGCCCCGAATGGCGGAAAACGAGCGCAGTTCGGACGCAACAGCGGATGGGCCAGTTTATCGGGTCGCCGGAGCGCTGACGATTACGCGCGCGGCGACCACGCAGCGCGAGATCGACCAATTGGCCGACCCGCTCACCATCGACCTCTCGAAGGTCGAGCGGATGGATACCGTCGGCGCGTGGGTGATCTACCGCACGGTTCGCGACCGCGGCGCAAAGGTCGTCGGAGTCAGCCGCGACGAGGTCAGCCTCTTGAAACAAGTCGCGGAGTTCGACGCCCCGACCCGGGTCGTGCCGGAGCAGCCGGCGAGCGTCGTCCGGGTGTTCACCGAGCTTGGCGAATGGGTCATGGAATCGGGCCGTACGCTCGTCGGACTGCTCGGCTTCTTCGGCGCGACCCTTATCGGTTTCGGGAATCTCATCAGGCGCCCCAAGCGCTTCAGGCTCAACGCCGTCGTCCAGCGTTTCGACGTGGTCGGGGTGCGCGCTCTGGGGATCATCGGGTTGATGAGTTTTCTCATCGGAATCGTCATCGCGCAGCAAGGATCGGTCCAGCTCGAACAGTTCGGGGCGGAAATCTACACGATCAACCTGATCGGCCGGATCACGGTTCGCGAACTGGGCACCTTGATGACCGCGATCATGGTCGCGGGCCGCTCGGGATCGGCGTTCGCGGCTCAGATCGGAACGATGAAGATCACCGAGGAGATCGACGCCATGCGGACGATCGGCGTGTCACCGGTCGAGGCCCTGGTCATCCCGCGCATGATCGCTGCGGTCGTGATGATGCCGCTATTGGCTTTCTTCTCGATGCTGCTTTCGCTCATCGGCGGCGGAATGTTCGTTTGGCTTTCCCTGGGGATTCCGCCGCTCACCTACATCCAGCGCCTCCAGGAAGTGATTCCGCCAACCGACCTGTGGGTGGGCCTGATCAAGGCCCCCGTGTTCGGCTTCATCATCGCTCTCGCCGGTTGCTTCCAGGGCATGCTCGTCCAGGGCAATAGCGAGGAGGTCGGGACCCGGACGACGGTCGCGGTGGTGCAATCGATCTTCCTGGTGATCGTGCTCGACGCGGTATTCGCCGTTTTCTTCAGCTCGATCGGATGGCGATGACCCCCAAGGACTGCGAGCCGATCATCACCGTTCGCGGCCTGCGCAACAGCTTCGGCGAACAGGTCGTGCACGAGGGTCTCGACCTCACCGTCTGCCGCGGCGAGATCCTGGGGGTCGTAGGGGGGTCGGGCACGGGCAAGTCGGTGCTCCTGCGCTCGATCATCGGACTTCAGACCCCGGACGCGGGCGAGATCGAAGTCCTCGGCGAGAATATGGTCGGTCGCGAAGAGGATGAAGCGAAGAGCATCCGGCGCCGCTGGGGGATTCTGTTCCAGAACGGCGCGCTGTTCTCGACCTTGACCGTGGCCGAGAATGTCGAGGTGCCCCTGCGCGAATATTTCCCGTTCATCACCCCGCCGCTGCTCGACGAGATCGCTTCCTACAAGATTGCCATGGGCGGCCTTCCGCCCGATGCCGGGCCCAAATATCCGAACGAGCTTTCAGGCGGCATGGTGAAGCGGGCCGGGCTCGCTCGGGCGCTGGCGCTCGATCCGGAGCTGCTCTTCCTGGACGAGCCGACATCCGGCCTCGATCCGATCGCGGCGGCGGGCTTCGACGAGCTCATCCGCTCGCTTCAGCAGAGGCTCGGACTCACCGTCTTCCTGATCACCCATGACCTCGATTCGCTTTATGCGGTGTGCGACCGGGTCGCTGTTCTGGCGGACAAGAAGGTGCTTGGGGTCGGAACGATTCCGGAACTATTGGCTTTGGACCATCCTTGGATACAAGAATATTTCAACGGGCCCCGCGGACGCTCGGCGGCTCTTGGGCATGAGGACATAGAGGAGCATTCGAAAGCCTGATGGAGACCCGGTCCAACTATGTAATGGTCGGCGTTGTGACCGTGGCGCTCCTGATCGGCACGCTGCTGTTCATCGTCTGGATCGCCGGCCTCTCGAACCGCGCGACCAAATGCTACGATATCTATTTCGCGCAGGCCGTGGGCGGGCTCAACAAGGGCTCCAACGTGACCTTCTCCGGTGTGCCGGTGGGGCAAGTTTCCAAGATCTCACTACTCCCCAAACGCCCGGAATTCGTCTGGGTGCGGATCGAGGTCGACCCGGATACTCCCGTCCTTCAAGGCACCACCGCCCAGATCCACGGCGTTGGGTTCACCGGAGTCAACGAGATCCAGCTCGACGGCGCGGGGCGCGGCAGCCCGCCGATCACCGAAGCCGGCCCGCAGGGCTGCCCGGTGATTCCCTCGAGCACGAGCGGGCTCGGAGCGCTCCTCAATAGCGCTCCGGAGCTGATGGAGCGCATCCAGCGCCTGACTGAGCGGCTGACCGAGTTGCTGAGTGACAAGAACCAGAATTCGATTGCCGACATCCTCGAGAATTTGGACAACACGAGCAAGGTCCTGGCCGAGCGAGCGCCCGACCTGGCTGATGCCATCGCCGATGCACGCGTCGCGGTGCGCAACGCCGGGCTAGCGGCCCAGCACGTCAGCGATCTCAGCGACAACACCAACAGGCTCGTGGTCGAGGAGGGCCGACCGGCAGCGCAGGACTTGAGGAAAGCGATCGCCTCCGTCCAGCAGGCCGCGGATAACCTCAACGCCATGGTCACGGACGCGCGCCCGGGCGTGCAGAACTTCACGAAGTCCACCCTCCCCGAGGCGAACCAGCTGGTGCACGAAATGCGAGACCTCACGAAATCGCTGAAGGGTGTGTCGGAGCGGGTCGAGCAACAAGGCATCGGCGGCGCTCTCGGGCCCGAGAAGCTGCCGGACTACAAGCCAGGGAAACGCCGATGAACCGTGTCATTCGGATAATGGCCGCGAGCGCGCTGGCGATGACCAGTGCGGGCTGCTCACTCGGCGGGCTGCTGGGCGGCGGGGCGAAGACTCCGGCAACCTTGCAGACGCTGACACCGGAGGTACCCGACCCCGGTCCGGCCACGCGGACCGCCGCGGCGGGCCAGTCGGTTACGGTCGCCGTTCCCGTAGTCCCCAAGGAGTTGCGGACACTGCGCGTTCCTGTTCAGCTCACGCCGACGGACGTTCAATATGTGACCAACCTGCAATGGGTCGATACGCCCGACCGGTTATTCCAACATCTCGTGGCGGAAACGATCCGGCGGACCACGAACCGCGTCGTGCTCGACACCAATCTGACGACGCTCGATCCGGGCCTGCTGCTCAGCGGCCAGCTGCAGAAATTCGGCTATGATGCGTCGAGCGGCCAGGTCGTGGTCGAATATGACGGTGCGCTGTCGACCGCTGGCGGAAACCGCGTCGAGGCTCGGCGCTTCGTTGCGACCGTTCCCGCCGATGGCACGGCTGGAAGCGTGGGATCCGCGCTCAATCGCGCCGCGAACCAGGTGGCGACCGAGGTTGCGGGCTGGGTCGGGAATAGCGGCTAAGCGACGGGCGCCGGCATGAAATGAATGCCGTGCCGCTCCCCAATTTCCGGGATCTTCGCTCCGTCCTCCGGAAGGTTGCGGATCTCGTCATTCAATTCCCGGAAGAATTCCGAACCATGAGCCGGGGTGGCAAAGATCAGCACGCGCGACGGAGTCGCTGACGCACCCTTGAAGCCGTGGACGGTGTTGCGCGGCAGATAATTGAAATCGCCGCGTTTGGCGCTCACCGCGCGGCCGTCAATCTGGAACTCGATTTCGCCTTCGAGGATGTAATAGGCCTCGTCCCAATCGTGCTTATGAGCCGGCGGTCCCATTCCGAGCGGGACTTCTTCCTCGAACAACGACCAAGCGCCGCCGGTCTCACGGGCTTCGCACAGCATCGTGAGCGGCATCCCAAGGATGTTCAGCGGAGCTCGTTCCCCGGCTTTGACACTAATAGCAGGCATAATCCGGCCTCCTTGCGCTGGTGGCCGCAATACACCTTCAATTGACCGGTTGCACGATCAGGCGAGGCTCTTCGACACCTGCTCGAACACGTCCTTGGACAGACCAGGCGAAGCGACGATCCGTTCGAGCTCCGCTTTCATCAGCGCCGCGCGATTGGGCTCGAACCGACGCCAACGTCCGAACGGGGGCACGAGCCGCGCCGCGACCTGCGGATTGAGCTTGTCGGCCGCGAGGATCATGTCCGCCAGGAAACGGTAGCCCCGTCCATCCGCCGAGTGGAACGCCCAATGGTTGGCCCCGAAGGTCCCGGCGATCGAGCGCAGCCGGTTGGGGTTGGAGATCGTAAAGTCGGGATGCTTTTCGAGCAGCAGGACTTGGTCGACCGTGTCGGCGCGCTGCGCGGCGGCCTGGAGCGCGAACCATTTGTCGAGCACCAGCGGATCGTCGTGGAATCGATCGTAGAAGGCGTTGAGCGCGGCCTGCCGCTCGGGCGCTTCGAGCGAGACGAGGATTCCGAGCGCCCCCTGCCGATCCGTCATATTGTCCGCCCGCTCGAACTGGGCCTTGGCGAGGCGGGCGCCCTCGGCCTCCTCGCCCGCGGCGATCAGCCCGAGCGCGACGGTGCGGAGACGGCGGATGCCTTTAGCCCGCGGGCTGAGGTCATGGCCCGCGACACCATCGCTACGGTGAGCGGCAAGGAGGTCGGAGGCGAGGTCGGTGCCGAGCGCCTGCCTCAAAGCCTCGCGCGATGCGTGGATGGCATCCGGGTCCACCTGGTCCATACGGTCGGCGATCAGCGCCTCGGAAGGAAGCAGGATCGCTTCGGCCTTGAGGGCCGGGTCGAGCGAGTTGGATTTGAGCGTTGCCGCGACGGCCTCGATAACCGGGGCGGAATCCGCCTCGTTCCCGCGCGCGCCAGCGACCAGCATCCGCAGCATCAGCTCCTGGATCGCCTCGTAGCGCGCGAACGGATCGCTGTCGGCCTGGGCGAGCCGTTCGAGCTCGCCGGGGCGGCGGGCCGCCTCGACCACGATCGGGGCTGAGAAACCCCGGTTGATCGACAACAATGGTTGCTCGACGACATTGTCGAAGCGAATGCTCTGGCTCGGCCCCTCGAGGACGATCAAACGTTCGGGGCAGATCTCATGGCCGCTCGATTCGCCGACGATCGCGGTCTTCAGCGGAATCGGCATCGGCTGCTTGACGGGCTGCCCGGGAGTCGGCGCAACATGCTGATCCAGATGCAGGATCGCGGCTTTGGCGTCCGGATCATAGTCCAGCCGGGCCCTCACCTTCGGAGTGCCAGCCTGGCTGTACCAGATCTTGAAGGGCGTCAGGTCGACCCCACTCCCATCCTCCAGCGCCTTCACGAAATCGTCGCAGGTCGCGGCCTCTCCGTCGTGGCGCGAGAAATAGAGGTCGGTGCCTGCGCGGAATTTATCGGGCCCGAGGACCGTCGCGAGCATGCGGATCACTTCCGCGCCCTTGTTGTAGACCGTCGCCGTGTAGAAGTTCCCGATCTCGATATAGCTGTCCGGCCGCACCGGGTGAGCGAGCGGTCCCGCGTCCTCGGGAAATTGCGCCGCTCGAAGCACGCGTACGTCCTCGATGCGCTTGACCGGAGCGCTTCCGGTATCGGCCGAGAAGCTCTGGTCGCGGAACACGGTGAAGCCTTCTTTCAGGGAGAGCTGGAACCAGTCGCGGCAGGTGACCCGGTCGCCCGACCAATTGTGGAAATATTCGTGGGCGACGACGCGCGCGATATTGTCGAAATCGCCGTCGGTCGCGGTGTCCTGGTCGGCGAGCACATAGGCCGAATTGAAGATGTTGAGGCTCTTGTTCTCCATCGCCCCCATGTTGAAGTCCGACACGGCGACGATATTGAACTGATCGAGGTCGTATTCCCGGCCGTAGACCTTCTCGTCCCAGGCCATTGCGAGCTTGAGGCTGTTCATGGCGTGCTGGGTCCGCGGCAGGTCCGCCTCGCGCACCCAGATGGCGAGATCGACCGTTCGGCCGGACATCGTAGTGAAGCTCTCGCGGTTGGCTTTGAGGTCGCCCGCGACGAGCGCGAAGAGGTAGCAAGGCTTTGGGAACGGATCCTCCCATTCGGCCCAGTGGCGGCCGTCGGATCCCTTGCCAGTCGCGACGCAATTGCCGTTTGAAAGGAGGATCGGGAAGGCCTTGGCCTCGCCCTCCATCCGGACGCGGTATTTCGAGAGCACGTCGGGGCGATCGGGGAAAAAGGTGATTCGGCGAAAGCCCTCGGCCTCGCACTGGGTGCAGAGCATCCCGCCCGACGCGTAAAGGCCCATGAGCTTGGTGTTGGCGGCCGGGTGAATCTCAGTGTCGATCGCCACCTCGTAAGCATCCCCACCGAGCGGGATGAGCAAATCGTCTCCCTGCATCGTCCAGTCGTCGGAAGCGTTGCCGTCAATCCACACAGCGAGCGGCTTTAGCTCGTCGCCATTCAACTGCAGCGGCGCATTGTCCCGGCCTTGTGGATTGCGCTCGACCGTGAGCTTCGCCTGAACCCTTGTCTGTTCCACGCCCAGCGTGAACTTCAGAGCGATCTCCGGCACCAACCAATCCGGCGGGCGATAATCCTCGCGGCGGATGGCGGTGTGGGTCGGAGCGGGTGGAGTTTCGGTATCGGGAAGGGTGCGTACGTCGGCCATAGGCCGGGGGTCTTAAGCGGCGTCGGGCGAAGTCACAACCGGACGCTCCCGGCTGAGCGCTCCGACCATTCCGCCGAGCGCGAGAAGGGCACCGGCGGCCGTGGTCGGGGTCCAGCGATACCCCTCGAGCGCGGTCGAAAAGCCCATGGCGATGATCGGGACGATGACGCTCGAATAGGCCGCCTTGGCCGGGCCGATGATGCGCACCACCGGATAATAGAGGCTGAAGGTGAGCACGGAGGCCGCGAGCGCCAGGTAGATCAGGCCCGCCCAATAGATTGGACGCGGGTCGATCGCCGGCGGGCCGGTCATGGCCAGCGCAAGAGCCCCGTCGATCAGCGCGCCCATGGCCATCGACCATGCAAGCATGGTGAAGAGCGGGAAGCGGCGAACTTCCGGCCGCGCCTGGAGGACATTGGCGGTGGACGCGCCGACCATTCCGGCGAGGGTCAGGCCGATGCCGGCGACGACCTGCGATGCGTTCGCTGGATGCTCATTGATCTCGTGGAGGAAGAGCAAAGCGATCCCGGCGACCGCGACGGTCGAGCTCCAGAAGAATCGCTGGGTCGGTTTGTGGCCGAGGAAGGCCCAGGCCAGCAGGCTGCTCGGAATGAGAAGAAGCGCGAACACGGTCGCGACCACGCCTGACGTAATGTGCCGCTCGGCCAGGTAGACCGCATTGAAATTGATACAAAATTGGGTGAGGCCGAGCACCGCGGCAACCGCGACGCCCGAGCGGGGAAGACGAAGGCCCTCGCCTTTCACCAGCGCGATTCCCGCCATTGCCGTCGCCGCGATGACGAAGCGGTAGGCGACCGACCATTGCGGCGGGACGATTCCGAGCTGGCCCCGGATCACGATCCACGTCGAGCCCCAGATCGCCGTGAAAATGATGAAGGGGAGCGTGACCGTCCGGAAGGTGGACTCTTGGCGGTCGCTCACAGCGCGGCGAGCGCTTCGGCGAGCTGGGACACCGCCTGCGGATCGGAATCCCAGCTGGTGACGAAACGGATCTGGCCCGGGCCCCATTCGTAAAAATCGGCGCCCTGCGCGCGGAGGCGCGCGGCTTCGTCGTCGGTGACCTTGAGGAAGACCTCGTTCGCCTCGACTGGATAGACGAGGCGACCCGGGACTGCCGCGGCGAGCCGCTGGGCCGCGTCATTGGCTGCACGCGCATTTTCCAGCCACAGCCCGTCTTCGAGCAAGGCGAGGATCTGCGCGGCGAGCATCCGGCCTTTCGACGCCAAATGGCCGGCGCGCTTGCGGCGAACCGCGACCTCCTCGGCTAGATCGGTCTTGAAGAGGATCAGGGCTTCGGCATTGAGGCCGCCGTTCTTGGTGAAACCGAAGCTCAAGGCATCGACCCCGGCTCGCCACGTGACGTCGGCCGGACTTTGGCCGGTCTTCGCCAGCGCATTCGCGAGCCGCGCCCCGTCCATATGCAAAGCAAGACGGCGCTGTTTCGCGAGCTCGCCAAGCGCGGCAACCTCGGCGGCGCGGTAGACGAGGCCATATTCGGTCGCGTTGGTGATCGAAATCGCCGCCGGCTGGACCTGGTGGACGTCGTTGCGGATCGCGTCGCAGGCCGCGCTCACGGCGTCCGGCGTCACCTTGGCGCCGGGACCGTCGAGCAGCACGAGCTTCGCGCCGCCGGTGAAGAATCCCGGGGCGCTCGCCTCGTCGACCTCGATATGGGCGTCCCTGTGGCACAGGATCGCGCGATAGGGCGGGCAGAGCGCGGCGAGCGCGAGGCAATTGGCGGCGGTCCCGGTCGTCACCCAAAAGGCGCGGACCTCAATTTCGAACAGCTCGGAGAACACTCCATCGAGCCGCTGACTCCAGTCATCGCCGTCGTAGGCGGTGTCGAGCTTGTTCGAGGCGGCAATCGCCTCGATCACCTTGGGGTGCGCGGGCGCCGCATTGTCGGAGAAGAAGCGCATGACGCGCTTCCCAAGCGGAATGCCGCTCGTGTGGCAAGCCGCACCTGCTAGGTTTGGTTCCGAGTCGGGGGACAGGTGACCGGAAATTACGACACGGCCGCGATTCTGGGCGGGCTTTACGGCGATGGCATCATTGGCCTGGAGGCGGCGTTCGAGCGCGACTTCGTGGACGGGCTGCACGCCCAGGTGCTCGAGTTTTACGAGGAAGCGGCGGCAATCGACGGCGGCGCGGTGCCGCGCGGACCGCAGCGCCGGTACGTCGAACTTCAGCCCGAACGCTTCCAGGGGTTCATCGAGATTGCTTCCCACCCGTGGTTCGCCGCCGTCTGCGAAGCAGTGCTGGGCGGCGACTATAAGATCGTCGAATTCGGCTTCGACATTCCCTTCCCGGGAGCGGCCGACCAACCTTGGCACCGCGATTTCCCGGCGGATCGCGGCAACGCGGCGGGCCGCAGGCTAAGCTCGCTCGCGTTCAACATCACGACGGTCGACACTCGGCCCGAGCATGGGCCGTTGGAGATCGCGCCCGGCACCCAATGGGATGATATCGGGATCGCCAAGGCCGACATGTTCCCTGACCGGTCGCTATGGCCGCGCTATATCGAGCACGCCGTAAAGAAGCTGCCTCAGCGCGGCGATATCTCGGCGCGCACTGGCCTTACCATCCATCGCGGCACCGCAAATCGCTCGGACGAACCGCGGCCAGTGCTGATCATCGGCGTCGTCTCCGCCGACGTCGCGGATGCTGAAGTGCACCAGGTCGAGGTTACGCGAAATTATCTCGAGGCGCTCCCGGCCGTCGTTCTCGAACATCTGTTCTACCGGCTGGTGGAAACTGCCGGTCCGATCCGCCAGCACCACATGATCGAGGGCCTCCTCGAAGCCGATTACGGCTGATCGTCTTCCGTCGACTTCTGAGCAGCCGCGCGCGCCTGCGCCTTGCGCCGGCGGAGATTCTCACGCAGCGCTTCTGCCAGACGCGCTTCTCGTTGCTTGTCTTTCTTCGGCACGACAACCACCTAACCTGCCGTGGGTTGACAGGCCAAGCCCCGCCCCGTCATAGGCGCGGCCTTCCGACAAAATGCTGCCGTAGCTCAGTGGTAGAGCGCATCCTTGGTAAGGCTGAGGTCGTGAGTTCAATCCTCACCGGCAGCACCATTTTGAGGCTCCCGTATATTCCCGCCTATTCGGCTGAATGTACCGCCGCTTCGGAGGGGAAATTGACCCTTCGATAAGCAAAGGCAGCGAGAACGCATTCAACGGAGACGTCGGATGCGTAGATTATCCAGCGATCTGGACACGTGGCGCCCGGACGAACGGCGCAAGGAGAAGCGTTTCACGCTTATCCTGCGCGTCGGCGTGCTCGAGCAGATGGGCAAAACGTCCCTGTGTCTCGTCAAGAACATCTCTTCGACCGGCGTACAGATCAAATTCTACGCGCACCCGACCGTCGGGAATGAGGCGACGATTCGCGTCGCGGACGAGCCGCCGGTCAAAGGCCAGGTCGTCTGGATCAAGGGCGACGTCGCAGGAATGAGTTTCGACGAGGAGCTGGACGCCGCTCGGCTGCTCCGGGTTCGAGACAAGCTGGGACCCAACCGCCGCCGGAGCGTACCCAGGGTGAGCGTCAATGCATCGGCCACACTACGCGCCGGCGGCCGAACGCGTCACGCTACAATCTGTGACATTTCCAGCCTCGGCGCTCGGATCCGCACGAGCTCCGACGTGGCGGAGGGCGACCGGGCGGTGATCTCGTTCGCGGAATTGCCGCCGATCTCCGCGTTCGTTCGCTGGTGCGACGGCCAGGAAGCAGGACTGTCGTTCGAAACGCCGATCCCGATGCAGGTCATAGCCCATTGGATCGAGGGGCAGCTTAAGCTCAGCGCCTAGCGCGGCCGGTGGGTCGTGCCTTTCCCCGCGGTGATGAAGAAGGCCACGACCGGCTCGGCCGCGTCGGCCGTGTGCCAGGTCCCCGGCGAATTGATCGCATAATCGCCGGGGCCGAGCTCCCATGACTCGCTCGAACCGTCGGGCAGCTCCTGATGCAGGGTCATATGGCCCTGGACGACGCAGACGACCTCATCGCCCGCGGGATGCATTTCCCAGCTCGTCCATGGCTCCTCGAAGCGGTAGAGGCTGACGAGGCGGCCCTCGTCGAGATCGCCGGAGTGCCTCTCACCATAGGCCTCATACCATTCGAAGCCGGTGAACTGGGGCTCGGACACCGCCTTCGCGCCGAGCCCAAGATGGATCGGATATTCGAACAGGGATTTGCCTTTCATGGCGCTCCTCCCGCTTGGCTTTAGCCCTTCATGATGAAGGCGTTCAATTTGTTCCCATCCGGATCGCGGAAATAGCCTGCGTAAAAGCCGCCGCCGCGGTCACCCGGCGCGCCTTCGTCGGTCCCGCCGTTGGCAAGCGCGATATCGTAGAGCCGCTGGACCTGCGCCTCGTCGCTGGCCTCGAGTGCGACCATCACGCCGTTGCCGACCGTGGCCGCATTGCCGTCGAACGGTTTGGTGAGGCCGATCCCGGCGCCGCCGCCGGGTTTGCCCCAGGCGATGAACTGCTCGTTCTCCATCATTCGGCCGACCCCCAACTCTCCGCACAAAGCGTCGTAGAATTTCGCGGACCTCTCGCGGTCGTTCGTGCCCAGCGTCACATAGCCGATCATGTGCATCCTCCTTCGAATCGGAGGAGAACATTAAGAGAACAAACGGACCGGATCAACTCAGATGGCGGCGCAGGCTTCCTGAAGCCATTCGAGGTCCGCGCCCTGGAGCTGCGGGCCGATTTTGGCGAGCACGTGGGCGTGGTAGCAGTTCAGCCATACGAGCTCTTCGGGCTCGAGCATGTCCTTGTCGATCAGCCGCTTGTCGATCGGCGCGAAGGTCAGGGTCTCGAAGCCAAGCATCTCCTTCTCCGCGCCCTCGACGTCGCGCGGCACGACCAGCACCAGATTCTCAATCCGAATGCCGTATTCGCCGGTCTTGTAGTAACCGGGCTCGTTCGAAATGATCATGCCGGCGACCAAAGGCTCGTCGCCCCCGCTCTGACTGCTTCCGACCGGCGAGATGCGCTGCGGCCCCTCGTGGACCGCGAGGAAACTGCCGACCCCATGGCCTGTGCCATGGGCATAATCGAGGCCGGCTTCCCACAGCGGGCGGCGGGCAAAGCTGTCGAGCTGCGATCCGCGGGTACCCTTGGGAAAGATCGCGGTCGCGATCGCGATGTGGCCCTTCAGCACTCGGGTGAAGCGGTCGCGCATCTCCTCGGTGGGCTCGCCGATCGGAACGGTCCGGGTGATGTCGGTGGTGCCGTCGACATATTGGCCGCCTGAATCGATCAGATAGAGCTGGCCCTTCTCGAGCTTGCGGTTGGTCTTCTCGCTCGACTTGTAATGGACGATCGCCCCGTTCGGCCCCGCGCCCGAAATGCTGTCGAAGCTGAGGTCGCGCAGTTCCGGATTCTCGCGGCGGAGCGATTCGAGATGGTCGGACGCCCTGAGTTCGTCGACGTCGCCCTTCGGCGCCTCCTCGTCGATCCAGCGGAGGAAGCGAGAGATCACCGCGCCGTCGCGCGCCTGCGCCGCCTTCTGGCCGGCGATTTCGACGGGATTCTTGATCGCCTTGGGAAGGACCACCGGATCGCGCATCGGGACGACCTTGGCGCCCGCCTTCTCGAGCGCTTCGAAGATCGCCGCGACCGCGCGTTCAGGGTCAACAACGACAGTCTTCCCCTTGAGATCACCGAGAGCGCTTTCGAATTCCGAGCGCTCGTGGAGGCGGACTCCGTTGCCGAGATGCTGGCGAACGTCGGCTCCGATCTTCTCCGACGCGACGAACAAATCGGCCGTGCCGTCAGCGTGGACCAGGGCGTAAGCGAGGGCCACCGGTGTGTGGGTCACGTCCTGGCCGCGGATGTTGAAGGCCCAGGCGATCGAATCGAGGGCGGAGAGCACCGCCGCGTCCGCATGGTGCTTGGCGAGCCAGTCGCCGATCTCGGTGCGCTTCTCTGCCGCCGACTTGCCCGCAAATTCGTCGGACTGGACGACGAGATGAGCCTTCGACGCCTCGGGACGGTCGGTCCAGATCTCGTCGATCGGGTTGCGCTCTACGGGCACGAGCTCGGCGCCGCGGCTGGCCAGTGCCTCCTTGGCTTTCGCTACCCAGTCGCGGGTGTGAAGCCACGGGTCGTAGCCGATGCGCGCGTGTTCCGGAGCATGCTCCTTCAGCCATTCCGTCGTGCTCGTCTCGGGCACCGACTGGTAACTCCATTCGGTTTCGCTGACTTGCTGGCGGACCTGCAGCGTGTAGCGGCCGTCGACGAAGATTGCGGCTTCCTCTGGGAGGACGACCGCGGAGCCCGCCGAGCCCTGGAACCCGGTCAGCCAGGCAAGGCGCTGGGCGTAGCTGCCCACATATTCGCTCATATGCTCATCGGTCAGGGGCACGACGAAGCCGTCGAGTTGGTTGGCTTTCAGTTGCTCGCGAAGGGCCTTGAGGCGGTCTGCGTACGACGACATGTGCTAACTCCCTCGCCTGTCAGCTAGTCCTTGGACGGCCATTGTTAAAGTCCCGACCGGCAGCGGAAGGTGGGAAAGTCGGCGGCAGCACGCGCGCGGAACGGCCCTGCGAAGCGAAGCAACTTGCGGCCATCCGTACGCGCGGCCGCAATGATCCAACCGGTTATGCGATATCCCTATCGCATCGCCCGCTTGCATCCATTCCGGACAAGATGCCGGCCTCCGGGATTTCCGGGCCGTCCAGCGTCGCGACCAGCCGATTGCGCTGCCAAATCTCGACCTTCAGCGCGCCGTGCCCGACTTGGCGAGCTTTGGCGATGGCTTGTTCGTCCGTCTCCGCTTCAATCCAGTTGGCCAGATTGATGGCGCCCGCCCCGCTCAACGCGTACAATCTGTATTGCTCGGGGGACATAGTGGCGCTCCCAATTATTTCAGCGGGAGCTTTCCAGTTACTCTCGGTCACCGTCAGGCTGATACTGGGAACGGCGATAGGCCATCTTACGCTTGTTTTGCCGATTCACCTAATGGCAGCTTTCCAGCCTTTTCGTAGCCGTCGACCGCGCTAAGAGCGGGGCATGGACAAACCCGCCGATATCACCTCACCCCCCAAAGCCGAGCAACGGCCGTACAGCTACGAAGCCCATGGAGAGACGATCGAAGACCCCTGGCACTGGCTGCGCGATCCCAAATATCCCGAGGTCGATGACCCCGACGTGCTCGCCTACCTCCGTTCCGAGAACGATTATTTCGAAGGCTGGGCGCGGCAGCACAAGGAACTGATCGACCAGCTGTTCGAAGAGATGAAGGGCCGAATCAAGGAGGACGACAGCTCGGTCCCGATCAAGGACGGCGATTATCTCTATTGGTGGGCGTTCAAGCCCGGAGCGCAATATCGGACCTGGTATCGCAAGCCGGTGGCCGACGGGGCAGACCAGGTCATCTTCGACGAACCGGTCGAGGCCGAGGGCAAGGATTATTTCCGCCTCGGCGCGCTGGAAGTCAGCCCGGACGGGCGGCTGGCGGCCCTGCTGGTCGACGACAATGGCTCAGAGCGGTTCCAGCTGAAGATCCGGGACCTCGCTACGGGGAAGGATATCGAGACCGTGACCGAGGTCGGCATCGGCCAGCCGGTGTGGACGAGCGGATCGGACGGGGTGGTCTTTACCGAGGTCAACGAACATTGGCGGAGTTATCGGGCGCGATACCATCGGCTTGGCGCGCCGGTGTCGGAAGACGCCACGCTTTACGAAGAGACGGAGGAACTCGGCTTCAGCGTCGGCGCCGGCAAGACAACCGACAAATCGCTGATCATCATCTCGACCGGCGACAATGCGACGAGCGAAGCGCGGTTCGTTTCCGCGGACGACCCGATGCAGGCGCTGACGCTGATTTCACGCCGAAAGCCGACCCGCGAATATCATGTCGATGCTGCGCACGGACGGCTGTGGATTTACACCAACGACGATCACGTGAATTTCCGCCTCGCCGAGGCCGATCCTGCGAAACCGGAAGAGTGGCGCACGGTCATTGCGGGATCGGAGCGCGTCTATCTCACCGGAATCGCCTCGTACCGCGATCATCTCGCGATCAGCAGCCGCGTCGACGGCCTCGATCAGCTCATGCTTCGCACCTACGCCGGTGAGGAGACGCGTTTGCCGTTCAAGGAGGCCAGCTACAGCGCCTTCTTCCATGGCAATCCGGAATATGCGCCCGAGGCGTACCGGCTCGGTTATTCGTCGATGGTCACTCCGATGACGACCTACGACTTTCATCCGGCGAGCGGCGAGCTCGAGGTCCGCAAGGTGCAGGAAATCCCGTCGGGCTATGACGCCTCGCAATATGCGACGGAGCGGCTCACGGTCGATGCTCGGGACGGAGCCAAAGTCCCCGTGTCGATCGTCTATAAACGCGGGTTTGAGAAGGACGGATCGGGCAAGCTCTTCCTCTACGGCTACGGCGCTTACGGGATGGCGATCCCGCCCGTGTTCAATTCGAACCGGATCAGCCTGCTCGACCGGGGCTGGGCCTGCGCGATCGCTCATATCCGCGGCGGGGACGACCTCGGCCACCAATGGTTCCTCGACGGCAAGCTCGACAAACGGACGAATACGTTCAACGATTTCGTCGACGTCGCGAAAGGACTGATTGCGACGGGTTTTACGAAAGCGGGCAATATCGCGACCAACGGCCGCTCGGCGGGCGGCGAGCTCGTCGGAGCGGTGGTCAACAGCGATCCCGAGCTGTGGGGCGCGGTCGTTGGCGACGTTCCTTTCGTCGACGTCGTCAACACCATGCTCGACGACACTTTGCCGCTGACCCCGGGCGAGTGGCCTGAGTGGGGCAACCCGATCGCCGACAAACGCGTGTTCGACTACATGCGGAGCTATTCGCCCTACGATAACGTCAGCGCGCAGGACTATCCGCCGCTGCTGATCACTGGCGGGCTCACCGACCCGCGCGTGACCTATTGGGAGCCGGCCAAATGGGCGGCGAAGCTCCGCGCGACCAAGACCGACGACAATTTGCTGCTGCTGAAGATCAACATGGGCGCGGGCCACGGCGGCAAGTCGGGCCGCTGGGACGGCCTCAAGGAGGTCGCCGAGACTTATGCCTTCATCCTGACGGAGACGGGCCGCTGAGGAATCACCTCTCCCGCTTGCGGGAGAGGTCGACTCGCCGATAGGCGAGCGGGTGAGGGTTTTTTCTTCGAAAGGATCCGCCTTGGCGACGATCGGTATAACCAGCCCGCACGCACGAAGGCTTCGCAGAGAGGCAACCGACGCTGAGCGGCGCCTTTGGTATTACCTCCGCAATCGGCGTTTGGGTGGTTTGAAGTTCAAACGGCAAGAAACGATTGGCCCGTTCGTTGCCGACTTAGCCTGCGTCGAATGCAAACTGATCGTCGAAGCAGATGGCGGACAGCACGGATCGGAAACTGACGCCCGAAGAACCGAATATCTAGAACGGCTGGGATGGGAGGTCCTTCGCTTCTGGAACAATGAGATTCTGTGTCAGACTGACGCCGTGCTCGAAGTCATTCTTCGCTGCTGTGGAGAGCGTTGCAAAGGCAGACCCTCACCCTACCCTCTCCCGCATGCGGGAGAGGGGAACTGAGCCGCCCGATCTTTGAGATGCGCTTCACCGCCGCACCCGAGCACATCGACGAGCTCGGCCATGTCAACAATGCCGTCTGGGTGCAATGGATGGAGCAGGTCGCCGTCGCGCATTGGCGGAGCGTGGCCGATCCCGCCCACCAGGACGACTTCATCTGGGTCGTGGTCCGGCACGAGATCGACTATCTGCGCGCGGTGCTGGAGGGGGAGCGGATCATGGCCCGAACCTGGGTCGGAGAGGCTCCCAAGGGCGCCCGGTTCGACCGGCACATGGAGTTCGTCGGCGAGGACGGAAAGCCGCGGGTCCGCGCCAGGACGCAATGGGCGATCATCGACAAGGCCTCGGGGCGGCCGATCCGGGTCCCGGCCGAAGTTGTGGCGCCGTTCATGGGGTCGGGCTAACAACACGAGAATGAGCAGTGCGGTCCTCTACGATTATTATCGCTCCTCTGCCGCCTATCGCGTCCGGATCGCGCTGAACCTCAAAGGCGTGGAGTATGAAAGCCGGGCGGTGAACCTGCTCCACAGCGAGCAGCAGGCCGACGATTATCGAGCGCTCAACCCGCAGGGCCTGGTGCCGATGCTCGAGATCGACGGGCACCGGCTGACCCAGAGCCTCGCGATCATCATCTATCTCGATCAGAGCTTTCCCGATCCGCCGCTGGTACCGCGCGATCCCGTCGACGGCGCGCACGTTCGAGCGATGGCGCTGATGGTCGCCTGCGACATCCACCCGCTCAACAATTTGCGCGTGCTCAAATATCTGTCGGGCGAGCTCGGGCTGCCGCAGGAAGAGCGCGACACCTGGTACATGCACTGGATCCGCGAGGGCCTGCCGGCGCTTGAGGCGTTAGCAAAGGCGGCGGCAGGCAAGTTCCTGTTCGGCGACGAGCCGACGATTGCCGACGTCTGCCTGGTGCCGCAGCTTTATAATGCGCGGCGCTTCAACGTGCCGCTCGACGATTATCCGACTTTGCTGCGCGCCGACGAAAATGCGAACAAGCTCGAAGCGTTCGCTGCCGCTCACCCGGACCGGCAGGAGGTCCCCGCATGAACAGAGTCGACAATATGAACCGCGGGATGGCCGGCCTGAAAGCGATGGATTCGGTCGAAATCCCGTCGCTCGAAGGCAAGGTCAGCGACGAGGAATGGTCGATCCGGATCGATCTCGCCGCCGCCTACCGGATGGTCGCTTATTACGGCTGGGACGACCTCATCTTCACCCATTTGTCGGCTCGGATCCCGGGGCCCGAGCATCATTTCCTCCTGAACCCGTACAATTTGATGTTCGAGGAAGTGACCGCAAGCTCGCTGATCAAGGTCGACGTCAACGGCAATGCCGTCGAACCGTCCCCATTCATCACCAATCCGGCCGGCTTCACCATCCATTCGGCCATCCACATGGCGCGCGACGACGCGCATGCGGTGATGCACCTCCATACGCCCGCTGGGCAGGCAGTGTCGGCGCATGCCGAGGGATTACTGCCCCTAACACAGACGGCGATGGTGGTACGCGGCGACCTCGCCTTCCACGATTATGAGGGAATCGCGGTCGATCTTTCCGAGCGCGAGCGGCTGGTCGCCGACCTTGGCGACAAGAGCGCGATGCTGCTTCGCAACCACGGCACGCTGGCGGTCGGCAAAAATGTCGGAGAGTGCTTCGTGAAGCTCTATTTCCTCGAACGGGCCTGCCAGGCGCAGATCATGGCTTTGTCCGCCGGCGACCAGGTCAACAATCCGCCGCAGGGCTCGCCCGAGATCACGGCGGAACAAGGCGCGGCCGGACTCAACGTCGCAGCGAATTTCCTCGCCTGGCCGGCGCTGAAGCGCAAAGCCTATCGGCTCGATCCAAGCTTCGCGACATGACCATCCTTCCCGAGGTTTCTCGGGGAGGGGGACAATCCGAAGGATGGTGGAGGTGCCTCTCCGTCAGCTTCGCTGACACCTCCCCTGCAAACGCAGGGGAGGATGTGTGAAAGCCGCATCGGTCAGCGACTATCGCGCGCTCGCCAAGGCGCGGCTACCGCATTTCCTCTTCGAATATCTCGACGGAGGCTCCTACGACGAAGTGACGCTGAAGCGGAACGTCGACGATTTGCGAAGCGTGGCGCTTCGCCAGCGCGTTCTTCGCGACGTTTCCGCGATCGACCTTTCGACTGAGCTGTTCGGGCAGCGCTGGTCGATGCCGGTGGGCTTGTCGCCGGTCGGCCTGTCCGGCCTCTACGCGAGGCGAGGTGAGGTCCAGGCCGCGCGAGCCGCCGCGGGGGCGGGAGTGCCTTTCACGCTTTCGACCTTGAGCGCCTGCTCGATCGCGGAGGTTGCCAGCGCAGCGCCGCTTTGGTTCCAGCTCTACATCGTCAAGGACCGCGCCTTCGTTTCCGACATGATCGCGCGGGCGAAGGCGGCGGGCTGCGGCGCGTTGCTCCTTACCGTCGACCTCGCGGTGCCCGGCACGCGCTACCGCGACTATCGAGCCGGGATTTCCGGGTCCCAACGAAGCGGCATGGCACGAATGCTGCAGGCTTTGGCGAGACCGCACTGGTCGTGGGATGTCGCCGTCCAGGGCCGGCCGATGACGCTTGGCAACATCGAGCCTTTGGTTGGCGCCGGTGCGGCGCTCAGCGACCTGATGGGCTGGGTCGCAAGCAACTTCGATTCGAGCGTGTCATGGAAGGATGTCGAATGGGTCCGAAAGCAATGGACCGGGCCGCTCGTCATCAAGGGCATTCTCGATCCGGACGACGCTCGAGTCGCGGCCGACAGCGGAGCGGACGGGATCGTCGTCTCGAACCATGGCGGGCGGCAGCTGGACGGCGCATTGTCGACGGCTCGCGCGCTGCCCAGAGTGGCCGACGCCGTCTCCGGGAAAATCAAGGTGCTGGTCGATGGCGGGGTGCGTTCCGGTCTCGATGTCGTTCGGATGCTGGCGCTGGGCGCGGATTTCGTGATGATGGGCCGCGCCTGGGCCTATGCGCTCGCCGCGCAAGGCGAAGCGGGGGTCGCTCACGTCTTGAGGCTGATCGACGCTGAAATGCGCGTAGCCATGGCGCTGACGGGCTCCGTCAGGGTCGATCAGATCGGCGAGGAGATCCTGGAGCAGCGCGGCAATCAGGCCACGTTCTGAAAAATGAAACCGTCGGTCCTGAAGAGCTCTTCGAGTTCCGCCACGGTCATCGGCTCGGCGAACAGGAAGCCCTGGACGGACGAGCAGCCGTGGGCGCGAAGCTCCATCAGCTGAGCGGTCTCCTCGACGCCTTCGGCGGTCGTTTCGATATTCAACGCATGGGCGAGCTCGGTGATCGCGCGAACGATCGCGCTGGCGCCCTGGCGGGTGAGGAGATTCTGGATGAAGCTGCGGTCGATCTTCAATTTGTCGAACGGGAAGCTTTGCAAATAGCTTAGCGAGGAATAGCCCGTCCCGAAGTCGTCCAGAGCGACCCGCACTCCGAGTGAGCGAAGTGAATGGAGCAAGCGAAGGGTCGTCTCGCTGCCTTCCAGGAAGATCGATTCGGTGATCTCGACTTCCAATCGCGCCGGATCGAGACCGGTCTTGCCGAGCGACCGGACGATCGTGTCCTGGAGCGTTCCGCGATGAAATTGAACCGGAGAGACATTGACGGCCACGCGGACATGGCCAGGCCAGCGCATCGCCTGGGCACAGGCTTCCTCGATCACCCATGCGCCGATCGGCACGATGAGCCCGGTATCCTCGGCGATCGGAATGAACTCGGCGGGTGAAACCAGGCCCCGCGCGGGATGATTCCAGCGAAGCAACGCCTCGAACGAGCAGACCCGGTTCTGCTCGAGATCGAACAGGGGCTGGTAATGAAGCTCGAACTCGCCTCGCTCGACGGCGAGGCGAAGGTCGGTTTCGATCTGCCGGCGCTGCTGCGCCTGCGCGTTGAGGCTCTCCTCGAAGAATGCGAATGTGCCGCGGCCCGCCTCCTTGGCCCGGTAGAGTGCGAGATCGGCGTTGCGCAGCAGCGTCTCGCTGTCCGCGCCGTCCTGCGGAGCGATCGCCACACCGATACTTGTCGACGGGATCAATTCGTTGCCGTCGATGGTCAGCGGCCGCCCGATCGATTCGAGAATGCTCCGAGCAAGTCTGTCGATCGACTCGCGATCGCCGTGGACCGACTGCAGCACGACGAATTCGTCACCGCCGAGGCGAGCCACGAAATGCCCACGCGCCGCCTCGATCAGCCGCTTGCCGGCCGCGACGAGAAGGGCATCTCCAGCCGGGTGGCCGAGCGTATCGTTGATGGACTTGAACTGATCGAGGTCGAGGCAATGCAAGGCGAACAGCCCGCCATTCACCTCGATGGCGCGCAAATGATGTTCGAGCTGCTGGTGAAACATGGTGCGGTTGGGAAGTCCGGTGAGCACGTCGTTGAACGCAAGCTGGGTGATCCTTTGCTCGCGTTCGGCGATTTTCCCGACCATCTCGTTGAAACTGGTCGCGAGCCTGGCAAGCTCGTCGGCACCGCGAACGCGGACCCGGACGTGCTCGCCCGAAGCCAGTCGCCCGGCGGCTTCGTCAAGCCGCGCGAGAGGCTGCGTGATCCGCCCGGCCGCGCGCCACGTCGCGATTGCCACCATGATCAGCCCGAGTAACGTCATGACGGCAAGCGCGAATTGCAGCTTGCGGGCGTCAGCCAGCGCCTGGGCTTTCGGATAGGCAAGCAGCAGGATCGCTTGGTCGCGGCCGGAGAAAGTCGGCAGCGGCTTGGCCAGAGCGATCGAATCGTCGCTGCCCACGCGCATTTGGAACGACGCCCGCCCGCCGAGATGCTCGCGGGCCAGCTCCGCAGATCGGGCCGGCAGAGCGGGCATGCTCCCGCGCGCTTCCGACCAGCGGCCGCGTCCGTCGACGAGCACGGCGGCATGGAGGGGGATCGCGGAGAGCCGTTCGAGCGAGCGCATTTCGCGCCCGTCCAAATCCGATGCGAATACTACCCAACCGATCAGCGTCGGTGCCAGCACCGGGGCGGAAACCAGCTGGCGGGGCCGTCCGGCGAGAACGACGACGCCGGTCAGCCGCCCCTCGTCGAGCGGCTCCCACAAGCTTTCGGCCTCCGAAGGGCTGACGGCATTGTCGATTCCGTGGACCTTGCCGTCGGCGCCGACGATGAAGGCGGTGTGGACCTTGAGGCGGGCCGCAGCATTGCCGAGCGCCGACTGCATGGTCGCGGCGTCGGCGGTCGCAACCGCCGACCGGAATCCGAAATCGCGCGCCAGGAGCTGGGCGGCATTCTGCAATTCGTGCGAACGCTGCTGCCAAAGCCGATCATAGACGGCACCGCTCGAGACGAGTTGGCTTTCGACCTCACGCGAGGCCGATCCGGCGATGAAGGTCGAAAGTGCGGTCGAAACGACGAGCATCGCCGCTGCGAACAGCAACGCGAATTGTACGGTGAGCCGAGTACTTAGGGAGCGGAACGTCCGCATCGGCTCAATAATCCGTCATCTGCATCGGCGGGGGAGCCCTGAGCCGGACCGCGAAGCGTGCATTGCGCTGGTTCGCAGCCAGCGACTGCTGCACGACGCTGCCGGGAGCGCGCAGGAACGGATGAAACACGGTGATTCGGGTCGCGGCATTGGGCACATCGCCGAATGAGGCCACGCCCTGTGCGTTCGTCCGGGCCGTCCACGCGCTATCGGTGACGACGATGAACGCGCTCATCTGGTCGTGAATGTTGCAGCCGAGGGCCACCACCCCCGCCTTGTCGAAATGAACCGTTCGGGACTGGTCCCTGGCGAACAGCTTCAATTCGAAACGCTTCGCGGCGGAGAATGAATAGACATGGTGCTTGGTAGGATCGAGGTTCGGGAAAGACACGTCCGCGCCGACCGGAACGATCGACAAAAAAGGGTGAAATTGGAGGCTTTGCTGTGAAACGACGTAACGCCCCGCAGGACGGGGCGTTCGCGCGGTCCCCGCGGGATAGAGGGTCACGACAGCGTCCCGAACCGGCCGTCCGGAGGAGTCGACGACGCGCACCGCGAGGGGCGCTGCGGTGAGCGGAGCGGCGGCGCACAGGGCCGCCGCCGCAACCAGGAATTTACGCACCATCTGAAAAGGTTAATCCGGTTCAAGTAACGTCTCGCCTAGCGAGAATGGTTACCAGTGCGTTCGGACTTCCGCCTGAAGTTGGGTCTGGCGCTGCCGCGGATCGAGGCCGATTTGCGCGCGATCCAAACGCTTGCTCGAGACGTGAAGCAACTCGACGAGGCCCGTGAATCGCCCAAATTCCCGCTTTCCCCCGAGAATCCCGGCCCAGCCGGTGTCGTCATACTCTTCGTCGATATCGCTACCATGGTTCCGAGTGTCGAACGCCTCGATCCGCGCCGCCAGGCCGAACGAGCCCAGCGGCCGGGACAGCAGCACGAAGGCCGAGCGGAAGCGGTTGTCGACCCAGCGTTTTCTGGCCGCCTCCATGAAACCCATACGCGTCCGGCCCTCCATCGCCTGGGCCCTGATCGTCGTGCCGGCGAGGTTGGCGACGATGCCGATATGGTTGAACGCGGTCCGCCAGCCCCACTCCATGTCCGGGTTCACTGCTTCGGGATCCGCGCGGTTGTCGTAGCGGAAGAGTTCGAAGCGGATCGGAATCGGCGGCTGCCATTCCAGCTTCGCGTAATAGCCTGGGCGGTCGGCGAAGCCGTTGCGGATATCCAACAAAGGATGGGTGAATTGCGCCTGGTAGCTGCCGACCAAGTCGTCGAGCGGAGGTAGCGGCTGGCGCCTGAAGGCGAGCGTCACTCGGTCGTGCAGCGCCCAGCCGCGAAAGGTCAGCAAGGTGCCCGCCGTATCGTTCGCGGCCATGACTGCCGCCATCGCCCGGACCTTGTGTTCGCCGATCGTCGCCGCGAACGTTCCCTCGACTGCAACCGGGCGAACCTCCTCGCCGATCCAGCTATTGATCGCCGACGGCGTGATGCTGTCTCTAACATGCCAGTCCGCGCCTTCATGTTCGAGGCTGACCGCCGGGAACATAAGGCCGGCGCGCGCCGATAGAGAGGCCTTCTCGCGGCGCATCGGCTTGAACGTCAGATAGGCCTGACTGAGACCCGCTTCGGTTCGATCGCCGCCCTGCAGGGATCCTACGACGGTCGCACCTAACGACCAGCTGAATTGCGGTTTCCAGACCAGGCTCGCATTGCCGAGCTGCGGCCGGACACGAAAATCGCCCTCACTGCCCGATCTGAGCTTGCCGAAGCCGCCGTCGGCCCAGCTTCGCTCGCCATCGACCCCGACGAAGCGGAGATCGCCGCTCAGCTCGAACGTATCCGGCGAAAGCAGATCCAGACCCGAATCCGCCTGCGCCGGGCTTGGCCATAGCGCGGCAAGCGCGCAGCCCAACGGGATCGCGCTGCGAACGAGCAGGCGTTTGGCAACTCGCGCCATGCCCTCAAAACTAGCTGATTAAGGTTAAAATACTGGGCACTAGTGCTGCCGATCAGCAGCGCGGACATCCCGTGGACTGGTCGGGGAGAGAGGATTCGAACCTCCGGCCCCTGCCTCCCGAAGACAGTGCTCTACCAGGCTGAGCTACTCCCCGACCGGAACCCGCATAGGTCGCGATTTATGGTCGCGGGCGGGAGCCAAGGCCGCGGCTAGATAGAGGCGGGTTGGCCGTTGGGCAAGCCGTTCATTCAGCGCCCCAGAGTCTGCAGCCATTCGTCGGGTCGCACGAACTTCTCACGCGGGGAGCCGGGACGGGCGTTCGCAACCTCCGTCTCCTCGATCTTGCGCCAGTCGTCATAGTCGGTTGGCATGACGCCACGGCTTTCAAGGAGGCGTTTCAAGCCTTCGGCCCCCCGCCGGTCCGATGAGCTTCCCGGCGGCATTGCCGCAGCCACCAGGTCAGCGACTTCATAGCCGTCCGGGCGATTCGTCCCGATGGTGCCGGTGGGCCCGCGCCGGGCCCAGCCGACAGCGTAAAGCCGGTCGTCGATGCGGCCGCCATCGTTCAGGAACTTCCCCCCGCGCTCGTCATAGGGAACGCCGTCGATCGGGGCGCTCGTGTAGCCGATCGCGCTGATCACGAGCGAAGCCGGAACCTCGTAGGTTTCGCCCGTTCCGCGGGCTGCACCATTCTCATCGAGCTCGGTGCGCTCGACAACGATCTTTTCGGCCTTGCCGTCGCCTTCGATTCGAAGCGGTTTGGCGAAAAAGTCGAAAACCATTCGCTTGGGCTTGGCTGGATTAACGGGGGTCGCGGCGAACTCACGAAGAATATTGATCGACTTGCGCTGGCCGGGCTCCAGCGCCTCGTCGGCCTCGACCGGCGGAAAGTCGGCGATGTCCACGATTGGCGAGGCCGCTTCGAGATGGCCGAGCTCACCCAATTCCTTGGGCGTCATGGCGATCTGGTGCGGGCCGCGGCGGCCGAGGATCGTGATCGTCCGGATCGCTGAATTGTCCAGAGCGCCGAGCGCATGTCCGACAATGTCCGATCCCTCGAACTCTGCCCGTGTTTTCGAGAGGATGCGCGCGCAGTCGAGCGCGACATTGCCGATGCCGATCACCGCGGCACCCGTTCCCCCGAGCGGCGGGTCGAGGCCCGCATAATCCGGATGGCCGTTGTACCAGCCCACGAATTCGGCGGACCCGATGACACCTGGAAGGTCGTCGCCGGGGATTCCCAGCTTGCGGCTGTGCGGCGAGCCCACGGCGAGGATCACGGCGTCGTAGAGATCGAGCAGCTCGGCGACGGAAACGTCGCGCCCGATGGTGACATTGCCGATGAAGTCGACCCCGGCGCTTTCCGCGACCTTGTCGTAGCGCTTGCTGACGGCCTTCAATGATTGATGGTCCGGAGCGACTCCGAAGCGGATAAGGCCGTAGGGAACGGGATAGCGGTCGATGATGTCAACGCGCGCCGCCTCGCCATAGGCCTTTTCCAGCGCCTCCGCGGTATAGAAACCCGCCGGCCCCGACCCGACCACCGCGAAATGCCGCATATTCCCTCCCGCTTCAGCCGTCATTGCGAGCGTAGCGAAGCAATCCAGAGTCGCAACTGGATTGCCGCGTCGCCTCCGGCTCCTCGCAATGAGGGGTTAGCTGTCCCGGTGATCCTCCAACAGCACCCCGCCCTTCTTCTGAAGCGCGGCCTGGATGGCGCCGGAGAACATGCCGAGCATGCCGGGTAGAAGCATTTTTACACGCACCTTGGTTTCTTCGACGTCGATCACCGCCTGGATCGCTTCGCCGAGCGCCTGGACGCGCAGATTCAGCTGGTCGCCCGACCAGCCGGATTCGACGTGCGCGCCGCCTGGGATGTGCTCTTGCAGCTTGTGGATGTTGTTCGCGATTCGGCGACGCGCCTCGTCGCGCCCAAGGCGGTGCGGAAGGTCGACTTCGATAGGCTGAGTCATGATTGCGACGTGGGCCGGTGTTCAGTGCTTTTCAAGCTGCAGCAGCACAGTATGGTGGGCTATGTCCTTGCTTCTGGCCCTGATTGCCGCGCAGGCGTCCGTCCAGCCGGCTCCTATCTTGCCCATCGCGCGGCCAGGAGTTCCGGTCGCGCCGATGGTCGTGCCCAACGTCTGGAATCCCGCGGCACCCTATATCACTGCCGGGCAGGACGAACCTGGATATCGATCCTGGTACCTGGCGGCGCCCTGGCGAGCCGCGCAGGTCAAATCGTTCAACGATTTTCTCGCTTCTAACCGGGTTGCCGGAATCCTCCCCACCTGGCAGCTGCTTAGGACCGCGACATCCTGGCAGGAGTGTGGGGGTCAGCCCTTCGAAGTCCCGCCGGCGGGCGAGTGGCCGCACATGGTCCAGACGCTTCGCTACGTGCACGATTATGTCATTCCTGCGGTCGGGCCGGTCGAGGCTGTCTCGGTCTATCGCAATCCGGCGCTCAACCAATGCGCGGGCGGAGCCCCGGAAAGCGCGCACAAGCTCGATTCCGCGATCGATATGGTGCCGCTCCGTCCGATCGACCGAATCACCTTGATGCGGACCTTGTGCGCCACCCATTCGGAACATGGCGCGCCCTACAATGCGGGACTCGGCTTCTACGCCTACCTCCGCTTCCATGTGGACAGCACCAAGTATCGGCGGTGGAACATGGACCCGGCGGTCGCGGCCGAATGCCCGCCGCTGATCCACCCGGAAGATATTGCGACCGTCGGCCAGCCGCTGCCGGCCCAGGGCGCGCCTGCGGGAACGCCGGGCGCCGCTCCTGTGGCGACACCCTCGAATGGCGCCGCGACGACGACCGCTCCGGCGGCCGTAACGGTTCAGCCGTCCGCCTCTCCGACGCACACGCCCGAACGCGGTCGGCGCTGAGCCAAGCCTTGTGTTGCCCTGATGCAACGCCATATGCCCCGCAACGAGGGTAGCTGAATGGATTTTGAAAAGCTCACCGACCGGGCCCGCGGATTCCTGCAAGCTGCGCAGACGATCGCGGTTCGCGAGCATCACCAGCGGATCGCGCCCGCGCACCTGCTGAAGGCGTTGCTCGACGACGAGCAAGGCATGGCGGCGGGATTGATCGCCGCGGCGGGCGGCGATGCAAAAGCCGCGCAGCGCGAGGTGGATACGCTGGTTTCGAAGATTCCGGCGGTGACGGGCAGCGGCGCGACCCAGGCGCCCGGAATTGACGGCGACGCCATCCGAATCCTCGACCAGGCGGAGCAGATCGCGAAGAAGGCGGGGGACAATTACGTTACCGTCGAGCGCATTTTGCTGGCGATGGCGCTCGCCAAGAATACGGACGTCGGCGGGGCTCTCGCCAAGGCGGGCCTGACCGCGCAGGCGCTGAATGCCGCCATCGACAAGCTGCGCGGCGGACGCACGGCCGACACGCAGGGGGCCGAGGACCGGTATGACGCGCTCAAGAAATATGCGCGCGACCTCACCGATGCGGCGCGTGAGGGGAAACTCGACCCGGTGATCGGCCGCGACGAAGAGATACGCCGAACCGTTCAGGTCCTGGCGCGCAGGACCAAGAACAACCCGGTCCTCATCGGAGAGCCGGGGGTCGGAAAGACCGCCATCGTCGAGGGCCTCGCACTGAGGATCGCCAACGGCGACGTCCCCGACGGGGTCAAGGACAAGCGCCTGCTGGGGCTAGACCTCGGGGCGATGATCGCGGGGGCGAAGTATCGCGGCGAGTTCGAGGAGCGGCTGAAAGGCGTTCTAGATGAGGTTCGCCAGGCCGCGGGCGACATCATCCTGTTCATCGACGAAATGCATACGCTCGTCGGTGCCGGAAAGGCCGAGGGCGCGATGGATGCCGGCAATTTGCTCAAGCCGGCGCTCGCGCGCGGCGAGCTGCATTGCATCGGCGCGACGACGCTCGACGAATATCGCAAATATATCGAGAAGGACGCGGCGCTCGAACGGCGCTTCCAGCCGGTGTTCGTCGGCGAACCGGCCGTGGCCGACACGATCTCGATCCTGCGCGGGCTCAAGGAGAAATACGAACTCCACCATGGAGTGCGAATCACCGACGCGGCGATCGTCGCCGCCGCGACCTTGAGCAACCGCTACATCACCGACCGCTTCCTGCCCGACAAGGCGATCGACCTCATGGACGAGGCGGCGAGCCGAATCCGGATGGAAGTCGAATCCAAGCCGGAAGAGATCGAGAATCTCGACCGCCGGATCATGCAGCGGAAGATCGAGCGCGAAGCGCTGAAGAAGGAGCAGGACAAGGCCTCGAAGGACCGGCTGAAGAAGCTGGAGGAGGAACTCGCCGGCCTCGAGCAGCAGTCTGCCGAGCTCACCCAGCGCTGGCAGGCAGAGAAAGAGAAGATTTCCGCCGAAGCGAAGATCAAGGAGGAGCTCGACGCCGCTCGGCTCGAGCTCGAACAGGCGCAGCGGGCAGGCGACCTCGCCAAGGCGGGCGAGCTGCAATACGGCCGAATCCCCGAGTTCGAGAAGCAGCTCGCAGATGCTCAGGCAGCCGCCAAAGGAGCCATGCTTCGCGAGGAAGTCACGGACCAGGATATCGCCGCCGTCGTCAGCCGCTGGACCGGAATCCCGGTCGAGCGGATGATGGAGGGTGAGCGCGAGAAGCTGCTTCAGATGGAACAGGCCATCGGCGCTAGAGTGATCGGCCAGGAGGACGCCGTGAAAGCCGTGTCCGCGGCCGTCCGCAGGGCTCGAGCCGGCCTTCAGGATCCCAACCGGCCGCTAGGCTCTTTTCTGTTCCTCGGACCCACGGGGGTCGGCAAGACCGAGCTCACCAAAGCGCTCGCGGAATTCCTGTTCGACGATCCGCACGCGATGGTCCGCATCGACATGAGCGAGTTCATGGAGAAGCATGCGGTCGCCCGGCTGATCGGCGCCCCGCCGGGCTATGTCGGCTATGAAGAAGGCGGAGTGCTGACCGAAGCCGTCCGGCGGCGCCCTTACCAGGTCGTTCTGTTCGACGAGGTGGAGAAGGCGCACGGCGACGTGTTCAACGTCTTGTTGCAGGTGCTCGACGACGGCCGCCTTACGGACGGCCAGGGCCGAACGGTCGATTTCACCAATACGATCATCATCCTCACTTCGAACCTCGGTTCGCAATATCTTGCGTCACTCGGTGAGGACGAGCCGGTCGAGAAGGTGGAGGGGCAGGTCATGGAGGTGGTTCGCGGTCACTTCCGCCCCGAATTCCTCAATCGACTGGACGAGATCATCCTGTTCCACCGCCTGAGCGCGGGCCATATGGGTCCAATCGTCGATATCCAGATCGCCCGGCTGCAGAAACTGCTCGAGGATCGCAAGATCCGGCTCGAATTGACGGACGCGGCGCGAGCCTGGCTTGGCCGGGTCGGCTATGATCCCGTCTACGGCGCGAGGCCGCTCAAACGCGCGGTGCAGAAATACCTTCAGGACCCACTGGCGGATAAGATCCTGGCCGGCACAATCGGCGACGGGTCGTTGGTGCGGGTCGACGAGGGCGACGGCCAGCTGGTGCTGACGCCGGCCGGCGAGGAGCGCGAAGCCGCTTAGTCGGCGCGCATCGGCTCCTGCAGTGATGCAGTGACGGCGTAGATCGTGCAGATCATCTCGCGCTCGGCGTCGGTCAGATAGGGGTTCCAAATATCGAGAATCAGCACGGCGCGGTCATGGTCCGTCGGGTTAACCGCCTCATGTTCAATCGTGTCGTCGAACACGAAGGCCTCCCCCTCGATCCAGGGCCTTGTCTCGCCCCCGACGCGGAAGGTGCAGCCTTCGGGTACGATCAGCGGCAAGTGCACGATCGAACGCACGTTGGTGACGCCCGTGTGCGGCGGGATATGCTTTCCGGCTTTCAGGATCGAGAAAAACACGGCGGGAGCGCGCCCCGGGATCCGGCAGAGCGGCAGCGTTTCGACGAGAGCGGCCGTTTTTGGGGCTCTGGCGCAGTTTTCTTCGATCGGCTCGCCGTCGCGCCACAGGTGGAGCGCTCCCCAGTCGAGTGACCGGTCGAGCGGCGACCATTTATTGTCGGGCACGCCGGTGGGCTGCGCGACGTAAGGCTCCAAGCCTGGATCGCGGCCGGCGAGGATCGCCTCGAGCTCGGCACGAATCTCCCCAGTCGCGCTTTCCAGAGTCTCCAGCCAGGCGAACTGCTCGCGGTCGAAAAATTCGTCCGCGGGGAGAAAAGGATAGTGCAGCCCATGGCAATCGTTCGCGAACATGCGTCGGCGGCCGAGCATCACGTCGCGGGCCGCGCTCGCCCGGCGGCGGTCGCGCGTCGATGCGCCGGCCAGGTTGCTCGCCAGCGCGGCATCAAGAGCTTCTGCCAGCTCGCGCCTTTGGCTTTCGACATAGCTTCTCGCATGGGCGAGAATGTTCGCGAACTCAGGCGAAGGCTGATCGATTGCAGATGCCAGGCTGAGAACCGCGCTCCATCGTTGCGTGGCCGGTCCGACATCGCCGAGGCGCTCGTGAAGCTGTGCAAGGCGGATGAGTGCCATCAAATTGCGTTGATCGACGCCGAGAGCCTGCTCGAGCGCGGAGCGCTCGGCGTCGTCGTCCTTCAGCAACCGCTGCGCCGTAGCGAGATTCACGAAGAGCTCGGCTGCGGAGGGATCCGCGCTGCATGCCCTTTGGAAAAATTCGCACGCTTGCCTGGCCTGACCGGTACGCAGCGCGTCAAGCCCGAGCCGATTTGCCGTGGCCGCATCCGTGGGTGTTCCTGCGCGCATGCGCTTATGGTGACGGCGCGGATCATTACGTCAACCTCGACGGAAAGCTCCGCAGTTGTTTAGGTGCAGGACGTGAGCGACTGGCAGGACCTCCTTCGAGAAGCTTCGCGGCTGAGGACCCTCGGCCGGATCGACGAGGCGACGGACGCCTATGAGCGGTTGCTCGAGGTCAAGCCTGACCTGCCCGACTGCTGGTACAATCTCGGCTGGCTGCAGCGCAAAGCCCGGCTCTTCGAAGCGGCGCTCCAATCCTATAAGCGAGCGCTCGAACTTGGAATCCGCGAGCCCGAGGAAGTGCACCTCAATCGCGCGGTTATCTTCTCCGATCATCTCCACCGCCCGGAGGATGCGGAGCGGGAGCTTCGCAACGCCCTCGACAAGAATCCGGATTATGTTCCGGCACTTCTGAACCTCGGCAACCTCAAGGAAGACCTTGGCGACCGCGAGGCCGCTCGGAATGCCTACGAAAGCGCGCTCGCCGTCGAACCCCAGAACAGCCTGGCGCTGGCGCGGCTTGCGGGATTGTCGCACTCAGGCGAGCTGGATCAGGCGCTCGCCCAGCGGCTTAGGATTGCCATCACAGCTGCCGAATCGCCCGCCGAGCAAGCCGATCTGGGCTTCGCGCTGACGGGCTTGCTCGACGCGTCCGGGGGTTATGATGAAGCCTTCGAAGCTGCCCGCGCTGCCAATGAGGCAAGCCGCCGGGCGAGCGGAGCGAGCTACGATCGCGCCGGTCATGAGCATTTTGTCGAGCGGCTGATCAACACTTTCTCCGTGCGCGCAACGGGGAGTGGGGATTCTTCTCCATCGCTCTTCATTTGCGGCATGTTCCGGTCAGGCTCGACGCTTGTCGAGCAAATCCTGGGAGCGCACAGCAAGATCGCGGCTGGCGGCGAGCTGGACCTCATTCCGGCGATCGTCGCCGGGATCTCCGACTATCCCGAGGCGGTGCCTTCGGCCACCGAATCGTCGCTGAAACGCTGGCGCGAATCCTACATGCACGGCTTGCCGGCCCACGCCGGTCAAATGCTGACCGACAAGCGGCCCGACAATTTTCTCAATATCGGCTTCATCAAGACGCTCTTTCCGCGAGCCAAAATCGTCCACACGCACCGCAATCCGCTCGACAATCTTCTATCTCTCTATTTTCTTCATCTCGACCCGGGCATGGCCCACGCACTTGATCTTGAAGATGCGGCGCATTGGTATCTTCAGCACGAGCGGCTCATGGCGCATTGGAAAGCGCTCTATCCCGACGATATTTTCGATGTCGACTATGACGAGCTCGTTCGGGACCCCAAGCCGGTCATCGAACGCCTGCTAAGCTTCCTCGGACTCGAATGGGAAGGCGAACTGCTCGACTTCCACCTGGGCGCAACAGCCGTGAAGACGGCAAGCGTCTGGCAGGTGCGCCAGCCGCTTCACCCGCGGTCATCGGGCCGATGGAAGAACTATCGCAGTCACCTGCAGGCGATCGCCGGGCTTTTTTCCTAGCTCAGCACGATGCCACGCCGTCAGGGCAGCCAACGGACGTGCCTTGGCGCTGAATCGCTTCCACGCCTTCGCGATGATCACGACGCAGTTGCTGCCATTGCAAAACGGTCATGCAAACCTTGCGCGTGTCCAGACGCGTACCAGTCCTCGAAATCTCTTCGCACACGACTTTGTCGAGGTTCTGGCCTCTTGGGCCAGCGTTCGCCGCTTCGATCGTCGCGACTTGGGCGAACGCCGACGAGCTCAGCAGCAACGTAGCAAAAAGCAAGGCAATCTTCCTCATCTGCGCACCTCCGCAAATAAGTGATTGTTCCTCTTAGCTTGTTGGCCGTTCAATAGCGAGCGGCGGTCAATTCCCGCGTGCGACATCGAAGGCGACAGTCAGCCGTTCGCCCTCTCCGAACGGGCGCGTTCCGTGCCACATCCACGATGGGAACAGGGCAAGACGCGCAGGCTTGGGCTCGACGGCACGAAACGGCCCGAGATCGAGGCCGAGCTCGGCCTGCGGCTCCCCAAGCGTGAGCCATCCCGCCTTTTGACCTTCGCCGAGGTCTGGCGGCAGGACGATGTACAAGGCCGAGCTCAGCCAACCCATCGGGTGGACGTGATTGGAATGATGGCCGCCGCCGAGGAGTCGCACCGACCATGCACCGGTGAACTGGACGGTCTCCGGCCGAGAGCGAAGCAACGGATGCTTGGGATCAATAGGCGGCAACTGGGCTGCATGTTCGGCCACTGTCTTCCGGATCGCTTCGCGCATGGCGACGATTTCCGGCTCGATCCGCTGGAAGAGATTGCCGTCCGTTTGAGTGCCGCCCCGAACCGACTGTGAGAAGAACTCGCTCTTTGAAACGTGCAGCTTGCGAAGCACCTCGGCGAGCCGATCGAGCGGTGGAAGCCGGTCGGCGATGTCGTAGACCCCCACCAGCCGTTCGTCGGCTTCAAGCCAATCCTCACGCGGATCGCCCGTGAGACGCCAGGCCGTTGCCGCATAGTGCCAGAAAAGGTCCTCATCGGTGGTGCCCAACCATCGGTCCATGACCGTGCTCGCCTCGGCGGGTCGTCCAGACCGAAGCAGGTGACGCACTCGCCACATGTCGACGTTGGCGAAATCGAGCGCGGCCAATTCGGTGAACAGCGGGTCTGCGGAATCAAGGTCGCCGCTCTCCGACAGGACGGCCGCCTCATGCGACGTGAAGAGGATATGGTCGCCGAAGAGGCGACGGCCCTGCTCGACCCGCTCCCTGGCATCCTCGAAATGCCTCGCTTCGAGCAAGGCCACCAACTGCTCGCGGCGGAGCTCGAGACTGTTCGGGTGGATCGCAAGCGCCTCGTCGAAGCTTCGGGTGAAGCCCTCCCGTTCGCCCTCCGCCCAGCGCATCTGGGCGAGCAGGACATGGCCATCGGTCCACAAGGGGCTTTTACGAAGGGCGAGTTCAAGGCCTTCCACAGCCTCGGCGGACCTTCCCGCCGCCGCCAGCGCCGCGACGAGGCCTTTCACGACTTCGGGATTATTCGGCGAAGCTTTCATCGCGCGGCCGAATTCCTCCACGCACGGGAGTCCCGCTTCGAGCAAGGTTCGCGCGTAGCCATGAACGATGAGCGGCTCGTTCTGAGCGAGCTGGACGGCGCGCTGCATCGCGGGGATCGCCAGTTCGCGTTGATCGTGTTCTCGGTGAATGAGGCCCTTGATGTGCCAGAGCCGCGGGTCGTGCGGTGCGATCTTGAGCGCACGATCGACGTCGTCAAGCGGAAGCGGACGCGAGTGCCCGTTCAGCGCCGCAATAGCCTCGTCGAGCACACGGTTAGGATTGATGACAGTCGTGCCCGAAGCGGAATTGGTTACGTTCATCGCACGACTATACGGCGGCACAACATCAACGCGAAAGCCTGATGTATGCCCTTTGCAGAGACGTCTGTAATGCATCGGAGCATGGGACCGATTCCGCCGCTCGCCCGTGAGGCCATCGAGTATGCGCGCAGGGGCGATTACGACCGGGCCCTCGAGGTGGCCAAGCGAGCGCTTCAGCAACATCCGAAGGACATGGGATTGCAACTTTTCGTCGGGTTGCTTCATTCCCGCCGTTTCGAGTTTGAACTCGCAGTAACGCACTTCCGCGCCGCAGTGGCGATTGCACCCAACGAAGTCGTGCCGCGCCTCGAATTGGCTCGCGCGCTCGTTCCTCTTGGTTGGCTGGAGGAAGCGGAGCGCCTGCTGACCGACCTTCCCACAACAAGTCGAGACGTACAA
>JBKPOO010000099.1:0-9217 GCA_046733175.1 Pseudomonadota bacterium
TTGCTGCTGCAAGCGGCAACCGCCAGGGCCGCACCAGCGACCAGGATAAGAGCACGCATTCAAGACTCCCTAATTATTGCGATCTGCAGCGGTCGCCCGCGTCGCAAATCGCGCGCACAATAGTCTGAAGGGTGAGTTTGCATCAAGAGACTTTGCAAGTCTTGCTCAACCTCTTGAGAAACTGATGGAACTCGCCCTTCAAGGCCCCATCAACACCCGTCACGGCCATTTGTTTCCCAAGCGAAGCGAGGCTCGTCACTCCGAATTCGGAGATTCCGCACGGCACGATCCCGTTGAAGTGCGTTAAGTCGGGATCGACGTTAATCGCGAAGCCGTGGAGGGTGACCCAGCGCTTGATCCGCACTCCCAACGCGCCGATTTTCGCCTCATTCTGGCCCTCGCCGACCCAGATTCCTATGCGGCCGTCCGACCGGTGCGAATTTACGCCAAAGCGCGCCAAAGCATCGATGACCCACTGTTCGAGCGAATGGACGAAGCAGCGGATGTCCTTTCCGCGTTTTTCGAGGTCGAGCATCACATAACCGACGCGTTGGCCCGGCCCGTGATAGGTGTATCGGCCGCCGCGGCCGGCCTCGAACACCGGAAAATGCATGGGATTCAGCAGCTCGGCAGGATCCGCGCTGGTTCCGGCGGTGAACAGTGGCGGGTGTTCCAGAAGCCAGATGCATTCCGCTGCAGTTCCCGCTCGAATAGCGGCAGCGCGATCCTCCATGAACGCGAGCGCCTCCTCATAAGCGATGGGCGATTCGCTCACCCGCCATTCGATGTCGCCGACCGAGTCCATTTGCCCTCGCCGAAATGGCGATGAGTGCCAGCCATCGCAAGCGCCGTTGCGCGGCGCCCCCGGCCTTCGCATAAGGGAGCTGAGCAACGGGGAGCATTATGAGCAAATTGTCGATTTCAAAGGCCTGGGAGGAAACGACCCATGTCATCGGTCACGACGGCAAGTTGATCACCAGCGTCGCGCTGGCGCTGCTCGTGCTTCCGCAAACCGTTTCCGGGCTGATTGCGCCGCCTCCATCGCTGTCGGGAGAGAACCCGCCGTCCTGGATGCCGCTGGTCATGCTTATCGTCGGCATCCTCAGCATCGCGGGCGAGATCGCGATCATCCGTCTCGCGCTTGGAAGAACGAGCGTCGCGGAAGCAATTGAGCACGGTGCGCGGCGAGTGACACCGACCTTTGCTGCGCTGGTTCTTGTGGTCCTGGCGCTCGGAATCGTTCTCGTTCCGGTGATGATTTTCATTGCCGGCCCGGCAGGTCTCCAAAGCCTTGCGACGAGTTCGCCGAGTCCGGATGCCGGCAAGGCGATTCTGGTCGCTCTCATCATGTGCCTGTTCGCGGCGCCCCGATTCCAGCTCATGATCCCCGCGGCGGCCGGTGAAGCCGGCGGCCCGATCCACCTCATCAAACGCGGCTGGCAGCTCGCCGACGGAGCGTATTGGAAGCTGTTCGGCTTCCTGGTCCTGACGGTGATCGCGGCCATCGTCGTCGTCCTGTTCGTCGGACAGATCATGGTCGGAATTCTCGTCCGGACGATGTTCGGCACGATTCATCCGTTCAGCGTCGGAGCCTTGATCGCAGCTCTCCTGACCTCGATTATCTCGGCCGGATTTGCGGCCACCTTCTCGGTGATCCTGGCGCGGATCTACGTTCAGCTTTCGGGGGGCAAGGCGTCGGTTCCAAAGACCGGCACCTGAGGCGCCGAATCCCTCGGAAGGAAACCCTTGAGCCGAGGGTCCGGGAATCTCTCCAAAGCGCGCTTGTAGGGAATGAAGCCAGCTCGCCGGTACGCGGCCAGCGCCGCCGGATGGTCGAGCGAGCAAGTGTGAACGTGCACTCTCGTCACGCCAGGCCTCCAGGCGCGCTGGACGGCTTCAGCCAGAAGCCATTTGCCGTGCCCTCTGCCGGAGAGCTCGGGGACGAGGCCGATGAAGGCGAGCTCGCACTGGCCGGGTTCGCGAAAGTCCAGTTCGAGCATGCCGGCATCGGCGCCGGCGCTATCGACCACCGCGAAGAGTTCGACGTCCGCATGCCGGATGATCGCGCCGAGGGCCGGATCGTCCATTACAAGCCGGGAGAACCATAGCCAGGGCGATCCGACCAGGCGGAAAAGCTCGCGGTAGCGTTCCGTCTCAGGCTGTTCGAGCCGCTGTAGCCTGAGCGGCGAATCCGGAACTCCGGCGGCCGGCGGCTCGTGCATCTCGAGATAGGTGACGACTGCCGCCAGTTCGCCAGGGGGGAGGGGGGTGTAAGTCATTCGCTCCTTCCTGCGCCGCAGGCGTGGGGAGGGGGACCGCCAGAGGCGGTGGAGGGGGTTCGGATCAGGGCGCGCCGCTCCCTCCACCATGCAGTCTTCGCCGCATGGTCCCCCTCCCCGTTCCGGGGACGAGCTATTTCCACTTCGCCAGCGGCGGAAGACTCATCAGGATCGCCTCGATGTTGCCGCCGGTCTTGAGCCCGAACAGGGTGCCGCGGTCGTAAAGCAGGTTGAACTCCACGTAGCGTCCGCGAAACTCGAGCAGCCGCTCCATGTCTTCGTCCGAATAAGACATGTCCATGCGCTTTCGAACGAGCGCCGGAACCACGTCGAGGAAGGCTTCGCCGACGTCCCGGGTGAACGCGAAATGGGCATCAAAATAATCCTCGAGATAATCGTAGAAGATTCCGCCGACTCCGCGTGAAACTCCCCGATGGGGGAGCCAGAAATATTCCTCCGCCCATTTCGAAAATCGCGGATAAAAAGTCGGGTCGTGGGCGGCGCAGGCGGCGCGCAGGCGCGCGTGGAAGGCCTCGGTATCTTCGTCATACGGAATTGCGGGATTGAGGTCCGCGCCGCCGCCGAACCATCGCTTGGTGGTCGTCAGGAACCGCGTGTTCATGTGGACTGCCGGCACGTGCGGATTGGCCATGTGCGCGACGAGGCTGATCCCGGTCGCGAAGAAGTGCGGATCCTCGTCCGCGCCGGGGATGCTCTTGGCGAACTCCGGTGCGAACTCGCCGCCGACGGTGGAAACGTTGACCCCGACCTTTTCGAAGACCTTGCCGGTCAACTGCCCGCGAACGCCGCCGCCGCCAGGTTCGCCGGTCACATCGGTGCGTTCCCAAGGGGTGTAAGCGAAAGCCGCCTTTGAGCCGGCCTCGCGCTCGATCTCCTCGAACGCCTCGCAGATTCGGTCGCGCAGGGATTCGAACCAATCGCGGGCGGCCTGCTGCTGGTCGTCGAGAGGTTTCATCTCGAACCGTCATTGCGAGGAGCGAAGCGACGAAGCAATCCAGTTTGTTGCTGGATTGCCTCGCCCGCTGGCGCGGGCTCGCAATGACGCTACAAAAGGAAAAGGTGAGGGGGCTTTCCACATGTCCACGATGTTGATCGCGCTTTTGATTCCGATCGTCCTCGCGACTCTGGTCTTTACGATCGTTCTGGTGAGATCCGCGCTCGCCCGGCGTGCCTGGCCCACCGTTGAAACTCTAGTGCTCGGCGCGATCGTCAACTTCTTCGACACGCTCGGCATCGGCTCGTTCGCGCCGACGACGGCGTGGCTCAAGTTCCGCAAGCTCGTTCCGGACCGCCTGATCCCGCCCACGATTCTCGTCGGCCTGACGATCGGAGCGGTGGTCGAATCGATCATTTTCCTGCTGCAGCTCGGAGTGAAGGTCGATCCAGTGCTTTTGGTGGGCTGCATCCTGGCTTGCACGGTCGGCGGATTGATCGGCGCGCCTATGGTTCACCGCACGCGCGTCTGGATCGTCCAGCTCATTGTCGCAGTCGGCCTGACGTTGGCGGCGATCGCTTATGCGCTCACCAACCTGCATTGGATGCCTGGCGGCGGCATGGCCACATCACTGCCGGTAACACTGACCGTCGTCGCCATCGTCGCCAATTTCCTGTTCGGCGTCCTGTTGAACTACGGCGTCGGCAATTATGCGCCGACCCTCGTGGTACTGAGCCTGATGGGAATGAATCCGCGCTTATGTTTCCCGATCATGGCCGGCGCCGCGGCGCTGATGGGGACGAGCGCCGGGATTCGTCATATCAACACCGGCAACCTCGATCTTCGGGTGGTGATGGGCCTGACGATCGCCGGAATTCCGGCGGTCTTCGCCGCGGCCTACCTGGTCATCAATCTGCCGATACCGCTGCTGCGTTGGCTGGTTCTCGTGGTCGTGCTCTACGCCGCGGCCATCATGCTTCGCGCGGCCCTGCTCGGGCGGCAAGAGCACAAGGCTGAACCCGGAACCGTCGCGGTCGCCGATTAGACGGAACCGCACCGCCGGCCGGTCATTGTCCGCGCGGCGGGCGTCGAACGGAGGCGGATGTCATGCGCTCCATCCTATTGTACCTCATCGGAATTCCCATCCCGATCATCCTCTTGCTCGTTCTCTGCACGCATCATTTCTGAGCCGTCAGGAGTCCGCCCACTCCCTGGTCTTGTCGAGGATGGTGAACTCGCGGAGCAAAGCATCCACGCTCTTGGTCAGCTCGGGCAGGAACGTGATCTGGTGGCGAGCGCCGCGATACGCCTCGGCGATCAGGATCGCGTCGACGAGGATCGGCACCACGAGTCCCTCGGGGTCGTCGAGCTCCGCCAGCCCTTTGAGCCGTTCGAAGACCTTGCGCCGAGCGCCGTCCGGATCGGACATGGCTTCGGTCCTGCCGATGAACCAGGGCATCACTTCACTCCTCGCAAAACCGTAGAATATCGACCTTGAGCGCGGCGAAAAGGTCGCTCGGGCGCGGGCGCGGGGCGGTCTGGCGCAGACGCTGGCGGCTATGCGGGCGTCGAGGTCGGGCGGCCCTCGCCAAGCGCGGCGAGCGGTTGCTCTTCCCAGCGCTTGAGCTTGCGGCCGCCGAGCCACAACTCCATCGGCACGCCTCGGTACCAGCCTTGCGCGATTTCGATCGCGTGACCATCGTCGCTCGCGAGGAAATCGCGGCGGTGATCGATGTGGCCGCTGAAGCGGTCCATGAAATAGAGTCGGTAACCCTCCATCGCGCCCCATCCCGGATGGCGACTCGCATTCTACCACTTATCCACAGGCGAAACGAATCTTTGTTCGAAGACTCGCGGAATCCCCTCGCATTCCGGCCTTGGCAGGGGGGATATGCCTCGCTATCAGGCCCGCCAATCGCTCCGGCGCCCAGCCGGGGCGGCGTCGTTTAATGCCTTCCGGCATGACCAACAGATAAAGCGTCAAAAAGGGTTACGATGGCCACCAAGGCTTCCGCTGGGGTTACCGAACAGTCAGGCCCGGAAGGGGTACGCCGCCGCGACTTCCTCAACGTCGCCGCCGTCAGCTTCGCGGGAGTCGGCACGGTTGCCGCGCTGGCCCCGCTGATCGTCCAGATGAGCCCGTCGGCCGACGTGCTGGCTCTCTCGACCACCGAAGTCGACATTTCGAAGATCCAGCCAGGGCAGGGCATCAAGACCCAGTGGCGCAAGCAGCCGGTGTTCATCCGCAATCTGACCCCGAAGGAGATCGCCGAGGCGAACGCCGTCAGCCTGTCCGATCTTCGCGACCCGCAGTCGCTCGCGGATCGCACTAAGCCCGGGAAGGCGAACTGGCTGATCACGCTCGGCGTCTGCACCCACCTTGGCTGCGTTCCGCTTGGCATCGGCGAAGGCGAGAACAAGGGTCCGTACGGCGGCTATTTCTGCCCGTGCCACGGGTCGATGTACGACACGGCGGCGCGCATCCGACAGGGGCCCGCGCCGAAGAATCTCGAGGTCCCGGAATATCAATTCACCTCGCCCACGACGGTCCAGATTGGGAGCTAGCTGAGACATGAGCTTTTCCTGGGCCAGGCCCTACGAACCCAAGCATCCGGTGATGAAGTGGCTGGACGAGCGGCTGCCGATCCCGCGGCTCGTCTACGGTGCGACCGGCCCGGGTTATCCGGTGCCGCGCAACCTCAATTATTTCTGGAACTTCGGAGTCCTCGCCGGGGTCTTCCTGATGATCCAGATCGTGACCGGCATCGTCCTTGCGATGCATTATTATGCGACGGGCGACGGCGCCTTCAATTCGGTCAACCAGCTCATCATGCGCGACGTCAACGCGGGCTGGCTGCTTCGCTACGCGCACATGAACGGCGCAAGCTTCTTCTTCATCGTCGTCTACATCCACATCTTCCGCGGCCTGTACTACGGGTCGTACAAGGCGCCTCGCGAGCTCGTCTGGATGCTGGGGCTCGTCATCTACCTGCTGATGATGGCGACGGCGTTCATGGGCTACGTCCTCCCCTGGGGCCAGATGAGCTATTGGGGAGCGCAGGTCATCACCGGCTTCTTCTCGGCCTTCCCGCTGGTCGGCGAGCCGATCCGCGTCTGGCTGCTCGGCGGCTATGCTCCGGACCAGGCGGCGCTGACCCGTTTCTTCTCGCTGCACTATCTGCTGCCCTTCGTGATCGCGGCGGTCGTGATCCTGCACATCTGGGCGCTGCATATTCCCGGATCAGGCAACCCGACCGGGGTCGACGTCAGGGATGAGAAGGACACCTTGCCGTTCCACCCGTTCTACACGGCCAAGGACGGCTGGTTTTCGGCCTTCTTCCTGCTGATCTACGCGGTCGTGACTTTCTATGCGCCGAACTATCTCGGCCATCCGGACAATTACATTCCGGCGAACCCGCTGGCGACGCCGGCGCATATCGTGCCCGAATGGTACTTCTGGCCGTTCTACGCGATCCTTCGCTCGTTCACGATCGACTTCATCCTCCCGGCCAAGCTGTGGGGCGTGCTGGCGATGTTCGGCTCGATCCTGGTGCTGTTCTTCCTGCCCTGGCTGGACAAGTCGCCGGTCCGCTCGGGAAGCTACCGCCCTGTCTTCAAGCGATTCTTCTGGTTGCTGGTGATCGACGTCGTAATCCTCGGCTACGTCGGCGGAGCTCCGCTGAACTGGTGGCGCACCGCGCTCGGGCAGGCGGCATCAGCCTATTATTTCCTTCATTTCCTCGTGATCCTGCCGCTGGTGTCCGCGTTCGAGACGCCGGACCCGCTGCCGAACTCGATCAGCGAAAGCGTGCTTCACGGCGAGACCGCCGAGGCAGCTCCTGCGGGGCAGACAAGACCGCGGCGCGGTTCAGTGGCGACCGCGGGCTAAGGGGGCGGCACGAAAATGCGTTTCATCCTGGGTTTCATCGGTTCGGTTTTCGCCGCGATCCTGCTCTTCTCGATGATCAGCAACCTCGCGACCTATTTCCAGAACCCGCCCGCGCCGCTCGCCGCGGAGGAATTCCACAAGGAGCCGAAGGCTCTTCACCTGTCGAGCGACGGTCCATTCGGCAAGTTCGACCAGGCGCAGCTGCAGCGCGGCCTCCAGGTCTACACAGAGGTCTGTTCGGCGTGCCACAGCCTGAAGCTGGTCTCGTTCCGCGAGCTGGAGGCGCTCGGTTACAATGAGGCCGAGATCAAGGCTTATGCCGGCTCGGGCAAGCAGTGGAAGATCGAAGTCCCGACTATCAATCCCGATACGGGCGAAGCCGCGACCCGCAAGGCGTTGCCGTCCGACAATTTCCCGAGCCCATTCGCCAATGACACCGCGGCGCGTGCGGCGAACAACAACGCGCTTCCGCCCGACCTGTCGCTGATCACCAAATCGCGGGAGGGCGGGGCCGCTTACGTTTACTCGCTGCTGACCGGCTTCACCAATCCGAACAATTATCGGAACGAGGCGGGCAAGCCGCTTCCCGCCGATGCGAAGCCGGGGCCGAACCTCCACTTCAATCCCTATTTCGCGAACCTCAACCTCGCGATGCCGCCGCCGCTGACGACAAACGGCCAGGTGAGCTACGCCGACGGCACCAATGCGACGGTGGACCAGATGGCGAAGGACGTGTCGGCGTTCCTGGTGTGGACCGCACAGCCCGACCTCGAGCGGCGTCATGCCGCGGGACTTGCGGTTGCGGTGTTCCTGCTGTTGGCCAGCATCCTCGCCTATTTGGCCTATCAGCAGATCTGGCATGACGCGAAGCGCGAAGTCCGGGTCACCGGTGCGCTCGATCCCCAGAACCAGGCCAAGACCCGCCGAGCCAAGGCAAAGTCGGGCGTCGCCGGCTAAACAATTGAAATTCAGCCGCGGTTAACGCGTCTGAGCGCTTTCCCCCGAGGTTACTCCGTTGTTCTGGAGACTCGAATCATGCGTGGATCAAAGATTCGCCTCGCCGCTCTGGCGCTAACGAGCGGCCTCGTCCTGGGCGGTTGCGCCTACGGCTTCGGCGACCCCTACGGCAGTTACGGCAGCCTTGGCGTCGGTTACGGCAATTACGGCTACGGTTACGGCGGCTACCCCTATGGCGGGTATGGCTACGGAAGCTATCCGTACGGCGGCTATGGATACGGCGGATATCCGTATGGCGGATATGGCAGCTACATCGGTTACGGCTACGGAGGTTATCCGTACGGCTGGAACGACGGCTGGTATTATCCGGGCGCGGGCTATTACGTCTACGACCGCGATCGTCACCGTCGGCAGATCACCGATGCTGAGCGCCAGTATTGGCGGGACAAATTCTCCCGCTACCGCTCGGGCTCGACGAGCACCACGACCACCGCGACGACCACGACCAGCGTCGCACCGCGCGAGAATTGGAGCGGATTCAACCGAGTGCGTACACGCACCTCGGATTCGACCGGGTTCAATCGCATCCGCACGCGGAGCGTGGATTCGGGAAGCACATCTACGACGCGCGGTTCTGAGCAGAGCCGGTGGAATCGCTCGTCGGCGACCACGACCAGCGACTCCACGACGACCCGCTCGAACAATGGCTGGCACAGCCGCCACGATCGTTCGAACAAGGAATAATTCGGTTTAGGCGGTCTTCTCGGGCGGCCGCCGCCGAATCAGAACGATAGAAATGAAGGTCATGACGACCTCACCGTCTTGATTGGCGACGGTGTTCTGCGCTCGAAAGGACCCGATATCGGGACGGCTGCGGGAAGGCGTCTTCTCGAGGATCTTGCCGTGAACGTGCAGGGTGTCGCCTGGGTACACGGGCTTCTTCCAGCGGAGCTCGTCGATCCCGGGAGACCCTAATCCCGCCTGTTCGTCCGCGATGACCCTTCGGGCGATGACCGCCATCGTCATCGCCGCAGTATGCCAGCCGCTCGCCGCTAGCCGGCCGAAATGTGTTTTCGCCGCGGCTTCATCGGAAAGATGGAAGGGCTGCGGGTCATATTTCCGCGCGAACTCGATCAC